>CACKCD010000001.1 GCA_902598595.1 uncultured Pelagibacteraceae bacterium
CAAGACCTAAAAAGATAAGAAAAATAAAAAAAATTAATTATATAATTGGAAATATTTCAAAAAAGAAAGATTTAAACAAAATAAAAGGTTATTTTGATTATGTAGTAAATCTTGGGGGATACGTTGATCACAAAAATAAAATTAAAACTATCAAAAGTCACTTTTATGGATGCAAAAATTTAGCAAATTTTTTTTACAAAAAAAATCTTAAAACTTTTATTCAAATGGGTAGTAGTGGTGAGTATGGAAAAATAAAATCACCTCATCATGAAAAATTTCAAGGGAATCCAAAATCTCATTATGCTTTATCAAAACTTAGGGCTACGAAATTTTTGATTAAATTTTTTAGGAAGAATAATTTTCCAGTAATTATTTTACGCTTATATCAAGCTTATGGACCATACCAGTCTATAAATAGGTTAATTCCAATTACAATTTATAACTCTATTCAAGATAAAACTTTTCCTTGCACTGAAGGTAGTCAGTATAGAGATTTTATTTATATTGATGATGTGGTTAACGTGATAATTAAATGTTTGATTACAAAAAGAAAAATCTTTGGCCAGATACTTAATCTAGGAACTGGAAAACCTCAAAAAGTAAAAAAAATTATTCAATTAATTTCTTCCCTAATTAAAAAGGGAAATCCTCAGTATGGTAAATTAAAGATGCGAAAGGATGAAACATTAAAAATTTTTCCAGACACAAGTAAAATAAAAAAACTTTTAAATTGGCGAGCGAAAATTCCATTAAAAAAAGGATTACAAAAGACTTTGGGTTTTTATAAAAGGCACAAAGGGAATCAAAATGTTTTTTAATGGGCGTGTAGTTCAGTGGTAGAACGCTACGTTGACATCGTAGAGGCCATAAGTTCAATTCTTATCACGCCCACCAAAGAAATGTTCTAATTATTCTTAAATTTTCTTAGTGTGATTAAAGATCTTTTGAGTAAATTGTTCATTAAAGAAATAAAAATATTATTAGAAGTTTTACTTAACATTTTGTCATAAGTAATAATTTTATCTTTATTTGATAGAATAAAATTTTTAAAATTATTAAATGTAGTATCTGTCCATTCATTTAAATGAAGTTGAGTAGTTTGAAAAGAAAAAGGAAAGTTTATTAGTCTATAAAAAAGTTGTGGAATAAATACAAAATCTTTTTCTTCATAAGGTTGAAAACCGTATCCGTCTATGACTTCATTAATCCCGCACAACTTAAGGGCTTTAAATGTATTTTCATCGTAAGTGTGATTTGGGGCAAAAAAAGATCTAATTTTAATTTTATTCTTATCAAAAACTTCTAATCCTTTTTTTATTTTATTTGTTTGTTCTTCTAAACTTTTTCCGTAAAATTCTGATTTTCCACCAAGTTTAAAGAAATCATTTTTATTTGTGTCTATCTCGTAATTGTGAGAATAGCCATGCATAGAAATTTCCCAACCTTGATCTTGCCAATTTTTTATTTTTTCCCAAAAATTTTCCTTTTTAGAGAATTTAAGTAAATCAGGATCTGTATTGTTTGGAATAACACCTAAAACTGGTTTTATATTATGACGATTAAACAATTCTTCACATTTATTCATCATGTCCCAATTCATGTTTTGAGCAACGTCATCTATTCTAATTAATGTGCCTCTGGATAAATTAAAAATTTTCATCATAAGAATTGTTATAATTTTCGATATATTTATACTTTATTTGAAAAAATGCGTAAAAACAATTAATCAATTAAATCTAAAATAAACAAAATTTCATTTTATGAATGCTAAAGTTACAATTATAGTTCCTGTGTATAATACTGCAGACTATCTTCAAAAGTGCATTGATAGTATTAAGAATATAAATTTTGACTCTTATCAAGTAATATTTATTGATAATCATTCTAACGATGGTTCTTACGAAATCTTAACAAAAAATTATAATAAAAAATTTAGAATTATTAAAAATAAAAAAAATTACGGCCAGTCTTACTCACTTAATAAAGCAATTAGACTAGCTAAATCTCCATATATCGCAATTATGGACTCAGATGATATTTGTTTAGAAGACAGAATAATTCAAAGCTACAAATTTCTTAAAAACAATAGAGAGTACGCCTTAGTTGCCGGTAGGTCGAATATAATTAATGAAAAAGGAAAACTAATTGCAGTGAGGAGATTTACCCATAAACCTGATTTAATTAATTGCAGAATCTTTGTTGATAACCCTGTTTCACACACAACAATTATGTTTAAAACACAAATAATAAAAAAATTAGGTGGATATTGTCAAAATCTAAAATTTGCCCAAGATTTTGATTTGATTTCAAAAATCTTACTTAATAAACATAAAATCAAAATATTAAACAAACAGTTTACTCTTGTAAGAAAACATAAAAAACAACAAAGTTTTAGGAATGCTAAAAAGCAAGACTTGGAGAGACATAAAATTGTGCTTAAAAATATTAAAAAAAAAATTAAGTTAAATATTCATTTTAGATCATTGATAAAGTTTATTATTTTTAAAAAAGATAAAAAATTTGAAAGCCTTTCTTCTCAAACTCAGATTAGAATTTTTAACAATCTTATAAAAAAATTATTTAAAAATGATATGCAAAAACTATATTACAGTGCTTTAATCTTTTCTCAAAAAAATAATTTTAAAAAAAGAACTATAATTTCGATACTAATAAAATATCTAATTTTAAATAAACTTTTTGTAAAAGATAAAGAAACTTTATTAAGGGTAGGTAAATCCTTTTTAAAAATTATTTTTTAATAATTCTTCTAGGTCCAGTAAAGAAAATTTGTTTTCCTGACGAGAAAAGATTTTATTCATAAGATCGAGATCCTTTTTAGATTCTTTAAAAATATTTTTGTCCAATTTCGTCAAGAAATTTACTATTGCCAAAGAGTCAAGCGCACTTCCCTCACCAAGTAAAATGAAGTCATTTTTTTTGTATATTTCAAATTGATTTTGAGAATTATTGAACTCGTCTATTGAAATATTTATAATCTTTTTTATGTCCATTTAATCTAAATAAAAAATGTTATCACCATCTGTTAGAGATAAATCTAAATTTTCACTGTTTTCAAAAAGCTCAAAATTAAGCTGAGAATTAGTGCTTTTTACCAAAAAATTAAAATTTTTACTTTTCTTTTTTATAAATCCTAATTTTTCAAATTCTATTCTCTTGTTTTTTTTATAACCTATTACGTCGATAACATCAAAATTAAATTTTTTTGCAAAATCCATACAATATTTCAAAGTATCATTAAGAATATAATTTTCTTTATCTGAAATAACAATTTCAACTATAGATAATTTTTTAAAATTGTATTTTTTTTCTATGCTACTAACCATCGCTATAAATCCGATAAAATTTTGGTCTTTATAAATTTTAATGACATAAAATTTTTTCTTTTCAATATATTGATTATACTTCCATTTTAACCATTCTAATTTTTTTGAAGACCTTAAATTATTAAAATTTTTTAATTCTTTTGCCAGTTGAATAAAATCATTATCAAAATTTTCTTTTAAATGAAAAGAAATGTTGTTTTTTTTTATCTTCTCTTCTTTAATAGGTTGAAAAATATCTCTGTCAAAAGAATTCTTTTCTTTAACAATTAAACCCTTAATAAAATTGAAAAAAAATCTTGGTTTATTTACAATAAATAAAAGTCTTTTTTGGTAATCTTGCTGTGAAATTTTTTTTGCTTTAAAGGCTTCCATTATTTTTTCAGACTCAATATTTGCTGAATTAGTTATAAATAAATCAATACCTTTTTGATTTAAAAATAAATGTCTTAGTTTAAGTGAAAACGATCTATAGTTTTTATCGATTACATAATTATTACAAATTGCAGCTAAAAACTCTTTATTTTTTAATTCAAAAATAAAAGGAATGTTTAAACAAGCTCCAACAATTTTCTTTTTATCTAATAGTTTCCAACCAATAATCCATTCATTTGTTTGATTAAAGTATGGATTTTTATTCCATAGATTAATCCAATCATGTTTATTTAAAGTAATTAAATTATTTCTATTGTTAAGTTCTGATATTTTTTCAAAATCTTCAAATAAAACTTTTTCTATTTCCATAAATAAATATAATATACTTTTATATCAAATAACTATAGATAACATTATGACTTATTCTATTGAAAAATTAGTTTATCATTTAAGAGGACTTTATTCAGCTCCAATTATATGCGAACTTTCAAAAAGAAAAATTTTTAAATTTATAAAGAATAAAGCAATATTTGATAAAAAAAAATTAATAAACATTAAGAGCAAAAAAGAACTTGAAGCTTGCTTAAGTTATTTAGTAAGAATTAATTTGCTTAAAAAATTAGATAATGACGAATTAGAATTTACCGATATGGGAGTCGAGATATTTAAAAGAGCAAATTCTTACTATGTACCTCATTCATATAGAGATTATATTTTAAATTTAGGAAATATATTTAATAGCAAAATGAATGTTAAAAAACTAAAGGTTGATAGAAATGAGAATATTATTGGTAGCGGCTTAACTCATATGCGATATTTTCCTCCAGTGATTTCATATCTATCTCAAAATAATTCTTTTCACGCAGGTATAGATGTTGGTTGTGGTAATGGACATTTTTTAAATTTGCTTAACGATAATTTTCAAAGTCTTGATTTATATGGATTTGATGTCTCTAATACATCTGTGAAATCAGCAAAATTAATTAAAAAAAAGAATCGTAATAATATTAAAATTTTTAGAGCAGACGCGTCAAAAATAAATTATTGGAAAAAGAAAATTAATATAAAAGGGAAAAAAACTATTTTCTTTTTTTGGTTTTTACTTCATGAAATAAGTAAAAATAAAAAATCAATTATTATTGATTATTTAAAAAGTATTAAAAAAAACTTCCCAAATTCCACAATTGTTATTTGTGAATTAACAAAACAGAGTGATATTATACTCCAGGAAAACTGCGAAAAAAGTTTAATGCCCGAATACTTACTTTTTCATGATTTCTCTGGTCAAGGAGTTTTAGGTTTTTCCGATTATAAAGAAATATTAAAAAAAACAGGTTATACCCTTAAAAAAGAATGGATGTTTGACCAGAGCCCACCAAATAAAGATATAAATTCTGAACCTTCTACATTTGTATGGGTTTTAGAATAAAATTCTCATTAATCTTTAGTTAATTATTAATAAATTTTTGTTTACAAGATTTTCATTAGATAATATAAAGCATGGCCTGGTAATTATTGCGAAGGGGCCACACCCGATCCCATTCCGAACTCGGAAGTTAAGTCCTTCAGCGCCGATGGTACTTTGTCTTAAGACACGGGAGAGTAGGACGTTGCCAGGCTAATTAAATTAATTATTATGAAAATAGCAAGTTCATTAAAATCTTTAAAAAAAAGAGATCTTAACTCAAAGTTAGTAAAGCGTAGAGGCAAACTTTACGTTATCAATAAAAAAAATCCAAGATTCAAAGCACGTCAGGGTTAATATGAGCGACCATGACTATAAAGACACTTGGAAGGGATTTACCAAGTTTGTTTTATGGGGAACGATTGCAGTAATTGCGATCTTAGTGATACTTGCTTTAACTTTACTATAATCTAAAGATATTCTTAAAATGATAGTTGGTTCAACTAAAGAAAATTTAACATTAGAAAAAAGAGTTTCGTTAACTCCTGAAACTGCAAAAAGTATTATAGGTTTGGGACTTCAAGTATATATTGAGAAAGATTATGCAATCCATTTAGGAATTCAAGATAGTGAGTATAAAAAAGTTGGAGTTGAAATTAAAGCTTCCTCTAATGAAGTTTTAAACTCAAGTAAAGCGATTATCAAGGTTAATTGCCCGGCTGAAAATGAAATTAGTATTTTAAAAGAAAATACAATTTTAATTGGAATGTTCAATCCTTCGAAAAACAAAAGCCAAATTGACAAAATTTTAAATAAAAAGATTAAAATTTTTTCACTTGAACTATTGCCTCGTATCACAAGAGCTCAATCGATGGATGTGTTATCCTCTCAATCAAACTTAGCTGGGTATAGAGCAGTAGTTGACTGTGTTGCTGAATTTGAAAAAGCTGTACCGATGATGATGACGGCTGCTGGAACTGTCCCAGCTGCCAAAGTTTTAGTAATTGGAGCGGGTGTAGCGGGGTTACAAGCTATTGCTACTGCAAAAAGATTAGGTGCAATTGTTTCAGCAACTGATGTAAGGGCGGCATCAAAAGAGCAAGTAGAGAGCTTAGGTGGAAAATTTTTAACTGTTGAACAAACAGAAGATATGGAAACGGCGGGTGGATATGCCAAAGAAACTTCAGAGGATTATAAAAAAAAACAAGCCGAGATGATGAAAGAAGCATTAAAAAAAAATGATATTGTTATATGCACTGCATTAATACCTGGAAAACCTGCACCAAGAATTTTAACTGAGAATTTAGTAAAATTGTTGAAACCCGGGTCTATCGTTTATGATTTAGCAGCAGAACAAGGAGGAAATTCTGCATATTCAGAGGCTGGAAAAATTAACATAGTTGATGGAATAAAAGTGATAGGTGTGAAAAGTTTAATGAATAGATTACCACTTACAGCGTCGAGTTTATATGCTAAAAACCTATTTAGCTTCATACGAAACTTATATAGTAAAGAAAAAAAAGATTTTAATATTAATTTAGAAGACGAGATAATTAAAAAATCATTAATAAAAGAGATTTAATTATGGAAATAGATCCGTTTATATTTAGATTAAGTATATTCATTTTGTCGATTTTTATTGGCTACTATGTTGTATGGAGTGTTACTCCGTCTCTACACACTCCTTTAATGTCTGTAACAAACGCTATTTCATCAGTTATCATAGTTGGCGCTATAATTGCAGCTCTAGCTGGATCTTCGGAGAACATTTTTGATATATCAAGTATTTTTGGATTTATCGCTATTGTCTTAGCAGCAATAAATATTTTTGGTGGGTTTTTAGTAACTCAAAGAATGCTTCAAATGTATAAAAAAAAGAAAGATAAAAAGAAATGATATCTGCAAATTTATCAGCAATTTTTTATTTAGTTTCAGGAATTCTATTTATTCTTGCGCTAAGAGGATTGTCATCTCCAGACACATCAAGACAAGGAAATTATTTTGGAATTGTTGGAATGATAATTGCAATTATTGTAACATTTTTATCAATTGGAAATTTTTCTGAGTCGTTAATTTATGTAATAATGTTTCTAGTTATTGGTGGGGCAATTGGAGCTTTTATAGCTTTTAGAATTCCAATGACTGCAATGCCAGAATTGGTGGCAGGTTTTCATAGTTTAGTTGGTCTAGCTGCTGTTTTTGTTGCAATTGCAGCTTTTTTAAATCCTGAAGTTTTTAATTTAGGAGCTGTTGGTGCAATTAAACTAGCAAGTCTAATTGAAATGTCTATTGGTGCAGCTGTAGGAGCAATTACTTTTTCAGGGTCTATAATAGCTTTTCTGAAATTAAGAGGGATTATGTCTGGCTCTCCAATTATATTCAGCGGCCAACACCTTTTAAACTTAGCACTTGGTATAGGGATTTTCGTATTAATCTTTTATTTATGTAAAACTCAGTCAGCAAATATTTTTTGGACTGTAGTTATAATTTCTTTTCTAGTTGGTGTTTTATTAATTATACCCATTGGTGGAGCAGACATGCCTGTAGTAATTTCAATGCTTAACTCTTACTCTGGTTGGGCTGCTGCTGGAATAGGTTTTACATTGGAAAACACTGCTTTAATCATTACCGGTGCACTTGTAGGATCTTCAGGAGCAATACTTTCTTACATAATGTGTAAAGCCATGAACAGGTCATTCTTTAGTGTAATACTTGGTGGTTTTGGAGCAGATAATTCTGCTGATGATAAAAAAGAAAAAAAAGATCAAAAGCCAGTTAAAAGCGGTAACGCGGAAGACGCAGCCTTTTTAATGAAAAATGCTTCTTCCGTGATTATAGTACCAGGTTATGGAATGGCAGTTGCACAAGCACAACACGCTTTGAGAGAGATGGTAGATAAACTGAAAAAAAATGATATTAAAGTTACTTATGCCATACATCCAGTTGCTGGTAGAATGCCTGGGCACATGAATGTTCTTTTGGCAGAAGCCAATGTTCCTTACGATGAAGTGTTTGAACTTGAAGATATAAATAACGATTTTGCTAATTCTGATGTAGCTTTTGTGATAGGAGCTAATGATGTAACTAATCCAGTTGCTAAAACTGATCCAAAAAGTCCTATTTTCGGTATGCCTGTTCTGGATGTAGAGAAATGCAAATCAGTTTTATTTGTAAAGAGAAGTTTATCTCCCGGATACGCTGGTATAGACAATGAGTTATTCTATAGAGATAACACATTAATGTTATTTGCAGATGCTAAAAAAATGACTGAGGATATAGTAAAAAATTTAGACTAATGAAAACAAAAATATTTTGTGATATTGCTGACTTTAAGACAATAAAAATCTTTAATAAGCAATCTATTGTTGATGGTTTTACAACTAATCCAAGCTTAATGAGATTAGCGGGAGCAAAAAATTATAAAGCTTATTCTTTAAAAATATTAAAAGTTTGTAAAAAAAAACCTATTTCATTTGAAGTTTTTGCTGACGACCCTAAAGAAATGCTCAAACAAGCATATAAAATAAATACTTGGGGAAGAAACGTTTATGTTAAAATACCAGTTGTTAATTCTAAAGGTATATATATGGGCCGAGTCATAAAAGAACTCAGTAGCAAGGGTATAAAATTAAACATAACTGCTGTCTATACTTACGAACAAACAAAAAGAATTTATAGAAGTCTAGATAAAAAAACAAAATCAATTATATCTATTTTTGCTGGAAGAATGGCTGATAAAGGCAAAGATCCTCTTCCAATATTTAAAAAAAGCATTTCTCTAACTAAAAAAAATAAAAATATTGAAATACTTTGGGCAAGCACCAGAGAAGCATATAACTATACTCAAGCTAAACAATTAAAATGTAATATTATTACAATGCCTCCAAAAGTTATCAATCAGATAAGCTCTTTTGGTAAAAGCTATAGAGCAATGACTTTAGATACGGTTAAAGGTTTTTTAATTGACAGTAAAAAATCTAAATTTAAAATTTAAGAAGCTCTAGACTGTCTTTTTCTTTCGTGAGGATTTAAAATTAATTTTCTCAATCTGCAAGATTTTGGTGTAATTTCAAGCGCTTCATCTGTATTAAGCATTCCCAACTGTTCTGCTATTGCCATTTTTCTAACTGGAGTTAAAACAACATTTTCATCTGTTCCTTGTGTTCTCATATTAGTAAGTTTTTTTCCTTTCATTACATTTATCTCTAGGTCTCCGCTCTTGGATGCTAAACCAACAATCATACCTTCATACACAGGGTCATTATGAGTTACAAACATTTCTCCTCTTGCTTGAAGATTAAAAATAGCAAATGCAACGGCTTTTCCCTTTTCCATAGAAATTAAAGCTCCATTTCTTCTTCCCTCCATATCTCCAGAATACTCTCCATAAGAGTGAAAGATTCTATTAATCACTCCAGTACCTTTAGTTAGTGTTAAAAATCTACTTGTATATCCCATTAAACCCCTAGTAGGTGCATGAAAGATTAATCTTTTTTTATTTTTACCTGTATCTTTTAACTCAACGAGTTTCCCCTTTCTTCTATTCATTGAGTCTATTATTTTAGAGGAAAATTCTTCATCAAGGTCCATTGTAATTTCTTCTAAAGGTTCTAATTTTTTCCCCTCTTTATCTTTTTGAAATAATACTTTCGGAGGACTAACAGTCATTTCAAATCCTTCTCTTCTCATTTGAGTAAGTAAAATTTCTAACATTAATTCTCCACGACCACTTATAATAAAAGCATCTTTATTTTCATTTTCGTCAAAAGATATTCCAACATTATTCTCTGCCTCTAAAATCAATCTTTCTCTAATTTGTGTACTAGTTAGCTTTTTTCCCTCTGTTCCGGCAAGAGGAGAGCTATTAACAGTAATAGTTATAGACATTGTTGGAGGATCAATTGGGGTAGCGTCTATAGGTTCATTTATTTCTAAATCACAAATCGTATCAGCAACATTTGCTTTTTCCAAACCGGCTATTATAACAATATCTCCTGCTTCTCCAGTTTCAATCGGTACTTTTTTGGTTCCTTCATATCTAAAAATTTTTGTTAGTCTTCCCTCATCAATTTTTTCTCCTTTAAGATTTATTGCTTTAATTTGTTGATTGGCTTTAGCAGTTCCTTGCGCAATTCTGCCAATTAAACTTCTACCTAAAAAACTGTCAGCATAAAGTAAGGTTGATAACATTGCAAAAGGCTTTGTTTTATCTAAGGCAGCTGGGTTTACTTTTTCAATTATTAAATCTAATAAAGGATGTAAATTTTCTCTAGGACCATCTATTTCTTTACTAGCCCAACCCGATCTACCACTTGCATATAATACAGGAAAATCTAGTTGTTCTTCATTAGCATCTAAGCTTACAAATAAATCAAATGTTTCATCTAGAACTTCACTAGCTCTTTGATCCGTTTTGTCTAATTTATTAATTACAACAATTGGCTTTAAGCCTTGTTTTAGTGCTTTGGATAATACAAATTTTGTTTGTGGCATTACCCCTTCTGCAGAATCTATTAATAACAAAGCGCCATCAGCCATATGTAAAACTCTCTCTACTTCAGCGGCAAAATCTCTATGTCCCGGGGTGTCTATAATATTTATTCTAGAATTTTTCCAATTTATTGAGGTTGGCTTTGCTAAAATTGTAATTCCTCTCTCTTTTTCAAGCTCACCAGAATCCATGACTCTTTCTTCAACAACTTCATTGTCTCTAAATAAACCACTTTGTTTCATTAAATTATCAATTAAAGTTGTTTTGCCATGATCCACGTGGGCAATAATAGTTATGTTTCTGATTGTATTTTTCATTTTTTGGTTGCGGGGGTAGGATTTGAACCTACGACCTTCAGGTTATGAGCCTGACGAGCTACCAGACTGCTCCACCCCGCGCTGAATTACAATTTTTTAATGTTAATTGCTTGGAGTTTATTTTTTTCTTCTTTAATGTCGAATTTTATTTTTTGTTCTTCTTTTAATACTCTTAGTTTAGATTTTTCTAAAGCTGAAACATGTAAAAAAATATCTTTATTTGTTTCATCATCTGTAATAAACCCATAACCTTTCTTTGAATTAAACCATTTTACCTTACCTGATGACATTGTTAATCCTCTCATTAAATATAAATTAGTATCTGTTTTTTAATTTCTGAAGTTTCTTAATTCTTTTTATGTTTTCAGTTTGAACTCTTTTTTTTCTTTCCGAAGGCTTTTCATATGTACTTTTCATTTTCATCACTTTAAAAAAACCTTCTTTTTGAAGCTTTCTCTTCAAAACTCTAATTGCTTGTTCAACATTATTATCTTTTACGTCTATTTTAATAAAAACCTCCAGTTAATTTTACGTTAGTTATCATTTGCTTCATTAATTGTCTACACTGAAGCTGATTGAGCTTTTTTTTCTTCTCTAATTTTAGCTTTTTTTTCCCTTTCAACTCTTCTTTTTGCTTTTTCCAGACTTTTTTGAAAAGTCTCTTGGGTACATAGAGCTAAGATTACTGGATCTCTTGGCTTTAGGTTTGAAAAGTTCCAATAACTTCTTTTTCTAATTAGCGAGACTGTATTTTTTGTACTTCCAACTAATTTTGAAATTTGTCCATCAGTTAACTCAGGTGCATTTTTACATAACCATAAAATAGCATCTGGTCTATCTTGCCTCTTTGACAAAGGTGTATATTTAGGTTTTTTTCGCGCTTTTAATTCAACTTCATCAACTTTTTTTATTAAACTTAATTCTTTCGTCGGATCTTTTGAGCAGATCTCAATTTCATCCCTTGATAGTTGTCCGGCTAAAATAGGATTATAAGCTTTAATTCCTTTTGCCACATCACCATCAGCAATACCTTTGATCTCAAGTTCATGAAGATTACAAAACTTAGCTATTTGTTTAAAAGTTAATGTTGTGTTTTCTACTAGCCAAACGGCAGTAGCTTTTGGCATAAATGGCGCTTCAGACATATTTTATTTTTTTGTTCTAAGGTTGCTAAATTTTTTATTGTATTTACTAACTCTACCTTTATCCAAAATCTTTTGTGCTCCACCAGTCCATGCAAAATGAGACTTAGGATCAATATCTAATTTTAAAGTATCGTTTTCTTTTCCCCAGGTAGATTTAGTTTCAAATTCACTACCATCAGTCATCACAACTTTAATCTTATGGTAGTCTGGGTGTATGTTTTTTTTCATGAGGCGAGTTTTATATTATTAAAGGTTTTTACTCAATATTTTTTTTGATTATAAGTTCGCGTAATTCACTATGAATATTTGAATTTGACGCTAAAATGTTCTTTTTTAAAGGGGCCTCATCATCAGACTCAAAAAAATCAATAAATCCACCAGCTTCTTTTAAAATTACAATTCCTGCTGCAACGTCCCAATAGTTCAATTCTCTTTGCCAATAACCATCAAATCTTCCACAGGCTACGTATGCCATGTCTAAAGCTGCGCTACCGAATTTTCTCACATTAGATACTTGTTTAGATACATTGATGTATTCAGAAAAAATTTTATCCTTTATTTTACTCGCTTGTTTCGGACCTCCAGTAACTAACAATGCATCTTTAATTTTTTTTTTATTTGAGACTCTTATTCTAGAATTATTTAAATAAGCTCCATTACCTTTTTCAGCACAAAACATTTCGTTCATAATTGGATTAAATATTACCCCACACTTAATTTCATTCTCTTCTTCGTATCCAACAGAAATTGCAAATTGCGGAATTCCATTTAAAAAATTCATTGTTCCATCTATTGGATCTATAATCCATCTATTTTTAATATTTGATTTATTTATCACCCCAGTTTCTTCTGTAATAATTCCATAATCCGGATATGCTTTTTGTAATTCTTCAATTAAAATTTTTTCAGTTCTTTTATCTGCAGATGATACAAAATCTCCAGGACCTTTAGTAGAAACTTGTAAATTTTCTATTTCTCCATAATCTCTAATTAGCAATTTTGATGCTTTCATACATGCTTTGGTAATAATATTTATTTGAGGAGAATTTAATCTCATTAACTAACTCTTTTCACATATTCTAAAGTGCGAGTATCAACTATAATTTTTTCACCACTTTCAATAAAAGGTGGAACATCTATTTTAATTCCGCAATCTAATAAAGCTGGTTTATAAGAAGAAGATGCTGTTTGATTTTTAATTGCTGCATCAGTACTTTCTATAGTGCATTCTATATTGTTTGGAAGGTTAATCGAGATAGGTTTTTCTTCCATGAAGGAAATTGTAACTTCGAGATTTTCTTTTAACAGCTTATAGCTTTCTCCTGTAATAGATTTTGGAATTTCTACTTGTTCAAAAGTTTCATTGTCCATAAAATGGCAAGTTTCACCATCAATATATAAAAAATTGAATTTTTTTTCATCCACTTCAGCCTTTTCAACTGTTTCGCTTGACCTAAATCTTTCGTTTAACTTGGTACCTTTAATTAAACTTTTTAATTCTACTTGGTTAAAAGCTCCTCCTTTTCCAGGCTTGACGTGCTGAGTTTTAAGAACATTCCAATAATCATTCTTATGTTCAATTATCATTCCCGGTTTTATTTCTATAGCAGTTATTTTCATTTTAACTTTCTAATTGCAATTTCTGGTTTTAATTTTGGGTTATCCCAAATATAACTTGATAATGCAATATAATTTGCACCCGATTTAATAAATTTTTTATAATTTGAACTGTTGATACCACCGATTGCTACGATTGGTTTTTTGATATTTCTTTGTGCCCACTTTAAAATATTAACGTTTGCCTTTTTTGCTTTTGGCTTTAGCTTTGATTTATTAAAAGAACCAAAAGCCAAATAATCAGCTTTATTTTTTAATGCAATTTTAGCTAAAGATTTTGAATTATGACAAGTTATTCCAACAATTTTTTTTTTAAGATATTTCCTGGCATTCAAAATTGAACCATCTGTTTGACCTAAGTGACAACCGTCGGCGCTAGTAATTTTTGCAAGATAGGGATTATCATTAACTATAAGTTTTACTTTATATTTTTTTGTAATTTTTCTAATTTCTTTTGCAATTTTAATATGCTTATTATTTTTTGTATTTTTTAATCTTAGCTGAAAAAATTTTACATTTTTAGCTGACAAAACTTTACTTAAATCGTTATAAAAATTATTACTAATTTTTTTTGGAGAGATTAAATATACAAATTTTCTCAATTTTTTTAAGCTGCAGCTTCTTTCTCTAAATTTTCTGACCATTCGCCTTTAGAAGACAGTCCGTTCATTTTTGCTCTGTGATCAAAGGCTTTTTGAATGTTGTTTTGATTATTCTGGTTTTTTCCAAATTCTTTTAGAGCACTTGCTTGCAAACCTCTGCCATAAGAGAAAGTGATTAAAAAATTTGTATCATTAATCTTATTAATCTCATTCAGGTTTTTACTAGACTCTACTTCTGACTGTCCTCCAGATAAAAAAGCAATTCCAGTTACTTCTCTTGGAACGTTCTTTTTAAGACAATCTAATGTTTTTTTTGCAATTTCCTCAGAACTTGATTTTTTTTTTGAGTTTGAACCAGGAATAACCATATTTGGTTTTAAAACTGTTCCTTTCAAATCTATTTTATGAATTGCAAGTTCATTATAACACTCATTTAATACGTTGGTTGTTATTTGGTAACATTTGTCAATATCATGAGTTCCATCCATTAGAACTTCTGGTTCTATTATTGGCACCATTTTTGCTTCTTGCACAAGTGCTGCGTATCTAGCTAGAGCATGAGCATTTGATTTTATTGATTGAGATGATGGAAATTTATCTCCAATTTTATAAACTGCTCTCCACTTGGTAAATCTTGCACCAAGGTCGTAGTATTCTTTTAACCTCTCTCTCAGACCATCCAAACCTTCAGTTACGGTTTCATCTGGTGATCCAGCCAAAGGTTTTGCGCCTTTATCTACTTTAATACCTGGAATTGCGTTATTTTTAGCAATTAGTTCTGGTATAGTTGGTCCAAGCGTAGTTTTTTGTTTTATAGTCTCGTCAAAAAGAATAACTCCACCAATATATTTTTTCATAGCTTCAGAACTAAAAAGAGTTTGTCTAAAAACCAATCTATTTTTTTCAGTATTTTCAACGTTTATACTTTTAAATCTTTTTGCTATTGTGCCGGTGCTTTCATCAGCTGCAAGTATTCCTTTACCTTTAGCACACATTTTTTTTGCAATTTCTTCTAATGTCATAGCCAGATATTTATTTTAAAACATTAAGGCCGGGCAAGTCTTTTCCTTCAAGAAATTCTAAAAATGCACCACCTGCTGTTGATAAGTGTGTAAAAACAAATTTATTGCTACTTTTATTAATTGCTGCAATGGTATCTCCTCCGCCAAGCACTGATACAAGAGATTTTTTAGTTGTATTCTCAGAAATCTTTTTTGCTATTGCCATGGTGCCAATAGAAAACTGTTCATTCTCAAAATATCCAGCTGGACCATTCCATAAGACCGTTTTAGATTCATCTATAATACTCTCAATATTTTTAATTGTTTTTGGTCCAATATCTAAGATTATTTCGTCTTCCTCAACAAGGTTTAGTTTTTTTGTTTTTCCAGAACCATCAAAATTAGTTGAAACATTACCATCTTCAGGAATAACAATATTACAATTATATTTTTTAGCTTTATCATATATATCATCAATTATTTCTTTAGATTTTTTTTCTATTAGCGATTTTCCAACTTTAAAACCTTTGAAAGTTAAAAAATTATTTGCCATAGCTCCCACAATTACAATGTTGTTTACATTTTTTATTAAATTAGTAATTACATTGATTTTTGTTGAAATTTTTGAACCTCCAATAATGCAGGTAACTGGCTCTTTTTTATTTTCAATAATTGTATTTATTGCTGTTATTTCTTTTTTTAAAAGTGGGCCTGCATAAGACTCATTTATATATTTTGTAATTTTATGAATAGAAGCTTGTTTTCTGTGCGAACATGAGAAAGCATCATTAATATAAATATCACCAAGTGAGGCAAGTTTTTTTGCAAAATTATCATCATTTTCACTTTCCCCTTTAAAAAATCTAATATTTTCTAATAAAATAATTTCACTTTCTTTTAGGTAAGAAAATTTACTTTTTGTATCTTCATTAATATCTCCCATAAAAAAATATACATTTGTTTCTAGTTGTTCTTTTAAAAATTTATATATTGGAGTAAGAGACAATTTATTATTCTTCACACCTTTTGGTCTTCCTAAATGGCTTATAATAATTATCTTCGCTTTTTTTTTTATTAATCCTTTTAAAAAAGGTAAGATTGACAAAATTCTGCTTGTGTCTTGAATTTTTTTTTCAATTAATGGAACGTTTAAATCAAGTCTAAGAATTATTGTTTTACTCTGAACATCTAGATTTTCAGAAAAATATTTTATTTTACTCATTTAAATCGTGTCTATTTTCTAAGACTTTCTTGAATAGTGGCTACTATTTTTTCTACTGACAAATTCAGATGTTCGTATATTTTTTTATAAGGAGCGCTTTCACCAAATCTATCAATACCTATTGATATACCATTACGACCTAAATATTTTTTCCATGAAGATACATTCCCAGCCTCAATTGTAACAATTAATGTCTCTTCATCTAGAATATCTTTTTTAAATTCGTCAGATTGTTTATCAAAAAGTTCTTGACATGGCATCGAAACTACTTTTGCTTCAATATTATTTGCTTTTAGTGAATCGCACACATTTAAAGCTAGCTCAACCTCTGATCCAGAAGCAACTAATGTCACTTTGCTGTTATGGGAAGTCATCTTTACTATGTAAGCTCCATTTTCGCATTTATTATCTTCTGAAAATTTTGGATTAATGTAAGGTAATTTTTGTCTAGATAAAGCAATTGCACTAGGTGTATTTTTATTTTTTAAAGCAATTTCCCAACATTCAAGAGTTTCATTCATATCTGCTGGACGAAATACATTAAGATTCGGAATAGCTCTTAAACCATTCAACTGCTCTATTGGTTGATGAGTTGGACCATCTTCACCAAGCCCAATAGAGTCATGAGAGAAAATATAAATTACTCTCAAACCCATTAAAGCTGCAAGCCTTATTGATGGTTTACAATAATCTGAAAAAATTAAAAAAGTTCCTCCGTAAGGAATTAATCCACTATATAATGCTAATCCGTTCATGACTGCAGCCATCCCATGTTCTCGAACACCATAATGAATATAATTTCCATCAAAATTTTTTGAGCTTATTACTTTAGAATTATTTGTTTTTGTATTGTTTGATCCACTAAGGTCTGCTGATCCACCAATTAATTGGGGCAAAATACTAGAAATACTTTCTATAGCAGCCGATGAACATTGCCTTGTTGCCATGCTTGGTTTTGAATCAAAAAATTTTGTTTTTTCTCTTTTAATTAAATTTTTAAGATCTTTTAAATCCGACTCAATAAACGAGCC
Source organism: uncultured Pelagibacteraceae bacterium (assembly GCA_902598595.1). Taxonomy (GTDB): domain Bacteria; phylum Pseudomonadota; class Alphaproteobacteria; order Pelagibacterales; family Pelagibacteraceae; genus Pelagilacustribacter. The sequence goes on from CACKCD010000001.1 coordinate 17,548, forward strand.
TTTTAAAGATAATTTAATATTTGAGCTTTTTTTGTCTAATGTTTCTAGCCATTTTTTTTCTAATTGAATTCCCTTTTCACCAATCTCTCTCCAAGCATTTAAAATATTTTTAGAGATTTCAAATGGCTTATTATTCCATTTTAGTTTTTTTCGTACCAAGGCAATTTCCTCATCACCCAAAGGAGAACCATGCGATGAAGCTTTTCCAGATTTATTTGGAGATCCAAATCCAATTATAGTTTTGCACGATATTATACTAGGCTTATTAGCTTTAGATGCTCTTGTTATTGCTTTTGAAATTTGTTTTTCGTTATGACCATTAACTTCTAAAAAATTCCATCCATAACTTTCAAATCTTTTTTTGTAATTATCTGAAACACTTAATGAGGTAGAACCATCAATTGAAATTTTATTATTATCAAAAAAAACAATTAAGTTTTTAAGCTTCAGATGACCTGCTAAACTCATAACTTCATGGCTAATTCCTTCCATAATATCACCATCACTTGCGATTACATATGTTTTGTTATTAATTAAAGCAGGTCCAAATTTTTTTCTTAATATCTCTTCAGCAATAGCCATTCCAACAGCATTGCCAAGACCTTGTCCCAAGGGTCCTGTGGTAGTTTCAATTCCAGTGCCTCTTTTATATTCTGGATGACCTGCACAAATTGAATTTAATTGTCTAAAATTTTTTATGTCTTCAAGTGAAACACTTTCATACCCAGTTAAGTGAAGCAATGAATATAAAAGCATCGAACCATGTCCAGCCGATAAAATAAATCTATCACGATTGATCCAATTAGGATTTTTTGGATTAAACCTGAGGTGGTATTTAAATAGAACAGTAGCAACATCCGCCATACCCATTGGCATACCAGGATGACCAGAATTAGCTTTCTGAACAGCGTCGATTGATAAAAATCTTATCGCATTAGATAATTGATTAAATTTTACGTTCACAGTTAAATTACCTATATAGACTTAAACTAAGTATATCAATAATATGATATAAAAAAAATTATGAGTATTTTTGAAAAAAAAGAAAAAAATTTAAACGAGCTGATTAATAAATTAGATGTCTTAACTTCAACTTATTCACAGTCATCGTATGAGATAGAAAAAATAAAAACTGAGAAGAATGAAATACTTAGGCAAAAATCAGGTATTGAAAAAAAAAATCAAGAATTAATTAGAGAACACAAATATTTAAAAGAAAAAATAGACAGCCTAAAAAGAGAGGTTAGCAAACAATCAGCTATAGAGGATAAATTTAATCAAGATATTGAAGAACTAAGTCAAGAAACAGAAAATTTAGTAAATGAAATTGAAAAATGGCAAACATAAATATAAAATTTAATAATAAAGATTATCTTTTATCTTGTGATGATGGACAAGAAGAATCACTGAAAAAGTTAACTAAATATTTAGATAAAAAATATAGTGAGCTAAAAGATAAACTAGGTAATATAGGTGAGAATAAGCTCCTATTGATTACGACAATACAATTAATTGATGAATATTTTGATTTAAAACAAAGAGTTACACTTCAAAAGAAAAAAATAGACGACCTTGCAGACAAATTTAAAGAATTAAAAAGACTAGCGATTAAATACAAAGAGGGAAAAGATACAGAAATAGGATTGCTTAATGATGAGCTCGATAAATTCAAAAAAACAGTAGATGAGAGCAATAATCTATACGAGAGCATGCTAGATAAAACAACTAAGTCCTTAGAAAAAATATTGTTAAACACTGAATCAATATCTAAAATTCAGTAAATGCCAAATAAGGATAATTTAAGAAAAAAATATTTTTTAATTAGAAAAAAGAAATATTACAATGTTAAAGCTAGTTTTTTTGAACCTTTAATCAAATTAATTAATAAAGAATTTAAAAAAAAACTTATTTCAATGTCAAGTTACTATCCAGCTTCTTATGAGGTAAATACTATTAGATTATTTGAAACAAACATTATTAGCAAGGTAAAGATATCTCTTCCAGTCATAGTGAATAATAACGAGATGTATTTTCACGAATGGAAAAAAAATGATGTTTTAAAAATAAATAGATTTGGAATGTTAGAACCTGTTTTGTTGTCTAAACGTATTGTTCCGGACGTGATGCTAGTTCCTTTACTCGCGTTCGACAGTCAAAATAATAGACTAGGTTACGGAGGAGGATTTTATGACAGATATCTTAACAAATATTTAAAAAGACATAATAATATTTTGACAATAGGCATTGCTTTTTCATTTCAAAAACACCATAAGATTCCAGTGTTAAATAATGATGTAAAATTAAATTATATTTTGACTGAGAAAGGTATCAACTAATGAAGATACTTATTTTAGGGGATGTAATGGGTGCCTCAGGCAGAAAAGCGATTAAAAAAAATCTTTCTAAAATTATTAATGATAAAGAAATAGATTTTACCATTATTAATGGAGAAAACTCTGCTGACTCTGGAAGAGGTATTACTAGATCAATCGCGGAGGAGTTTTTTTTGCAAGGAGCTGATGTTATAACTTCTGGAAACCATATTTGGGATCAAAAAGAAACTACTGATTTTATAAACGAAGAAAATAGACTTCTTAGGCCAGCCAATTTTCCAAATGATTCACCTGGACAAGGTTACGGAATATTTCATACCAAGGATCAAAAATTTAAAGTCGGAGTTATAAATCTAATGGGGAATGTTTTTATGAAAAAGACCGAGGATGTTTTTAAAACAGCAAAAAAAATTAAAGATAAAATTATTCTAAAAAAAAACGTTGATTTTATTGTAGTTGATTTTCACGGTGAAATAACAAGTGAAAAAATGGCCATCGGTCATTTTTTTGACGGCTCATCAACAGGAGTAGTTGGGACACATACTCATGTGCCTACTGCGGATACTAGAATTTTAGAGAAGGGAACAGCTTATCAGACAGATATTGGGATGTGCGGAGATTATAATTCTGTGATTGGCATGAATAAAGAAAATTCCTTAAAGCGTTTTTTTAAAGAAAAAGAATCAACCACTCATTTTCCTGCTGAAGGAGAAGCTACATTGTCAGGAATAATTATTGAAGGTGATCATAAAACAGGTTTAGCAAGAAAAATAACAAGATTAATTGAAGGCGGGAGTTTAATTAAATAAATATGGCAGGTCATTCACATTGGGCTGGAATAAAACATAAAAAAGGTCGTGCAGATAAAGAAAGATCAAAAATTTTTTCTAAACTTTCCAGGGAAATTACAGTAGCTGCTAAACTTGGAGATAAAGATCCGGATATGAATCCACGACTAAGAACTGCAATTCAAGCTGCGAAGCAAGCCAATATGCCAAAGGACAATATCGCTAGATCAATAAGTAAATCTGAAATATCAGGTGATAAAAATTATGACAATTTAAGGTACGAAGGCTTCGGACCTTTTAACGTTGCTATAATAATAGAAACTTTAACTGATAACAAAAATAGATCAGCATCAAGTATAAGAACTGTTTTACAAAAAAATGGTGGAAGATTGGGAGAAACAGGATCAACTACTCATTTATTTTATAATTGTGGAATCATTCATATAGATAATAAAAAAATTGGAGAAGAAGAAATATTTGAAATAGCTTCAAATTCTGGAGCTAAAGATTGTTTTAATTTAAACAATTATCATGAAATAATATCTGAAAAAGAGGATTTTTATAAAGTAAAAAGTGAATTTGAAAAGAAATTAAGTGACTTTGAATATTCTGGAATAGAATGGAGGCCTCTTAATTATTTAGATTTAAAGAAAGATCAAAAAGAAAAAATTGTAGATATAATAAATTCTCTTGTAGAATTAGACGATGTTCAAAATGTTTTTACAAATGCTAATTTAGGGAACATTAAACTATGAAAATTATAGGAATTGACCCTGGTTTAAGTGGAGCCATCGCTATTTTGGAGAATAATAAAGTTCTAAATATTTTTGATATTCCCGTAATGTCAGAGGGAAAAAAAAATAAAAGACAACTTAATAGTGCTCAATTAGTAAAATTATTAAAAGATAATATTTCAAAAAATGAAGAGGTATCAGTAGTAGTCGAACAAGTGAATGCAATGCCTGGACAAGGAGTTACAAGCATGTTTAATTTTGGTCAAACTTTTGGAGCAATAAAAGGAGTATGTGCGGCTTTAGAATTACCAATTTTTTTTGTTAGACCTTCCAAATGGAAAAAACACTTCGAATTGATTAATTCCTCAAAGGATTCTAGTAGAACTAAAGCTATAGAAATGTATCCTTCTTTGTCAGACGATCTATCAAAAAAAAAAGATGTAAACAAATCAGACGCTATTCTAATAGCAAGGTTCTTTAGTGAGACTAGATTAAATAAAGGTAATTAAATAAACTTATCGTATATTTAATTTTAAAAGCGCCAAATTCATGACACATTCTAAAAGTAATTAAATTTAATGGAACAAGAAATAGCAGCTCAAGTTGTTGGTTTAGGTGGTAGTTCAGATTTTTCATTGTGGAAATTATTTGTACGGGCTGATTTTGTTGTCAAATTTGTAATTATTTTATTAATCGCCAGCTCTATATTTTCATGGGCCTTAATATTTGATAAATTTAAACTATTTAAGAGCATTAATGCTTCTACCGAAGATTTTGAAAAAAAATTTTGGAAAGCAAAATCTGCAGAAAGTTTTAATAACAATCTTCCATCTACCTCTAAAGATCCAGCAACAATAATTTTTAAAACTGCAATGAATGAAGTTATGAAAACAAAAAGACAATCATCTTCAGTTCAAGCAGCAAGAGTCGAAAGAATTTTGGAGATTGCTACGGACACTGAAATTAAAAAGATAGAAAAAAATTTTACTTATCTCGCAACAATTGGTTCAACCGCGCCCTTTATTGGATTATTCGGAACGGTTTGGGGTATTATGAATTCTTTTCAATCAATTGCGATTTCTAGAAATACTAGTTTAGCAATAGTAGCTCCTGGTATTGCCGAAGCTTTATTTGCAACAGCTCTGGGTTTATTAGCTGCAATTCCTGCAGTTGTTGCTTACAATAAATTCAATAGTGACTCAAAAAGATATATTTCAAAAATAGATAATTTTTCAAAAAGATTTTTATCAATTATATAAAAAATGGCTTTTAAATTTAATCGCTCAAGAAACGAACCTATGAGTGAAATTAACGTTACTCCGTTTGTAGATGTAATGCTAGTTCTATTAATTATTTTTATGGTAACAGCTCCTCTATTAACAGTAGGAGTACAAGTAGACTTACCCGAGTCAGCAGCAGACTCTTTACCTGATGATCAAGAACCTTTAACAATTTCTATAAATTCAAAAGGTGAAATTTATATTCAAGAACATAAAGTTAATTATCAAAAAATTGTCCCAAAGCTTTTAGCTATTGCTAAGAATAGAACAGATACAAGAATTTATGTTCGAGGCGATAAAACAATCAATTATGGCAGAGTTTTAGAAGTTATGGGAACATTGTCTGGTGCAGGTTTTTCAAAAGTAGCTTTAATATCTGAACCATACAAAAATTAAATGAAAAATGACAAAAAGTTTAATTTATTCTCTTATTTTTCACTCGGTAATGATTTTGTTAACCGTTTTAACTTTACCGTTCATGATTAGAGAGCCAATAGACTTACCTCCAATTGTTTCAGTTGAGTTAATTCAAATATCGGATAAAACAAACATTCCTTTCGCTCCAAAAGCTAGAAAAATTATTGAAGAAACTAAAAAAAAAGAGGAGAGAGTGGTTTCCGAGCAAGCTCCACCAGCTGCTAAAGCAAAAGAAAAACCAGATAGAATTCCCCTTCCTGATGAAAAAAAGGAAAAAAAACAAATAGTTAAAAAAAAACAAAATCCAGAAGAAATAGAACCTCAGATAAGACAGTCTTCTGAGTTTGAAAAAAAAGAAATTATAGACACTAATCAAATAGCAGCTTTAATTGATAAAGCTAAGGAAGAGGAAGCTATAAAAAAAAATAAAATAGACAAATTAACACAAAGTAGTGTTAAGAATTCTTTTGCTACAGGTTTATCTTTATCAGAAGAGGATGCTCTTAGAGCTCAGATATTTGGTTGTTGGAGTGTACCTATTGGTTTACCTTATGATGAAGATTTGTTAGTTAGAATTAAACTAAAATTAAAACAAGATGGAACAATTATGAAATCTGAAATTTTAGATCATCAAAGAATGAATAGACCTGGACAAAAATTCTATAAAGTACTAGCCGAAAGCGCCTTAAGAGCTGTTAGATTATGTCAACCCCTTAAGGTTCCACCGACTGGATACGAAAAATGGAAAGATATACAATTAAATTTTAATCCAGCAGAAATGTTAAAAGGGTGATATGAAAAAAATATTCTTATCTTTAATCATATATTTTATCTCTTTAAGTTCTTCTTACTCATTAATAGAAGTTGATATTACCAGAGGAAATTTAGACCCACTGCCAATAGCTGTTTCACCTTTACATGTTGATATTAAATCAACAGCACATGAGGGGGTAAAAGTTAAAGACTTGGGTTCTAATATTTCATCAATTATTGAAAGAAACTTCAAAAATACTGGACTGTTTAATCCTTTGAAGAAAGAAGCTTTTGTTCAAAAACCTGACATAGCTCATTTAAAACCTAGATTTGAAGACTGGAGATTAATTAAGGCACAAGCACTAGTAACAGGAAAAATATTGGTCAAAGATGGAAAATTAAAAGTAGAATTTAGACTTTGGGATTTAACCGCAGCTAAAGAAATGACAGCTTTAGCTTTTACTACAACACCTTCTAATTGGAGAAGAGTTGCTCATATAATATCTGATAAAATCTATGAACGTTTAACTGGAGAAGAGGGATATTTTGATACAAGAATTATATACGTTGCTGAAAGCGGCCCTAAAGATCAAAGAGTAAAAAAATTAGGAATTATGGATCAAGATGGAGCGAATACAAAATATTTAACTCTTGGAAATGAACTTGTGTTAACTCCAAGATTTAATCCCACCAATCAAATGGTTACTTATCTTTCTTATTTTAGAAATATGCCAAGAGTTTATTTGCTTGATATAGAAACTGGCGTTCAGGAGGTCGTGGGAAATTTTCCTGGCATGACATTTGCCCCTAGATTTTCTCCAGATGGAAAGAAAATTATAATGAGTTTTGCTGAGGACGGTAATTCAGATATTTATACTATGGATTTGGAAACTAGAGTAGTTGAGAGAATAACGAACCATTCTTCAATTGACACATCTCCTTCCTTTTCACCAGATGGAAAATATATTGTTTTCAATTCTGACCGAAGTGGTTTGCAGCAAATTTATGTTATGAGAAGTGATGGCAGTAGTGTAAAAAGAATAACCTTTGGTAAAGGAATTTATGGAACACCAGTTTGGTCTCCTAGAGGAGACTTAATCGCTTTTACAAAAGTTAGAAAAGGAAGATTTTATATTGGAGTAATGAGAACAGATGGTTCGGGTGAAAGATTGTTAACTGAAAATTTTTATCAAGAGGCTCCTTCCTGGTCTCCTAATGGAAGAGTTTTAGTATTTTATAGAGAGACTAAAGCTGGAGCTAAAGGAGAAGGTTTTTCAGCTTCACTTTGGTCAATAGATATAACAGGCTATAATGAAAGAAAACTAACCACAAAAACTGATGCTTCTGACCCATCTTGGTCCTCATTATTATCAAAGTGAGGGTATTTTTTGTGTAATTAAAGCTTGAATAATGTTTAATAATTTGAAATATTTCAACAATCAACCCAGGGGAAAAAATGACATTTAATAGGAATTTGAAAAATATATTTTTAGTAGTTTTTACAACCTTGATTCTAAGCGCGTGTTCTACGGCTAAGAAATCAGGTGACATGGACGGGGATGTATATACTGGTAAAGAAACAGTTAAATATTTAGCCAGCGGTGTTCCAGACAGAGTATTTTTTGCTACAAACAAATCTTCTTTAACAACTGCATCTAGAGCAACATTAAGAAAGCAAGCAACTTTTTTAAGAAAAAATAAAAAGCTTAATGTGACAATAGAAGGTCATGCTGATGAAAGAGGAACTAGAGAATACAACTTAGCTCTAGGTGAGCGAAGAGCAAACGCAGCTAGAGATTATTTAATGACTTATGGAATTTCTGGTAAAAGAATTTCTACAATTAGTTACGGAAAAGAAAAACCAGTTAATCCTGCTTCAAGCGCTTTAGCATGGTCTCAAAATAGAAGATCAGTTACTGTAAAAGTAGATTAATCATTTAAAATTTAAGACCCTTTAATAAATACACTATTAAAGGGTCTTTTTTTTGCCATTTTGTATAATTAAAGAATCATTATGGATTTAATCAAAAAAAATTTTTTAATTTTTTCTTTATTTTTATTACTCACACCTTTTCTTTTAAAAGCAGAGGAAGAAGAAATTCTAATCCAAGCAGTGGCTGATCAAATTCAAGTTTTAACTAAAGATTTAAAGACTCTAGAAAAAGCTGTCTATAATAAATCCGATATTGTTGCTTCTACAAACTCCTCATCAATACAATCCGATGGACTTAACGAAGATATTTTGACTAAACATCTTTTAAAACTTAATGAAATTGAAGATCAATTTAGAGAACTTACAAATAAGTTTGAGGAAGTTAATTTTAAATTAGATAAGCTGTCTTCACGAGTGACCAAGATTCAATCAGATAATCAATTAAGATTTTCTGATCTTGAAAATTTAGATCCTGAGATTAAAAAAACTAAAACAAAAAAAAATTTACCAGGCTCTAGTCAACCTGCAGACTTTGGTGCAAATCCTGGGTATTCTGTTTCTAGTTTACCTGACAAACAAGAGACTAGTTCTATTGAAAGCGCTCAAACAGTTATTCTTGAGGAGCCTGAGAAAAAAGAATCTTTACTACCTGACAAACCTCCAAAAGAACAATATGAATTTGCTGTTAGCTTTATGAAAATAGGAGATTATGAAACGGCTGAATTTGCTCTAAAAGAATTTATTGAAAAAAATAAGGGAGATGACTTAGCAGGCAACGCTCAATACTGGTACGGAGAAACATTTAGAATTAGACAACTTTATTCTGATGCAGCTACGGCATATCTAGACGGCTATCAAAACTATCCTAAAAGCAAAAAGGCTCCAGACAATCTTTTAAAATTAGGTATCACTATGGTCCAATTAGGTGAAAAAGATCAAGGTTGTAAGATGATATCTGGAGTAAAAAAAGAATATCCAAAAGCAAGCAAGTCTGTGTTACAAAAAGCTCAATATGAGCAAAAAAAATTCAAATGTAATTCTTAAAAATAGATTTAAAAATTACGAAGAATTATCTCATATTTATTATTCATTTAGAAAAAACATTAATCCTTTTAAAAAAAAAATTTTTTTAATTGCTGTTTCTGGCGGACCAGATAGCCTGGCTTTAACAGCTTTAGCAAAATCTTATAGCTATGAAAATAAATCTAAATTTTTTTATGTTTTAGTAGATCATAACCTTAGAAAAAACTCTTCTCGAGAAGCTCAATCAGTAAAAAAATTACTGAAAAAATACGAAATAACTCTTCAAGTTCTTAAAAATAAAAAAATAATAAAAAAGAATATTCAAAGTGAGGCTAGAAACATTCGATATAATCTTCTTACTTCTTTCTGTAAAAAGAAAAAAATAAATATGATTATGACTGCTCATAATTTAGAAGATCAAGTAGAAACTTTCTTTATAAGACTTTCTAGAGGTAGCGGATTAGATGGATTATCCTCAATGAAAAAGATTAATAAAATTAAGGGGGGTATTAAAATAATAAGACCTTTATTAGATTTTAAAAAAATTGAATTGATAAAAATATCAAAAATTATCTTTGGAAAATACTATAAAGATCCAACAAATAAAAATACAAAATATCTAAGAACTAGAATTAGAAACTTAAAAGAAACACTAGAGACAAGTGGCATAAATTATGATCAAGTAATTAGATCAATTAAAAATTTAGCCTCAAGCAGAGATACACTTGATCAATATTTTAACAAAATCTATAAAAGCATTGTTACAAAAAAAAATAATGAAACTATGATCAATCTAAAAAATTTTAACAAAATAAATCAAGAAATGAAAATGAGAGTATTGAAAAAAGCAATTAAAGACTCCTCCAAAGCTTATTATTCCACTAGATCAAAAAAAATCTTTAATTTAATAGATGGAATTAGAGCTAAGAAAAATGCCAAACTCACTCTTGGAGGATGTATTATTTCTAGGGAAAAAAATCATATAAATTTAAAGAAAGAGATTAAAAATTAGGAATTTTAATGAATGTGATATAATTTGTCTTATTTACAACTCAATTGTCTTTAAAATAGACTTGTCAAATAAGAAATAATGCTTATTTAAAACTATATATGAATCTTAAAAATTTAATAATGTGGGGAATTATTGTCTTACTTTCAGTAGGGCTATTTAACATGTTTCAAGATCCCAAAAAGATCAATTCTGAAAAAAATAAACTTCCCTTTTCAAGCTTTATGAGTGAAGTAGATGCAGGAAGGGTAGTTGAGGTACAAATTCAAGGTAACAATATTTCTGGTGTCTTGGCTGATGGAAAAACTTTTAATACATACTCTCCAAATTATCCAAACCTAGTAGAAAAATTATCTGAACAAAATATAAGCATAATAGCTACTCCGCTCGAAGATAAAATGCCTTCACTTTTAGGAATATTACTATCTTGGTTTCCAATGCTATTACTAATCGGAGTTTGGATTTTCTTTATGCGTCAGATGCAAGGAGGAAAAGGTGGAGCTATGGGTTTTGGTAGGTCTAAAGCAAAACTTTTAAATGAAGCTCAAGGAAAAGTAACTTTTAATGATGTTGCAGGAGTTGAAGAAGCAAAAGAAGAAGTCGAAGAGATTGTTGAGTTTTTAAAAGACCCAAAAAAATTTAGTAGATTAGGAGGAAAAATTCCTAAAGGAGCTTTATTAATTGGTCCTCCAGGAACAGGAAAAACTTTATTAGCTAAGGCTATTGCGGGAGAAGCAAACGTACCCTTTTTTTCAATATCTGGATCAGACTTTGTTGAGATGTTTGTTGGAGTAGGTGCATCAAGAGTTAGAGATATGTTCGAACAAGGAAAAAAACATTCTCCATGTATAATCTTTATTGATGAGATTGATGCAGTAGGAAGAAGTAGAGGAGCTGGTCTAGGTGGAGGTAATGATGAAAGAGAACAGACGCTGAACCAACTTTTAGTAGAGATGGATGGTTTCGATACTAACGAAGGAATAATTTTGATTGCAGCAACAAACAGACCAGATGTTTTAGATCCCGCTTTATTAAGGCCTGGTAGATTTGATAGACAAGTGGTTGTTTCAAATCCAGATATCATTGGAAGAGAAGCGATTTTAAAAGTACATGTCAAAAAAATAAGTACTGGACCAGATGTAAAATTAAGAACTATTGCTAGGGGTACCCCTGGTTTCTCTGGTGCAGATTTAGCAAATTTAATTAACGAGTCTGCTTTATTAGCAGCAAGAAAAAATAAAAGAGTAGTTACCATGTCTGATGTAGAGGAAGCAAAAGATAAAGTCATGATGGGCGCAGAAAGAAGATCTATGGTGATGTCTGAGGATGAAAAAAGATTAACTGCTTATCATGAAGGCGGGCATGCTATTGTAGCATTGAATGAAAAGGCATCAGACCCAATACATAAAGCAACAATTATACCTAGAGGTAGAGCTTTAGGTATGGTTATGAGGTTGCCAGAAAGAGATCAACTTTCTGTAACGCGTGAAAAGATGCATTCAGATATAGCAGTAGCAATGGGAGGAAGAATTGCAGAAGAAATTATTTTTGGTCACGATAAAGTTACTTCCGGTGCCTCATCAGATATTGATATGGTTACAAAGATGGCTAAAAACATGGTAACAAAGTATGGAATGAGCAAAGAGTTAGGTACAATTGCTTATGGGGAAAATGAGGAAGAAGTATTCTTAGGAAGATCAGTTACAAAACAACAAAACATGTCTGAAGAAACTGCCAAAAAAGTGGATGAAGAAGTCAAAAAAATTGTAGATAAAGGGTATGAAAGAGCTAGAAAAGTTTTAACTGAAAAAATCGATGATCTTCACAAGCTTGCTAAAGCACTTCTAATTTATGAGACTTTGTCAGGAGATGAAATTAGGGATTTGATACTTAAAGATATCAAGCCATCTAGATCGTTTAAAGAAGATGATGAGGGTGATGGTAAAACCTCAGCTCTTGGTTCATTAGGTTTAAAGCCAAAACCTGCAATTTAAAAACCATGACAAAATATTACACTAGAGCGTGTAATTTTTATTATGGAACTAACGCAAAATTATTAATCAAACAAAAATTAGCTTTACCTTTGTGTGGCAATAAAAATATCGCTTTTGATAAGGTAGAGATTTTTTCAAGAAATAACAAAAAAGTTTTATCAAAAACTATTAAAATTAATCAAATTAACAACTTGGGTATTTCCTCTAAAAAGAAAGTTAAAGAAGATCTAAGAAAAATAGTTTTAAAAAGAAAAAATTTTTTAAATAATATAAATTTTTCTGAGCCCTCAATCATGGGAATCTTAAACTTAACTCCAGATAGTTTCTCTGATGGAGGTAAGTTTAATAAAAAGGAAAAGGCCCAAAAACATATCGATAAAATGATCAAAGGTGGAGCAAAAATTATTGATGTTGGAGGTGAGTCTACTAGACCTGGTTCAAAAACAGTCTCTATTAAAGAAGAGTGGAAAAGAGTCAAAAATACTATGAAAAACTTTAAGAGAAGATATAAAAAAACATGTTTGTCTATAGATACAAGGAAATCAGATATAATGATTAAAGCAATAAAACTCAAAGTAGATTTGATTAATGACGTTTCAGGTTTTACTTTTGAAAAACAAACTTTATCAAAATTAAAAAAATATAATATTGCTCAAGTTCTACATCATATGCAAGGAACCCCGAATACAATGCAAAAGAATCCAAAATATAAGAATGTTTTGTTAGATATTTATGATTTTTTTGATAAAGGGGTAAAAAAGATTAAAAATAAAAAAGTAATTATAGACCCGGGTATCGGATTTGGTAAAAATTTGAAACATAATTTGACTTTAATTTCTAAGATATCTTTGTTTCATAGTCTTGGATTTCCTATCTTGGTTGGAACTTCAAGGAAGAGATTTATCAGTCAAATCTCTGGTGATTATGATAGCAAGGAGAGAATAGGAGGAACTATTGCTTCAGTATTATTTTTGTTATCTCAAGGAGTACAGATTTTTAGAGTTCATGATGTTAATGAAGTTAAACAAGGTATTTTAGTCTTTGAAAAAATTTTATCAAATTTTAAAAATTAATGAAAAATAAATATTTTGGAACTGATGGAATTCGAGGAACTGTAAATCAAGGTAATATTACCGGTGAAAAGTTTTTTAAATTTGGTTTAGCTTCAGGAACATATTTTAAGAATCAAAAAAAATCTAAACAAATTGCTATTATAGCTAAAGATACAAGACTATCAGGATATACTTTAGAACCAGCCTTAGTATCAGGTTTAGTATCAGGAGGAATGCATGTTTTTACATTAGGGCCTTTGCCAACAAATGGACTTGCAATGTTAACAAAATCTATGAAAGCTAATATGGGTATTATGATCACAGCATCTCATAATCCTTATCATGATAATGGTCTTAAGTTGTTTGGACCAGATGGCATGAAATTATCAGACCAGATAGAAAAAAAAATTGAGAAACTAATTGATGCAAGAAACACAAAACAATTAACAAATCCTAAATTATTAGGAAGGGTAAAACGATTAGAAGATGGAAACGACAAATACATCAAAATTTTAAGAAAAAATTTTCCTAAAAATTTTCATTTAAGAGGCACAAAAATAGTTTTAGACTGCGCAAATGGGGCCGGATATAAAGCCGCTCCTAGATTACTTAAAGATCTTGGAGCAAAAGTCTTTTCCATTGGTGTAAAACCTAATGGGTTAAATATTAATGATAAGTGCGGATCTACTTATCCATATAAGATCTGTTCAGCAGTAAAGAGATTTAAAGCACATGTGGGAATATCATTTGATGGAGATGCTGATAGAATTATTATGTGCGATGAAAAAGGCAAGATTATAAATGGGGATCAAATTATCGCTATGCTTGCTAGAAGATGGAGATCAAAGAAAATTTTAAAAGGAGGAGTTATTGGAACATTAATGTCAAATTATGGATTAGAAGTTTTTTTAAAAGGTGAAAAAATAAAATTTTTTAGATCAAAAGTTGGAGATAGATATGTAAAAGAAAAAATGAAGAAATTAAACTTTAATTTGGGTGGAGAACAGTCTGGACATATAATTTTAGGAAAATTTGCAACTACTGGAGATGGATTAATGGTGGCTTTAGAAGTTTTATTTTCTTTAAGGAAAAGAAAACAAGCAAGTAAATTATTAAATGTTTTTAAACCATTACCTCAAATTTTGGAAAATATTTTGGTTAAAGATAAAGATATAATAAACAGGACTAAATGCAAAAATGCAATTAAAAAAGCTAGCAAGCTTATGGGTTACAATGGAAGAGTTTTAGTTAGAAAATCTGGGACTGAGCCAAAAATTAGAATTATGGCTGAGTCACATGACAAGAGTTTAATTTTAAAATGTATGAAGATAATTAAACGATCAATAAAAAATTGAAACCCAAATCTAAAATTTTAATAATAGCAGGATCTGACTCTTCGGGTGGAGCAGGAATCCAAGCTGATATTAAAACAGTTACTGCTCTTGGTGGCTATGCAATGACAGCGGTAACTGCTGTCACGGTTCAAAACACAAAAGGAGTAAGTGCGGTAATTCCTATAAAACCTAAAGAAATTGGAAAACAAATTCTCTTCTCATGCAAAGATATAAGACCTAATGCAATTAAAATTGGGATGCTTCATTCATCTCAGGTAATTGTGTCTGTTGCAAATGCTTTAAAAAAAGTAAAAACTTCTAAGATTGTTTTAGACCCTGTTATGGTTGCGAAAGGCGGTGCTAGATTAATTAATAAATCAGCAATTAAAACATTAAAAGATCAATTAATTAAAAAAGCTTATTTAATAACACCAAATATTCCTGAAGCTGAAGTTTTAACAAAGATAAAAATTAAAAACCTTGAAGATATGATTCATGCTGCAAATATTTTAATAAAATTTGGTGTTAGGAATGTTTTACTTAAGGGTGGCCACAGAGAATCAAAGTATATGGAGGATATTCTTTTAAATAGAAAAGAGATTAAAATTTTTAAAAACAAAAAGATTAAAACTAAAAATACGCATGGAACAGGTTGTACTTTATCAAGCGCAATCGCAACTTTTTTATCATGTGGAAAACCTTTAAAGAAATCCTGTGAGTTAGGAATTAAATATGTTAACCAAGCTATAGGAACTAGTCCTAATTATGGGAAAGGACATGGTCCTATAAACCATTTAAACTCAATAATAATAAATAAAAAATTTAGATAATGAAAAATGTAGTTGTTGTAGGTTCACAGTGGGGAGATGAGGGTAAAGGAAAAATAGTAGATTGGCTGTCCAGTGAAGCAGATGTAGTTGTTCGTTTCCAAGGTGGTCACAACGCAGGGCATACTTTAGTTATTGATAAAAAAGTATTTAAATTAAGATTATTACCATCAGGTATAGTTAGAGAAGGAAAAATTTCAATTTTAGGAAATGGTGTAGTTATAGATCCCTGGGCTTTATTAGATGAAATTAAAGAAATAAAAAAACAAGGTATAAATGTAACAAGTGATAACTTTATGATTTCAGAGTCAGCCTCACTAATACTTCCTTTTCATCAAGAGATGGATGAAATTAGAGAGGATGCAGCAGGAAAAGGTAAAATTGGAACCACAAGAAGGGGAATCGGCCCTTGCTATGAAGACAAAGTGGGAAGACGTTCTATTCGTGTAATGGATCTAAGATCAAAAAAAAATTTAGATAATAGATTAAAAAATGTATTGCTACATCACAACGCTATAAGAAAAGGGTTAAAAAAGAAGATTTATAAAAAAGATGATCTTAAAAAAAAATTATTAAAAATTGCTCCTGAAATTTTAAAATTTGCTCAACCTGTCTGGTTAAAATTAGATGAGTTTAAAAAAGATAGGAAAAAAGTGTTGTTTGAAGGAGCTCAAGGAATACTTCTAGATGTAGATCACGGCACTTATCCCTATGTTACATCTTCTAACACTGTTCCAGCAATGGCTGCTACTGGATCTGGTTCAGCGCCAAATTCAATTAATTATATTCTAGGAATTACAAAAGCTTATACAACAAGAGTAGGTAGCGGACCATTTCCTACTGAACTTAAAGATAAAATTGGTGAAAGTTTAGGTAGGAGAGGAAAAGAATTTGGAACAGTAACAGCGAGAAAAAGAAGATGTGGATGGTTTGATGGTGTCTTAGTTCGTCAGACTATTAAAATTGCTGGGATAAATGGAATCGCTTTGACTAAATTAGATGTTTTGGATGAATTAGATGAAATTAAAATTTGTGTAGAATATGAGTTAAACGGAAAAAAAATAAATTATTTACCCGCAGCTTCTGAAGATCAATTTAATATTAAGCCTATTTATAAAACTTTTCCAGGATGGAAAAGCTCAACTCAAGGTATAAGAAATATTAAAGATCTACCTGAAAAAGCTAAGAATTATATTTATGCTTTAGAAGATTTTATTGGTGCAAAAGTGTCAAGTATTTCAACGAGCCCCGAAAGAGACGATACTATTTTAATTGAGGATCCTTTTCAAAATTAGTTGGCAGGAAGTAAATTTTTTGATTTACTAGCGTTTATCATTGATTTTTGCAATTTTTCAAAAGCTTTTGTTTCAATTTGTCTAATTCTCTCTCTACTAATTTTATATTTTTTACTTAACTCCTCTAGAGTTTTAGGATTTTCAGATAGTCTTCTTGCTTTAATAATTTCTTTTTCTCTTTCATTTAAAATTTTCATTGCATCATTTAACAAATTTTTTTTGTCATCATACTCTTGTTTTTGTGAAATTAATAATTCTTGGTCTAAGCTTTTATCAACTAACCAATCTTGCCACTCATCTGTCTCTCCGCTTTTGATTGGATCATTTAAAGATTTTTCTTGACCCATCATCCTTCTGTTCATATTTACTACTTCTTGTGAGTCTACATCTAATCTTTTTGATATTTCATCGACCTGTTCATCTTTTAAGTCACCTTCTTGACCAGGAGCTATTTGATTTTTAAGTTTTTTTAAATTGAAAAAAAGTTTTTTTTGAGCAGTTGTTGTTCCCATTTTTACAAGACTCCATGATCTAAGAACATACTCTTGTATTGAAGCTTTAATCCACCACATTGCATAAGTTGCCAGTCTAAAACCTTTATCCGGATCAAATTTTTTTACAGCTTGCATTAACCCAATGTTTCCCTCAGATATTAACTCATTTACAGGTAGGCCATATCCACGGTATCCCATAGCAATTTTTGCAACTAATCTTAAGTGGCTAGTTACTAATTTGTGAGCTGACTGCAAATTTCCATTTTCTCTCCAATTTTTTGCCAACATATATTCCTCTTCGGCATCCAACATCGGAAATTTTTTGATTTGAGCTAAGTACAATGAAAGACCACCAACAGTAGGTGTGGGTAAATTGCTTATTGTTTTTTCGTTACTCATATTTTTGATTTATATATTAAAATTTATTTTTCAACCAGAGAGATTATTTAATAATTCCAACAATTTTTTGAAGTCATTAGGCAATTCTGACTCAAACCTAACCCATTTATTTTTGGAAGGATGAAGAAAACCTAAAGTTTTTGCATGAAGAGCTTGACCGCTAAGAGCAGAAAGTTTTTTTAAAAAATCCTCATTTATTTTTTTAAATTTTATATTTGCTTTTCCATATTGATTATCACCTAGTAAAGAAGTGCCTTTATATTTCATATGTACCCTTATCTGGTGAGTTCTTCCAGTTTCCAATTCACATTCAATTAAACTAATTTTTGGAATGTCTTTTATATTAAACACTCTAATTGTTTTATAATTCGTAATTGCTTTTTTCCCATTAAAATCACTAACCATCATGAGCTGTCTATTTTTTTTATTTCTAGCAATTAATGTTTCTATACGACCTTGCAGTGGTCTTATAACCCCCCAAACTAAGCTCAAATATTTTCTTTTAATAGAATGTTCACTAAATTGCTTTCCAAGATTTGAGTGAGATAAATTATTTTTTGCAATTACTAATAAGCCACTAGTTTCTTTATCTATTCTATGGACTATTCCTGGTCTTAATTCGCCATTAATATTAGATAATTCATTTTTATACTTATAAACTAGCGCATTAGCTAAAGTATTTTTGTAATTACCAGCACCTGGATGAACAACCATTCCTTTTGGCTTATTTATAATCAAAATATCTTTATCCTCAAAACGAATATCTAATTTAATTTTGTTAGGCAACAATTTGTCTGACCTTTTAATTATTAATTCAAATATTACTGTATCATTGGCCTTAACTTTTTTAGAAGGAGAATCAGTTATTTTTTTATTGATTTTTACATTTTTAGACTCAATGGTTTTTTTAATATTTGATCTCGTCAAATAGTCTATTTGTTCTGATAAAAAAACATCAAGTCTTTTACCATTATCTTTTTTTCTTACTAAGAATTTTATTGAGTTATTCATGATTTAATTTAGATTATAGCCTAATGCGTTCGTAGCTCAACTGGATAGAGCGCCTGACTTCGGATCAGGAGGTTGAGGGTTCAAATCCTTCCGGGCGCACCACAAATTAGATAATCCATTTTTTTAATTTATCTCTATTTTGAATAATATATTTTGGAAATGAAGAATCAACTTCTATTTTTTTTAAGCTATGATCTCTTTCAAAAATATCTTGTCCTTTTTTAATTTTTGAACTTATCTTATCTTCATTTGCAATATCATCTTTATTAAATTCTCCATGAGCAAAAGATTTTATTTTTTTTGATATATTTTCTGGAGTTTGAAGATAAGCAAAATGCCAACCTCCATTTTTAATTATTTGTAAATTTCTTGTTTTATCAATTCTCCAAAAAGGGTATTTTTTGAATTTTAAATTTCTTAACCATTGTGGAGATTTAAAATTTTTTTTTAAACAAATTTTTGATCCGTGCCAATTATTTTCTTTTAAATTTAGAAAGTTCAATTTGTACATAAACATTTTTTGAGAGAAAACAGCATATTTATTTTTATCATATTCATTCAGTTTATTTAGATCAGGTATTTCATCTACGTCTGATAAAATAATTAAATCGTTATCATTTGCCTCTTTTAAACCTTTCATAATAGAATTTCTTTGATGTTGCTCCACTAAAGACTCACCCCCTTTATGAGGTTTCTTTATATTTTCAGGAGTATCATCTACGATGATATAATTTATTTTATCTTTAAATTTTTTATATTTATTAATATCAAAATGTAATTTTTTTTGTTTACCTTGGTGGTTAACAGTAGACTCAACTATTACAAATTTATCTACGAATTCATTTAAAATATTAAACCTCAAATCCGCTATATGATCTTCATTGAAATATTGGAAACAGTCAAAAATTGCCATATATTTTTAATTAAAGTATCTATCCTCAGTTTTCATATAAAACTCAGAGTGTCCTAAATTCAAAATTTTAGAAATTTTTTTTAAAAGCTTTATTTGGCCAGTTATAAGCATTAAACTAATAAATTCTCTCTCTTTTTCGATGATTAAATTTTTTCCAAAGTCTATTAAAAAATTTGGAATAAATACCATGTCCATTTCCGCAGGAGTTCTTGTAGTATGAGATCCTATTTTTTTCCAATCAGAGACTATATATCCTAATTTATACAAAAGATCAGTTACTGCTGTCCAGGCAGGTTCTTTTTTGTACATAGGAAATATTTGAACTTCACATTTTATGATTAGAGGTCTGTAATTTTCTAAACCTTTTAAAATTTCTAATTCAGCTCCTTGGGTATCAATCTTTAAATAATCCAATGAATTTATATTTATTTCTTTTAGGCTTGAAGACAAAGTATCACATTCAACCATTTCAGTTTTACTTACATCAAACAGATGAAAATCTTTTTCTTTAAAACCATAAATTGTTAAAGATTTTTTATCAGGCTCATACATCGAAGAACTTTGAGGTCTTTTGTTTAGAATATAAAGTTTTCTTTTACCCTTAGAACTCCAAAGTCCTTTATTAATAGTATGTTTGCTCTCTTTACCTTTTAAAGAATTTTTTAATGGATCAATCAATATAGATTCAAAGTATTTATTATATTTTTCTGGAAAAAATTTATCTGAATTAAACCCTCCTTGAGCTCCTACATCTAAACCAATTAATTTTTTATCTTTAAGCAATATTTCAATATTTTTTTGAAAATTATAAGCGTTGTTGGCATTTATCTTTTTATCATTAAGAAAATTTACTGTTCTTGTATTAGCTTTTAGCAATTCAAGAATTTTATGAAAAAATGGAAGTATTATTTTTGTTACACTTATTCTGATTTTTTTTAAAAACATAAAAAAATTTTATTTTTTTGTAAATGTTGCTATACCAATCTTTTTTCCTTCAATTACAGAAGATGAACAATGTAGATGGCTTCTATCAAAAATTAACATTGATCCAATTTCCCATTCGTAAATTAGCTCTACTTCTAAACCTTTTAAATTACCTATATTTTCATGATTCAAATATTTTTTATGTATTTCTTTATCAAACGGTTTGTCACCATATAATTTTAAATGTTCAGATGATCTTTTATTTTGTCCGTAACTTAGGTTTTTTTTCTTCAGTTCTTCTGGGTCCTGGGTAAAATTAGTTGATCCTTCATAAAATCTGTTTTTAAAAATGACTGTACTCCCAACAGGTGTTAAAGGGATCAAGCTTTGTTTATATACTTTACTTTTTGCTTCAAACCCTGCATCTACGTGTAAACCTATTGGAGCATAACTTTCTTGTATTAACCCATATATTTCTTTGCCATTTTCATCCAGAAGATTGTCCATTTTAAAATCACCAATTTCTTTTTGTAGTCTTTCACAAAACAATTTTTCTAATTTTTTGTTAAATCCTTGTAGCCATCTTTTTTTTATAACGTTTTGTTTTTTGTTGTGAACTGTGGTTGGAAGATCATTGTATAATTTTAAAAATTCTTCAATTTCCTCTTTACTGTATAAGTTTTTTATAACTTTAGGAGGTGACTCAAACTTCTTTATTTCTTCAATTTTTTTATGCATTAAATATCATTCTCCCATGTTAATTAATGTTCCTCTTTTCTTGGCTCCTAAATAAGAGGAATAGAAAATTATAACACCTAAAACAAAATAAACTATAGATATAGATATTGATTTAATTATGTCGAAATAATTAACGACATTATTTAATAGGATATTTCTCATTTCTTCAAAAATATGAACCAGCGGAAGACCTTTTGCTATAATTTGTAGAGAATCGGGTAAAATTTCTATTGGATAATATATGCACCCTAAAGGAGCTAAAAAAAACAAACTTGCCCACGCAATATTTTCAAATGAAGGACCAAATCTTAATAATCCTGATGTCACTAAAAGTCCTAAAGTAACACCAAATAGATATAATGGTAATAACAAGAATAATAGTGGTATACCAAGTTTAAAAACTGAAACACCAAAAAGGGGAATTGCTAAAATTGCGGCAGGAATTAATCCAATAAGGGCTCTTAAAATTGCTGTTAACGTAAGTGAAGTAATGATTTCACTTATTTTAATTGGCGCTATAAACAAATTCGTAAAATTTCTACTCCAAATTTCTTCCAAAAACATCATATTAAAACTTATACTAACTCTAAATAGGAAGTCATATAAAATTGCAGCGGTCAAAATAATACCGACTGCGTTGCTGTAATAATCAGAACTTAAAGTAAAAAATTTAGATATGAAACCCCAAAGAAAAATCTGTACAGTCGGCCAATAAATTAAATCTATAATTCTCGGGAAAGAGTTGCTTATTAAATAAATATGCCTAAGTCCTAAAGCATAAATCTTATTGAAGTTCATCTTTACCTCTGGCTAGTTTAAGAAAAGTTTCTTCAAGATTATTTCTTCCATGTTTTTTTATTATTTCTTTACAAGTTCCTCTATCAATGATTTTTCCTTTCTTCATCATTATTACACTGTCACAAAGTCTCTCAACCTCATTCATATTATGGGAAGCAAGAAGTATAGTAACTTGGTGTTTTGATCTATATTCTTGAATATAACCTCTTACAAAATCGCCAATATCAGGATCTAGACTTGCAGTTGGTTCATCTAAAAATAAAATTTCTGGTTTATTAATCAATGATTTAGCTAAGGATACTCTATTTTTTTGTCCTGAGGATAATTCACCAGTTTTTCTTTCAAAAAAATTTTTAATATCTAAATCTTCTGATATTTCTATTATTCTTTCATTCAAGTTTTTAACTCCATATAATCTTCCATACACTTCTAAATTTTGTTTTACTGTTAGTTTTTTTGGTAGTTCAATATATGGAGAACAAAAATTTATTCTAGCCAATATGTCATCTCTCTTTAAAGATTTTAAATTTTTATTATCTATAATTATTTCGCCTTCAGAAGGTTTAATTAAACCTAACAACATACCGATAGATGTAGTTTTTCCGCATCCATTTGGTCCCAATAAACCAACAGTTTTATTTTTCTCGATTTGAAAATTAATTTTGTCTACTGCTAAATTTTTTTTGAATACTTTAGAAAGATTTTTAACTTGAATAAACATTTAATTTGCAGCTTTTTTTAGTCGGTCATTTATTGCTATACCTGGTCCTAGGTTTGGTATTTTAACAACATAAATCTTTTTAAATCCTTGTTTTTTTATTTTTCTGAAAGTTTTGTATAAATTAGATGCAGCTTCTTTCAAGTCTGATTTTTTACTCAGGTTAAAACAATTTTTATTATTCTTGTATTTATTACCTAAAGTTATAAATGCATGTTTTTTATTGAAGTTTTTTTGATTTAAAAATACAGGAATACCTGGAGAATAATGTTTTTTGAGCATACCAGGAGATTTAATCTTTAATTTTTTTTTTGTTATACTTATCTTCAAAACTTTATTGATTATTTCAGGTCCGATAATTCCAGGTCTAAGAATTTTAGGATTTGAGGTTAAGTCTATTACAGTGGACTCTATCCCAATCTTTGACTTACCCCCATTGATGATTAGTTTAATTTTTTTTTTAAATTCATCTGCTACGTCCCAAGCATTAACCGGACTTATACTCATAGATAAATTAGCGCTAGGCATAGCTAAAGGAAAATTAATTCTTTCTAAAATTGATTTCACTATACGATGACTTGGAAATCTTATGGCTACAGTTCCTAAGCCTGCTGTAACAGATGATTTTATTTTTGATTTCTTTTTTCTTTTTAAAACAAATGTAATCGGACCAGGACAAAATTTTTTATATAATTTAAAAAAATTGTCATTAAATATCACATCATTTTCAGCTGCTTTGTTGTTAGAGTAATGAACTATTAATGGATTAAATTTTGGTCTTTTTTTTAGTTTATAAATTTTATTTACTGATTTTTTTGAATATGCATTTCCGGCTAATCCATAAACTGTTTCCGTCGGCAATCCCACTACATTTCCTTTTTTTAAACTAGTGACAGATTTCTCTAGTGTTTTTTTGTTAAAAGAAAATATATTTGAATAGATATTTTTCATAATGTTATTATTATACAACTAATGAAAAACGAAAATATTCCAGCTGACGTTAAAAGTAAATCATTAAAAGAAGCAAGAGAAGAAATTAATGATATTTTAAATAAACTTGAGAACAAAGATACAGATTTAGGAGGTTCAATCGAAGATTATAAAAGACTAATTCAGTTAAATAATCATATTGACGCATTATTTAAAAAGAAAATTAAAGAAATTTCCTCAATTACAAAAGAAATAAAAAAATGATTAGAAATAGATTAATTATAAACGCAAAAAAAATTGACAAGTTTCTGAACAATTATCTAAAGAAACAAGGCAAATCTTTGCTAATTAATCCCATGAAGTATGGAGTTATATCTGGGGGAAAAAAAATAAGATCTACTATTATATTAAGTGCTGGCAAAATATTTAATTTAGATCAAAAAAAATTGATTAACGTATGTGCCTCTGTGGAATGTATTCATTCCTATTCTTTAATACATGATGACCTTCCGTGCATGGATAATGACTCAACGAGAAGAGGTAAGCCATCAACACATATTAAATTTGGAGAAGCATCAGCCGTATTAGCAGGTAATTCTCTGCTAACTCTTGCGTTTGAGATAATAGCTGACAAAAATTATATTATAGATCCAAAATCTAAAAACGAAATTATAAAATCATTGGCGTTTTGTGCTGGACACACCGGAATAGCAGGTGGTCAGGAACTTGATCTTAAATTTGAGAATAAGAAAAAAAGTTTAAATCAAATTATAGAAATGCAAAAGAAAAAAACAGGCAAACTATTTAGTTTTTGTTTTTATGCAGTCGGAGTGTTAGCAAAAAAAAACATCAAGGAAAAAAAATTCTTAAGTTCTTTAGGCGAAGAAATAGGACTCTTATTTCAACTTGCAGATGATTTTTTAGATGTAAAAGGATCAAAAAAATTAGTTGGTAAACCTATAAAGAAAGATGATAAAAAAGGAAAATCAACGTTAATAAATTTAATAGGTTATGAAAAAGCAAATAACTACGCAAATAATTTAAAGAAAAATATATTGCTTAAATTAAAAAAACATGGAAAAAAAGCAAATAACTTGTCAGATGTTATAGAATTTATTTTAAACAGAAATTTTTAATGACCAAATTAATTAGACAAATAAACTTTCCAGCAGATTTAAGAAAATTTAAAAAAGATCAACTTAAACAAATCTCAGATGAATTAAGAGATGAGTTGATCGATGTAGTCTCTGAAACTGGTGGACATCTTGGAGCTGGGTTAGGTGTAGTAGAATTAACTATAGCTTTACATTATGTTTTCGATACTCCTAAAGATAAGTTAGTTTGGGATGTAAGTCATCAATGTTACCCTCATAAAATTATAACAGGAAGAAAAGATAAAATTAAAACCTTAAGAAAAGGTGGAGGTTTATCAGGATTTACAAAAAGATCTGAAAGTGAGTATGATCCTTTTGGAGCGGCTCATAGTTCAACCTCTATATCATCAACACTTGGAATGGCAGTAGCTAAAAAGTTATCAAATAATAATAATAATGTAGTTGCAGTCATAGGAGATGGCGCAATGAGTGCAGGCATGGCCTATGAAGCTATGAATAATGCAGGAGCATTAAAATCTAAACTTATAGTGGTCCTCAATGACAATGATATGTCAATTGCAAAACCTGTAGGCGCTATGAGCAAATATCTTGCAAGACTTTTGTCTGGGAAATTATATTTTAGTCTTAGAGAAACAGTTAAAATGGTTATTTCTGCTTTTTCAAAAAGATTTAGCCAGAAGGCAGGTAAAGCAGAAGACATGTTGAGAGGATTAGTAACAGGTGGAACTTTATTTAGTGAATTAGGTTTTTATTATATAGGTCCCGTCGATGGACACGATGTAGATAATCTAGTGCAAATATTTGAAAATGTGAAAAATTCAAGTCATCAAGGCCCAATTTTAATTCATGTAAGAACTCAAAAAGGGAAAGGTTATAAACCTGCTGAAGAATCGGGCGATAAATATCATGGAGTGTCTAAATTTAATATAGCTACTGGGGAACAAAGTAAATCTAAATCAAATGCTCCTTCATACACAAAAGTTTTTGCTGAAACATTAATTAAGCATGCAGAACAAGATACTAAAATTATTGGAATTACTGGAGCAATGCCTTCAGGAACAGGTTTAAATTTATTTGAAAAAAGATTTCCAGATAGGACTTTTGATGTTGGAATAGCTGAGCAGCATGCTGTTACTTTTGCCGCTGGTCTGGCAACCGAGGGATATAAACCATATGCTGCAATTTATTCAACTTTTCTTCAAAGAGCCTACGATCAAGTCGTTCACGATGTTGCGATTCAGTCATTGCCTGTAAGATTTGCGATAGATAGAGCAGGCCTTGTAGGTGCAGATGGGCCAACACATGCTGGCTCCTTTGATATCACATATTTATCTACTTTACCTAATTTTGTTGTTATGGCTGCTAGCGATGAGTCTGAATTAGTAAAAATGATTAATACTTCTGTCAACATAAATGACCGTCCATCAGCATTTCGGTATCCAAGAGGAAATGGGTTAGGGATTGAGATGCCTTCGATTAATGAATTATTAGAAATTGGAAAAGGAAGAGTTATCAAAGAAGGAAAGAAAGTTGCAATTTTAAATTTTGGAACAAGACTAGAAGAATGTAAGAAGGCTTCAGATATATTGTCTAAAAAAGGAGAAGATATTACAATCATCGATGCAAGATTTGCCAAACCATTAGATAAAAAATTAATAATGGAAGTTGCAAATAATCATGAGGTTTTAATTACAATAGAAGAAGGTTCAATAGGAGGTTTTGGTTCTCATGTAATGCAATTTCTTTCTGAAAGAGGTGTATTTGACAAGGGTTTAAAATTTAGATCGATGATTCTACCTGATTTATTTATTGATCAAGACACTCCAGAAAAAATGTATGAGAAGGCAGGATTAGATAGTTTATCAATCGTGAATAAAATTCAAGAAACTTTGAATTCTAATATTTTGTTAGCTAAGAATAAAAATAAGATATCTAATTAACCACACTGAGCTCGATGCATTAACAAATGATCGAGAATTACACAGCTTAACATCGCTTCCCCTATAGGTACTGCTCTGATACCAACGCATGGATCGTGTCTTCCTTTCACAGAAATTTTTGTGTTCTTACCTTTTTTATCTATGGTTTCACGGCTAGTTAAAATTGAAGAAGTTGGTTTAACCCCAAAAGAAGCAACAATATCTTGACCAGAGGAAATTCCACCCAAAATTCCCCCTGCATGATTAGTTTTAAATTTTATTTTTCCAGAATTTTTTCTAATTTCATCAGAGTTTTCTTCACCACTCAAAAAAGCAGAATTCATCCCTGAACCAATATTTACTCCCTTTACCGCATTTATACTCATAAGAGCTGCAGCGATATCAGTATCCAATTTTGAATAAATAGGAGCACCTAATCCCACTGGAATTCCTGAAGCTCTTAATTCAATAATTGCTCCACAAGAAGAACCGGCTTTCCTAACAGCTAAAAGATATTTTTCCCACAACTTTACAGACTTTTTATCAGGACAGAAAAAAGGATTTTTTCTTATTTCTGAGTCCTTCCAATTTTGTTTATCACAAGACATTAACCCCAATTGGGTAACTGCTCCAATAATATTAAATTTTATTCCTATAATTTTTTTTAAAACTATTTTAGCAACAGCACCTGCTGCTACTCTACAAGCTGTTTCCCTAGCAGACTGTCTACCGCCACCTTTAAAATCTCTGATTCCATATTTTTTGAAATAAGTGTAATCAGCGTGCCCAGGTCTGAATTTATTTTTAATAGACTCATAATCCCTAGATTTTTTATCCTCATTATAAATTATAATCGAAATTGGTGTTCCAGTTGTTTTTCCTTCAAATACGCCTGAAAGAATTATCACCTTGTCGGACTCTTTTCTTTGAGTAGTAAATTTAGATTGCCCAGGTCTTCGTCTATCCATATCTTTTTGGATATCTTTTTCAGATATAGGGATATTTGGGGGGCAACCATCAATTACACAGCCTATAGCAGGACCATGGGACTCTCCCCATGTAGTAAATCTAAATATTTTTCCAAAAGTATTAAAAGACATAGTTATTTAATGTATAAATTATTTTAAAGAATATATGAATCAAAAAAATGGCAAAAATTCACTTGGAATAGATAGTTGCTTCGAGGAAGCAGTTAATCCTATTGATTTGTTTAAAAAATGGTTTTCGGAAGCTCAGAAGACTGAAATAAATGATCCAAATGCTGTTGCGATAGCGTCATCTGATAAAGATAATCAACCAAACGTGAGAATAGTTTTGCTAAAAGGATTGAGTGAAAAAGGGTTTGTTTTTTATACAAATTTTAATAGCAAAAAAGGGAGTGAATTAAAAACTAATCAGAAAGCTTCAATGTGTTTTCATTGGAAAAGTTTAAGAAGGCAGGTAAGAATTTTAGGAAAGGTTGAAGAAGTAACTTCTAAGGAAGCAGATGATTATTACAATTCAAGACCTTATAAAAATAAAATTGGTGCATGGGCTTCCTCTCAATCCCAAGTATTAGATAAGAGAGAAACTTTTTTAGAAAAAATAAAAAAATTTGAAAAACAATATTCAGATCAAGATAGTGTTCCAAGACCACCTAATTGGTCTGGATGGAGATTGATGCCAAGACAAATTGAATTTTGGTTAGACGGAGAAGGAAGAATTCATGAAAGATTAAATTATAAGAAGATTAACGACAAATGGAGCAAAGAACTTCTTTATCCTTAAAAAGATCTATTTAGACTAAAACTAGTTAAATTTTGTAAAATTCTTTTTTCTTCATTATCAGGAAAAATACCTAAAGAGTCATAGGAAACATTAACAAAATATTCAGCTCTTTTTAAACTCGCTTCTATTGCTTTATATTTATTTATCAAAGCTAAAGTTTCACTAAAATCATCTTCATTTCTTTTATTTTTTTTTAAAATTTCAGATAAAAAATTTCTTTCTTCTGAATTGCCTTTTTGAAATACAATGATTAATGGAAGAGTGACTTTTCCTTCAAAAAAATCTTTACCAATTTCCTTTCCAAAAAATTTATCTTTTCCAAAATAATCTAAAGCATCGTCCGCTATCTGAAATGCAAGACCAAGATTTTTTCCATAAGACTCTAAAGCCTTTTTCTCTTTGTCATTAACTTTTGCAAGACATGCCCCCGTTTTTGTTGCAGCCGAAAAAAGTGAAGCTGTTTTTAAATTAATAATATCAATGTATGTATCCTCTAGAAGATCGGCTTCCCCTTTATGTTGAAGCTGCAAGACTTCACCTTGTGCAATTTTAGCTGAAGTAGAAGATAGCAACTTTAGAATTTCTAAATCTCCATCTTCAACCATAATTTCAAAACATCTGCTTAAAAGATAGTCTCCAACTAAAATAGAAGATTGATTTCCCCAAATAGAATTAGTAGTTTTAACACCTCTTCGCAAAGAACTTTCATCAATCACATCGTCATGTAATAATGTAGCTGAATGAATAAGCTCGACGCACGCAGCTAAATTAATATCTCGATCTCCAAGTTCATAACCAGATAATTTAGAGGATCCTAAAGTCAGAAGTGCTCTAAGTCTTTTACCCCCAGACTTAAGATGATGTTCAGACATTTTTTCAATAAGGCTTACATCGCTCTTAAGTTTTAGCCGAACTAAATTTTCTACTTTTTCTAGTTTAGTTCCCACGAGGTTTTTAAGCTCCAAGTAGGCTGAATTTGCGGATTTTTTTAGCGGTACTACTGATCCCATTAATTCAATTATAATTGATTTTCTTAATAATAAATTTTTAATTCAAACCCTGGTGACGCACCCACAATTCAACTAGAAGTAGCGTAATAAAATAATTAAAATTTAAGTTATTACTGTTATAAGAATAATTATAACGATCATAAAAATATGTTTTCTATTTTCAAAAAAAAGAAGGTTGTACCTCATGTGAGATTAACTGGCATAATTGGCTCTGCTGGTCGTTTTAAACAAGGTATGGAATTAGCCAATCAAAGGGATATCCTAAAAAAAGCTTTTTCAGTAAAAAAGATTTCTCACGTGGCTATTTCAATAAATTCTCCCGGAGGATCGCCCGTACAATCACACTTAATTTATAGTTATATAAGAGAACTTGCTGATAAAAAAAAAGTAAAAGTTTTAATTTTTGCTGAAGATGTTGCTGCCTCAGGAGGATATTTCATTGCATGTGCAGGAGATGAAATATTTGCTAACTCAAGTTCAATAATTGGTTCCATTGGCGTTATATCAGCTTCATTTGGTTTTAAAGATTTAATTCAGAAGATTGGAGTTCAAAGAAGAGTGTATACTGCAGGAAAAAATAAAAGTACTTTAGATCCTTTTGTAGAAGAAAAAGAAGAGGATGTAAAAAGATTAAAAAATATCCAATTAGAGTTACATGCTGATTTTATTAAAGTTGTTGAGACCAGTCGGGGATCAAAATTAAAAGATCCAGAAAAAAATAATATTTTTACAGGAGAATTTTGGACAGGTAAATCAGCTTTGAGACTGGGCTTAATCGACGGTATTGGGAATGCAGATCAAGTTCTTAAAGAAAAATTTGGAGAAAAAGTTATAATTAAAAACTTTGAAAAAAGGAAAGGTTTTTTAGCAAAAAAACTTTCTTCATCAATCTCTGATCCTTTTGATAAAATAATAAATAATTTAGAAGAAAAATCGATGTGGCAAAGATTTGGTTTATAGATGCCAACTAAAAAAAAATTAAAATCTTTATCTTTTCAAGAGATCATAATGAATCTGCAAAAATTTTGGGGAAAATATGGCTGTGTAATCTTACAACCTTATGATTTAGAAGTAGGAGCAGGAACTTTTCACCCCGCAACAACTTTAAGATCTTTAGGACCAAAACCTTGGAAAGCAGCTTATGTGCAGCCTTCAAGAAGACCAACAGATGGAAGGTACGGAAAAAACCCTAATCGATTACAACATTACTATCAGTATCAAGTTATAATTAAACCTTCACCTGATAATATTAAGCAAACTTATTTAAAAAGTTTATCTACAATTGGTATTGATGTTAAAAGTCACGACGTGCGTTTTGTCGAAGATGACTGGGAAAGTCCAACACTAGGTGCCGCAGGATTAGGCTGGGAAGTTTGGTGTGATGGTATGGAGATAACACAATTTACTTATTTTCAACAAATGACAGGATTAGAATGCAAACCTATTCCAGTTGAAATGACCTATGGCTTGGAAAGATTATGTATGTTTGTCCAAGGAAAAAAAAATGTATTTGATCTTGACTGGAACAATGAAGGAGTAAAATACAAAGATGTATTTTTTCAAGCAGAAAAAGAATTTTCTGCATACAATTTTGAATTTGCTAATACCGAAACTTTATTAAAAAATTTTGAGTCAACAGAAATTGAATGTAAATCTTTATTAGATAATAAACTTTCTTTACCTGCATATGATCAATGCTTAAAAGCAAGTCATATATTTAATTTACTTGATGCTAGAGGAGTAATTGGTGTTGCAGAAAGAACTGGATACATTAACAGAATAAGAGAACTCGCAAAAGGATGCGGAGCACTTTGGTTAAGTACCCAAATTTAATAAATTATGTCTGAATTTTTGCTTGAACTTTATAGCGAAGAAATACCTCCTCAACTTCAAATTAATGCCAGAACGCAACTTAAACAAGCACTCAAAAACTCTTTTAATGAAGAAGGAATTCAATACAAGGATTGTTTAGAATATTCAAGCCCAACTAGATTAAGTATTTACATAAAAGGTATTCCTGAAAAGATTAAAATTAAATCAAAAGAAATTAAAGGACCCAAGGTAGGAGTTCCGGAACACATTCTACAAAGTTTTACTAAGTCTCGTAATGTTTCTGAGAAAGATCTATTTAAAAAAGAAACAGAAAAGGGCAAATTTTACTTTGTAAAAACTGCAGAAAAAAATATTTCAGTAGAAGATTTGTTGACTAGCATTTTACCAAAAGCCATGTCTTCAATTAGTTGGAAAAAATCTATGAAATGGTCAACAAACAATCTAATGTGGGGTAGACCACTTAGATCAATATTTGCCATATTTAATGGTAAAAAATTACCTTTTAGGTATCAGCATTTAGAGTCGACAGATAACGTTATTATTGAGAAAGATTTAATTACAAAATCTCAAAAGATTAAAAGTTTTAAAGAATATTTTTCACTTCTCAAAAGTAATAAAATTGTTGTAGATCAAAATGAAAGACAAAAAATAATATTAAAAAGATTCAATTCAGTTTCAAAATTAAAAAACTATAAAGAGCAATATAATCAACGTCTTTTAGAGGAAGTTGTGAATATTGTAGACGATCCCAATGTATTATTGGTTGATTTTGATAAGGAGTATTTAAAAATTCCTGAAGAAATAATTATTTCTACACTTGAAAAGCATCAAAGATACTTTCCTATATTTGATAACCGAGAAAAGCTGACAAATTATTTTTTTGTTGTTGCCAACAAGAAAGATGAGAAAAAACTTATCACAGAAGGAAATAAAAGAGTTGTAGATGCACGACTTTCTGATGCCAAATTCTTTTGGGAAAAAGATAGATCTAAGAACCTTATAAAACAAATAGCTAATCTTAAAACAATTACTTTTTATGAAAAAATGGGAACCATTTACGATAAGACTCAAAGAATTAAAAATTTAGCTGGCTTACTTTCAGACGAATTAAATATAAATAAAGAAAAAGTTCAGGTGGCTGCATCTATTTCAAAATCAGATTTATGCTCAGACTTAGTGGGAGAGTATCCAGAATTACAAGGCGTGATGGGAAAATATTTTGCACTAGCGCAAGGCTTTGAAGAAGATGTTGCAAATGCTATAAGCGAACATTATCTCCCTACAGGTTTAACGTCGGTAATACCAAAGAAACCTTTTAGCTATTCAATCGCTATTGTAGATAAGATAGATAGCTTAGTAGGCTTTTTTCTTATTGATGAAAAACCAACCAGCTCAAAAGATCCTTTTGCGCTTAGAAGATCGGCGATTGGTTTGCTAAGAATTATTATTGAAAACAAATTGTCAATTAGATTAAGAGATCTTATTAATTATGCAATCAGACTTTACGAAGAACAGGGAATTGAAATTAAAAATGAAAACACAGAAATGGAAGTGCTTAATTTTTTAAAAGAAAGGATGAGAAATATTTTAAAATTAAAAAATATAAAAATTGATATTATTGAAGCTTCGATCAGCTCTCATACTGGCGATACTTTTTTAGATCTTTATAAGAAAAACCTTTTGATGAACAAATATATTAATAAAGATGTAGGAATAAATGCTATTAATTCATATAAAAGGGCCTCTAATATTACTGATAAAGCGGATAAGGAAATCACTGGTAGACCAGATGCAGTACTTTTTAGAACAGAAGAGGAAAGAATATTATATGAGAAAATTAATGAAATAAGGAAAGCTTTTACAGTCAAAGAAAACAATAAAGATTATGAAAACTTATTAATTAGGCTATCAGAAACAAAACAATTTACAGATAATTTTTTTGATAATGTAGTTGTAAATGATGAAAATCAAGATATTAAGAATAATAGATTAGAACTGTTAAAAATGTTTTGTAACACATTTAATAATTTTATTAATTTTTCGAAATTAGAAGGTATTTAATGGCAAAAGTAATATTTAGTTTTGATGACAAATCAGCAAGAAAACTAAAAAATAAAAAATATATATTAGGCGGCAAGGGAGCAAACCTTGGTGAAATGGGCAGATTAGGCTTACCTGTTCCTCCAGGTTTTACTATATCTACCAGTGTATGTGATATTTTTTATAAAAATAAAAAAAAATTACCGAATAAAATAATTAAAAATATTGAAGAGGAATTAAAGAGAATTGAAAAGAAAACCAAAAAGAAATTTGGTAATTTAAATAATCCATTACTTGTCTCAGTAAGATCTGGAGCAAGAGTTTCAATGCCAGGTATGATGGATACAATATTAAATCTTGGTCTTAATGATAAAACAGTAGAAGCTTTAAGCAAAAAAACATCAAATGGACGATTTGCTAAAGATAGTTATAGAAGATTCATTCAAATGTATAGCAATGTCGTTCTGGGTATTGAAGGATATTTATTTGAGGAGTTAATTGATAATTATAAACTTACCAAAGGAGTTCTGTTAGATACAGATCTTGATGAAAGTGATTGGGATGGATTAATTAAAAATTTTAAAGAAATAGTCAAAAAAGAAAAAAAAATTAACTTTCCTCAAGATGTTAAACAGCAACTTTATGGAGCTATTAATGCAGTATTTTTATCTTGGGAGAGTCAAAGAGCTAAGACTTATAGAAAATTAAATCAGATCCCAGATCATTGGGGAACAGCAGTAAACGTTCAAGCTATGGTTTTTGGTAATATGGGTAAAGACTGCTCTACTGGAGTAGCTTTTACTCGAAACCCTTCAACCGGAGAAAAATTATTCTTTGGTGAATTTTTAATTAACGCTCAAGGAGAAGATGTCGTTGCTGGAACAAGAACGCCTCAATACATTACAAAAAAAGCTAAAAAAGACTCAGGTTCAAAAGAACTTTCAATGGAAGAAGCGATGCCTCAAGTTTACCAACAACTTGCAAAATTTTTTGTTAAACTAGAAAAACATTATCGAGACATGCAAGATATAGAGTTCACTGTTGAAAATAAAAAATTGTGGATGTTGCAGACTAGGTCTGGAAAAAGAACAGCAAAAGCAGCTATTAAAATAGCGGTAGATATGGTCAAAGAAAAACTTATTTCTAAAAAAGAAGCAATACTTAGAATAGATCCGAACACACTTGATACTTTATTACATCCAACTTTAGATGAGAGAGTTAATAAAGAAATTATTGCTTCAGGTTTGCCAGCCTCACCAGGAGCAGCAAGTGGAAAAGTTGTTTTTACTGCCGATGAAGCTGAAAGACTTAAAGGAATGATGCAAGATACAATATTAGTTAGGTTAGAAACTTCTCCAGAAGATATTCACGGTATGCATGCTGCAAAAGGAATTTTAACAGCACGAGGTGGAATGACAAGTCATGCTGCTGTAGTTGCTAGAGGCATGGGAAGGCCTTGCGTATCCGGTTCAAGCGAAATTACAATTGATTATGAAACAAAACAATTTAAAGCAGGCAATGAAATTATAAAAGAGGGCGATGTGATAACTATCGATGGAGGAAGTGGAAAAGTTATGAAAGGCTTAGTTCCAACTGTCCAACCCGAGATTTCGGGATACTTTTCTACAATTATGAAGTGGGCTGATGAATTTAGAAAATTAAAAGTTAGAACTAACGCTGAAACTGAAGCTGACAGCAAGACAGCAAGAGAGTTTGGTGCTGAAGGAATAGGTTTATGTCGAACAGAGCATATGTTTTTTGATGAAGAAAGAATTTTATCAGTAAGACAAATGATTCTATCAAAATCTATAGATGATAGAAATCACGCATTGATGAAGCTTTTACCCCATCAAAAAGATGATTTTAAAAGAATATTTAAAGTAATGTCTGGTTTACCTGTTACAGTTAGGTTGCTTGATCCACCACTTCATGAATTTTTACCAAAAGCGGAAAAGGACATAGAAGAAGTCGCTCGATCTTTAAATTTATCATCAAAAGAAATTAAAGATAGAATTTCAGAACTTCATGAAGAGAATCCAATGCTGGGGCATAGAGGTTGTAGACTAGGAATCTCATTTCCAGAAATTTACGAGATGCAATGCGAAGCTATTTTTGATGCATTAATTGAGCTAAAAAAAGAAAAAACAAAAGCAGCGTTTGTTGAAATAATGATACCATTAGTTTCAACAGACACAGAATTAAAAATTTTAAGAGCTTTAGTAAAAAGAATAGCTAAAAAAATTGAATTAAAAAATAAAACTAAATTAGACTATATCGTTGGAACAATGATTGAGTTACCGAGAGCAGCTTTACAAGCTAAATCAATTTCAAAACATGCGGATTTCTTCAGTTTTGGAACTAATGATTTAACACAAACTACGTTAGGCATTAGTCGTGATGACTCCGGTAAATTTTTAAATGATTATATCGATAATAAAATTTTTGAAGTTGATCCATTTGTGAGCATCGATCAAAGTGGAGTAGGTGAGCTTGTTGAACTAGCTTCTTCAAGAGGAAGAAAAGTTAATAAAAAAATTAAACTAGGAATTTGTGGTGAACACGGTGGAGACCCAAAGAGTATTGAGTTTTGTTCTAGAACAGGTTTACATTATGTTTCTTGTTCACCATTCAGAGTTCCTGTTGCAAGATTAGCTGCTGCTCAAGCTGAATTAAGAAGATAATTCTAAACTAACATCAAAAGATTTGGCGCTGTGCGTTATAGCTCCTACTGATATTCTATTAATTCCTGTGTTTGAAATTTTCTTAATGTTTTTTAGAGTAGCATTACCAGAATATTCAGTTTCATATTTATTTTTGCAAATTTTTAAACATTTTTTTAATTGTTTCGGGCGCATATTATCGAATAAAATTCTTTTAAATTTTATACCTAAAACTTTATTTAATTGTTTTGAATTTTCTATTTCAACAGTAATGATTTTTTTAGTTTTGATAGCTTTTTTGATTAATTTTTTTAAATTATTTTCAGCACTTATATGATTATCTTTGATTAATATTTCATCACTTAAATTGTAACGATGATTATATCCCCCACCTTTTTTTACAGCATATTTTTCTAACAATCTGAGATTTGGTGTAGTTTTTCGAGTACAGCATATTTTAGTTTTTTTGTTTACTTTGTTAACATATTGGTTGGTTAAGGTAGCAATACCTGAGGCATGATTTAAAAAATTTAAAGCAGTCCTTTCCGCAATTAAAATTGTTTTTGTTTTAGCTTTTATTTCTGCAATAACTTTATTTTTTTTAATCTTTTTCCCATCTTTTATTTTTGCTTTAAAACTTGCTTCTTTGCCGACTAATTTGAAAGCTGCTTTACAAAAATCTAGTCCAGCAATTACTCCATTTTGTTTTGCAATGATTTTTGCTTTTGATTTTTTATTTTTAAAACTAATTAAATTTGTTGTGATATCGCCTCTAGGCTTTAAATCTTCATCTAAAGCTTTTTTAACGACAGAATTAATATATTTTTGATTTAATTTTTGCACTGATCTAACGACCAATTTCAGTCATTCTAATTACAGATTTTCGAGCAGCTTCGATAGTTTTATCATCTAATAGTATTTCGTTTTTTTCATTTTCTAAACAGTCTAAAATTTTCTCTAAGTTTATTTTCTTCATGTAAGGGCATAAATTACAAGGTTTGATAAATGATACGTTTGGATTATCTGCTTCAACGTTATCACTCATTGAACATTCAGTAACAAGCATAACTTTTTTAGGTTGATTATCTCTTACGTATTTTACCATGCCAGAAGTAGATCCTGCAAAATCTGAAGCCTTAATCACATCTGGCGGACACTCAGGATGTGCAATAATTTTAATGCCTGGGTTTTGAGATTTAATATCTTCAATTTCTTTTCCTGTAAATTGTTCGTGAACTATACAAGTTCCTTTCCATGAAATGATTTTAACTTTAGTATTTTTTGAAACATAATCTGCGAGATATTGGTCGGGAAGAAAAATAACTTTATCAACATTAAGTGACTCAACAACCTTTACAGCATTAGCAGATGTACAACACACATCTGTTTCAGCCTTAACATCAGCTGATGTGTTCACATAAGAAACAACTGGAACACCTGGGTATTTTTCTTTTAATAATCTTACATCTTTTCCAGTGATTGAACTTGCTAAAGAACATCCGGCTTGCATATCTGGCAAATAAACTTTTTTATTAGGGCTCATTAATTTTGCCGTTTCGGCCATAAAGTGAACTCCACACAAAATAATCTTATCTGCAGAAGTTTTAGAAGCCTCCACAGCAAGAGCAAGTGAGTCAGCAGCAATATCTGCTACCCCATGATAAATTTCTGGTGTTTGATAATTATGTGCAAGAATTATCGCATTTTTTTCTTTTTTTAATTTATTAATTTTTTCAATTAATGGAGCGTGAATCTTCCATTCAGCATCAGGTATAAATTTAGAGATCTTTTTATAGATTTCTTTTGAACTAGGTAAACTTTGTTGCTGTACAGACATACTTATTCTAATCTATCAACTTGAACTAAAATTGTCATTCATTTATTGTCGCATAATATAGGCGGTCGTGCTGAAATTGGTAGACAGGCACGCTTGAGGGGCGTGTGGGTTTCCCGTGAGAGTTCGAGTCTCTCCGACCGCACCAAAATAAGGAGCAATTATGGAATTTTTTCATAAACATAAAAAGATAATATTAATTGTTTTAATAGTTTTGTTTATAGAGTTAAGCGGATATGGAATTTTAGCTTCTTTATCAAGGCTGTTAAGCGCTTTATAATTAACTTGTTGACTGTAAAGGCGTAATCTAATTAAATAATAGTATGCCTGGTAAATTAGTTAGCAGGATGTCCGAACGAAAATGTTTTACTTTAAGTGAAACTGATACAATAAAATCTGCTAGCCAAAACTTCGATGAAAAAAAAGTTGGCTGTATGCCAGTTTTAGATAAAAACAAAAATGTCATAGGAATTTTATCAGAGAGAGATCTGTCGAGATGTATTTATACAGAAAAATTTAATTTAACTATGCCGATAACTCTTTTAATGACAAAAAATCTAGTTACTTGTGATCTTAATACTTCTGTAACTGAATTAATGGATGAAATGACCGAAAAAAAAATAAGACATATTTTAATTATGGATAGTAATAAACTTCTTGGAATAGTTTCAATAGGAGATGTAGTCAATCATTTAATAAGTAAAATTAAAGAAGAAAATAAAAATTTAAAGGATTATATTAATAGTTATTGATTAGTGACAAGACTCGTTAAATTTTTTTAATCTCCAATAATTATAAGGCCAAGGTGTTAAGAAGCCAGCAGTAAGCATAAAAGGTATCACCCACCAAGTTAATTTTGCATCACCTACTAAAAGATAATCCACCAAATTCATCGCAACTTCCATACTTATCATTGAAATGAAACTCATTCCTAAAGCTGTTTTTAAAGCTTCCGAAAACATAAATTTTTGTTTCATTAAAATAATTGTTTCAAGAATAATACTTGTAATTAATCCATTGATTATTGCTAAAATCATTATTCCTAGAACTGCAAATGGTATTTTTGTTAATTGAAAAAATAAAATAGTTCCAAAATCTCCTATTGAACATCCTAATAAACACCATAGAGTATTCTTGGCACTTAATTTCCAAGTGTGATTACATGACCAATCAAAATTTTCATTTGTGGTTTTCATGATACTATTTCCGCATTACTATCATTAATTTTTAGCTTTTTATCTTTAAATACTAAAAACTCTGGATCAAATAACTTAATAAGCGCAAAAGGATAAGGTTTATCAATCAAGATTCTTCCTATTACACTATCATTGTATTTGATTTCATCACCAATTTTTACATTTTTTTCTGTTTTAATAGACATCAATTGCCTTCTGATTTTATTTTTTAGTTTCATTCTGGCAGTATTTTCTTGCCCAACATAACAACCTTTTTTAAAATCTATTGCATTTAATTTTTCAAAATTAATTTCAAGTCCAAATAATTGTTCTTTCAAATTAACTAAACCCTCAACTGGAATTCCTTTAAGAAAAGCTTTTTTAATATAGGAGTTATTTTCTACAATCTTTAAATTAAGTTTTTTTATCGTTAAGTAGAGT
Source organism: uncultured Pelagibacteraceae bacterium (assembly GCA_902598595.1). Taxonomy (GTDB): domain Bacteria; phylum Pseudomonadota; class Alphaproteobacteria; order Pelagibacterales; family Pelagibacteraceae; genus Pelagilacustribacter. The sequence goes on from CACKCD010000001.1 coordinate 57,039, forward strand.
TTTTCTAAAGGAGATATTATTCTTGCTCCAAGATCATTATCCCTTGGATCAACAAAAATTGGGCTTTCTCTATATTCAAGGGTTGTTTCTTCTTTTTTTAACTCCTTTTGAATTATTTTAAAATTATCTAAATTCATTACTCCCACAACATAGTTTAATGACAAATCTTTTATCTCTACCTGTGATCTAATTTTGTATTTAGATAAATTAGCAATAAGTTCTTTTAAAGAATTTCCATCACAATCTAGCAAATAACCTTCATCTTGCTTGATTACAAAAAAGTCAAAAAGATATTTACCCTGAGGACTCAATAACGCAGCAAAGACTGAGCTAATTTTAGATACTTTATTGATATCATTCGTAATTATGTTTTGAAGATATTCTTTAGCATCTTCCCCAGTGATAGATATTAATCCTCTATTTTTTAAAATAATAATCTGGTCTTTTTCCATAATAATAGATTATATTGTATAATAATTTTTTTAAATATGTCTGATAATTATAGCCTCATCATTAAAAACGGATCTTGTTATATAAGTGGCAAATTGGTCAAAACAGATTTAGGTTTATCAGGAAAAAAAATTAAAAAAATAGGTAAAATAGAGCTAAATAGCTCTAAAGTTTTTGATGCAACAAACAAAGTAATTCTTCCAGGAATAATTGACACTCAAGTTCATTTCCGCGAACCTGGATCAACAGATGCAGAGGATTTAGAAAGCGGTAGTAGAGCAGCTGTATTGGGAGGTGTTACTTCCTTATTTGAAATGCCAAACACAAATCCTCCTACTTCTAATTTAGTCGAGTTTGAAAAAAAACTACAATTGGCAAAAGATAGAATGCATAGTAATTATGCTTTTTACTTTGGGGCAACACCAGAAAATACTGAACAATTATCTCATCTTAAAAATCTTAAAGGATGTTGTGGCATTAAACTTTTCGCAGGATCATCAACAGGAAATTTATTAGTTGATAAGGAAGCAGATATTGAAAAAGTTATTTCAAAAGCTGATAGAATAGTTTCAATTCATTCAGAAGATGAAGAAATATTAAATTTAAGAAAAAAATTTATAAAAAAAGGGGATGTTCATTCACACCCTGAATGGAGAAATGCTGAGACAGCAATGTCTTCAACTCGTAGAGTTGTTAAAATTGCCGAACGATATAATAAAAAAATTCATGTTTTGCATGTAACAACAAAAGAAGAAGTAGATTTTCTTGCAATGCATAAAAAGAATGTAACCTTTGAAACTACCCCTCAACATTTAACTTTATACGCCCCAGAATGCTACGATAAATTAGGGACATATGCTCAGATGAATCCTCCTTTAAGAACAAAAGATCATTACGATCGATTATGGACAGCTATAAAGAATAATATTGTAGACGTTTTAGGATCTGATCATGCACCGCATACTAAAAAAAATAAACAAAAAGAATATCCTAATTCACCTTCGGGAATGCCAGGAGTTCAAACTATATTTCCAGTGATGTTAGATCATGTTAATAATAATAAACTTACTTTAGAACAATTAATAAAGTTGATGTGTGAAAATCCATGTAGAATATTTGGGATCAAAGACAAGGGTTTTATCAAAGAAAACTTTGATGCTGACTTGACCATAGTAGACATGAATAAAGAACAAGTCATTAAAGATGAAATAATTGCAAGTAAATGTGGTTGGACTCCATTTAATAACTATAAAGTAAAAGGATTTCCTATTGCGACAATTGTTAATGGTTCAATAGTAATGGAAAATGGTAAAATAGTTTCTAATCAAGTCGGCAAACCTCTTGATTTTAAATTATGAAAAAACTGATACTTATTTTTATTTTTATTCCTAACATTCTTTTTGCCGGGTCCATGAAAGCAATAGGCGCTAAAGGAAATGAAGAAAATGTTGATAGAGTGATCAAAGTTACGATGTATGACAACTATTATCAGCCGAATAGTTTCAAGGTTAATAAGAATGAGACAATTAAATTTGAAGTAGAAAATAAAGGCGAGCTAGTTCACGAATTTAATATAGCTACCAAAGAAATGCATTTAAAGCATCAACCAGAAATGATGATGATGGTAGAACACGAAATACTTTTAGCTGATAGAATTGATAAAAAAAAAATGATGGAAATGTCCAAAAAAAACCCTGCTATGGCACACTCACATTCTAATAGTGTTTTACTTTCACCTGGAGAAAAAGCTGAACTGATTTGGAAATTTAGCAACACTGTAGATATAGAAGCTGCGTGTAATGTACCTGGTCACTACGAAGTTGGAATGATAGCTAAAATAAATAATATATAATTTAACTTTTTAAAATATTATTATCTTTAAGATCTTGTTTAATTTCATCTAAAATAGCTGGATCATCAATTGTAGCTGGCATTTTATAAGGCTCATTATCTGCTATTTTTCTTACTGTTCCTCTTAATATTTTTCCTGATCTTGTTTTAGGAAGTCTTTTAACAACAATTGCAATTTTAAAAGCTGCAACTGGACCTACTTTATCTCTAACCATTTTTACACATTCTGTAATTATTTCTTTTTTATCTTTTGTAACGCCAGCCTTTAAAGCAAGCAATCCAATAGGCAATTGACCTTTTAGTTTATCGGCAATACCAAGGACAGCACACTCTGCAACATCTTTATGTTCAGCTAAAACTTCTTCAATTGCTCCAGTAGACAATCTATGACCTGCAACATTTATAATATCATCAGTTCTAGACATGATCCAAACATAACCATCTTCATCTATATGACCTGCGTCGTAAGTTAAATAGTAGCCTGGATAAGTAGACATATAATTTTCTTTATATCTTTTGTCTGCACCCCAAAGTGTTGGAAAAGTACCTGGAGGAAGAGGAAGTTTTACTACAATGTCACCCATTTTTCCTGGACCTACTTCCTTACCGTCTGAGTTTAATACTTTTAGATCGTAACCGGGTACCGGTTTAAATGCAGAACCATATTTTACAGGAAAAGACTCTATTCCCGTACAATCTGATGTAATTGCCCAGCTTGTTTCAGTTTGCCACCAATGATCAATTACCGGAGAACCTGAAAGTTTTTCAAACCATTTTATTGTATCTGGATCTGCTCTTTCACCAGCAAGAAAAAGTTTTTCAAAATTACTCAAATTATATTTTTTAAAAAATTCACCATTAGGATCCTCTTTTTTTATCGCTCGAATTGCTGTTGGTGCAGTAAACAAAGATTTAACTTTATGTTCTGAGATAACTCTCCAAAAAACACCAGCATCA
>CACKCD010000002.1 GCA_902598595.1 uncultured Pelagibacteraceae bacterium
CTATTTATTAATTTACAAATATATTCAGCCATAGCAACTGTTACTTTGTGGTGCAGAGGTAAGACCAGATATCTATTTTCCAAGTAATCCATATTTTTAAACTTTTTACCTTTAGCAAATCTTTTAAATATAGAATACCTATCATTTCTAAAATGAACTTGATTTGTTTCAATAGAAAATTCTCTAAGTTTTTTTTGAAGAAAATCTTTGTTATCTACTAAAATAGTAAACAGCCATGCTGCGTGAGTTTTTTTTGTGTCATAGTCATTTACACAAAAAATCTTTTTGTTAGATGATAAATTTCTAAGATATATATTAAATATTTTTTGTCGATGAGATAGAATTGATTTAAATTCCATTAATGAGTCGTAGCCCATAGTCGCTGCAATATCAGTCATTTGATATTTATAACCTATTTCGTCTACATCATTTTCCCAAGTTCCTTTCTGCTTTTTTGTTCTATCAATGCCAAACCATCTTATCCTTTTTGCTTTAGGCTCAAGCTTTTTATCTTTTATAGTTAACATACCGCCATCCCCGGTGGTAAAATGTTTTATTGCCTGAAAACTAAAAGTTGTAAACTCACTTATACTTCCTATCGGTTTTCCCTCATAAGTAGCTCCGATAGCATGAGCTGCATCTTCAATAATAGGAATTTTATATTTTTTTGCTAGAGATCTTAGATTTTGCATATCACAAGGTAAGCCTCCATAATGAACACAAATTATAGCTTTAGTTTTTTTTGAAATAAGTTTTTTTACACTTTCAATACTTATATTCATTGTTTCTCTCTCAACATCGGCAAACTTTATTTTTACACCCATATACAACAAAGGAATATTTGTAGCTGTGCAAGTAAAAACTGTTGTTATCACTTCATCATTTTTTTTTAAGCCGGCTAAAATATATGCTAAATGTAATGAGTCTGTTCCCGATCCAGTTGCTATAGCAGAGCACTTATTTGCAAAAATCTTTTTAAATTTATTCTCAAATTTATCTACCATAGGTCCTTGCCCCAACCATCGCCCAGATAATCTTTTTTTTAAATTTAGTGACGATTTTTTTGAAACATATGGATAAAACAACATAACACCTTTACTTTTATCTGGCATTATGGGCAATTCTTTAAAAGACATCTAATCTCATTATCATAAGAAATTAATCAGCACAAATGACTTTAAGTCTTTTTTTTAATCAAATTTTTTAATTTGTTTAAATTCATTGAAGGATTTTTTGGAAATTTAATATTTTTTAGTTTTTTTATCGAAATTTTTTTTATCTTTCTATTATATTGTTTTGCAAAATTATAAACTGTTTGAGTTGGACCTCCTAGATTGATTACTCCCCTCCTGTTGAGTATTTTCATCATTATAGGGATAACATCTTCGTGAAAAATAAAATTAAGTTTTACATCTGAAAATGCCCTTTTATGAATAAATGGTTTTTCTGTCATACAAGCTCTTATGATTAATGAATTGTTATACATCTGAACCGCAGCTTCCCCACCAAGTTTTGACCAAGAATAATTATTTTTCGGCAGCAAGGGATCTGTTTCTTTATAATTACCTTTAGTTCCCGGGTAAACATAACTTGTAGAAAAATAAATTAACTTAATTTTTAATTTTTGACATATTATAACAAGATTACATGTTCCAACTATATTGAGGCTTATACTTTCAGCAATATTATTTTCGTGTTTTTCAAGAGGTCTAGATAGACCAGCTAAATGAATAACAGTTTTGGTTTTTTTTCCTTTAAGATAATTTTCTATAGAATTTGGTTTTAAAATATTCAACTCACTTTTATTTGGAAAATAAAAATTTTTAAATTTTTTTTCTTTTAAGATTTTTCCAAATCTTCCTGCACCACCTGTAACTACAATATTTTTTTTCATTTAATAGATCTTTCAAATAATAGATCGTACATATCTAAATCTTTATATTTTTCGTCAAAATTTTTAAAATTCATAAATTTAGTTACTTTGTTTGAACTTTTATTTTTGAGTTTATAATTATTGTCATTCATAAATTTTATAAAATTATTTAAATTTATCATATATAAATAGTTTATTTTTGGGTGCATATTAATTTGTTTTAAAACCACTTTATTAACATCTTTTGGAGCACTAAAAAAAGGAGTTTGAGCTATTAAGATATATTTAGAGTTTAAAAAATTATTAATGATCTGTTCATAATTTTCTATGTATTGCAAGGAACTACCAAAGTAAACTATATCTAAATTATCATTTATTTTTTCTTCATCTATAAATAAATTATCTAAATTTTTTTTGATTTTAAAGTCTTTAACAATATTTACAACTTTTTGCTGATCATAAAAAAAATATTTTAATTTTAAAAATTTTTTATTTAAATAATTATACAAATTAAGATTTCCGCCTCCATAATCACAAAAGTAAAGTGTTTGATTCTCTTTTTTGATTACTAATAGTAAATTAAGTAAATTCGAATAAGAGATATAAGGAGTTTTTTCGATATTAGTATTTAAATAAATTGCCTCGAGTTCATCAATCAGTTTTTCTTCAGTCTTATAATTATTTTGAGGCAATGAACTAAGTTTAGTTTCTATAAAAAAAATTTTAAAAATCTTAAATAATTTTCTAGAGAAAAAAGGATTTAGCTTGTCAAAGAAAATAGAACTAAAAAAAAGGTTTACTTTATTCATTTTAATTGAATCTTATCTTTATTAGTATCGAAGAAAAAAATTGGCCACTCCAAAGGTTTAGAATATTTATTGAACCAATATGACAAATACCTTTCGGCTAAAAATGCGTAAATTCTAGTTTTAGCATAACCCTCAAGATCAAAACCAAAAAAACTTTCACAAGCTTCAAGCCAGTTGAATATTGAATTAAAATATTTTTTTAATAATTTATTTGACTTACAAAAAAATAAATTTTCTCTATTAAAAGAGTAATTTTTATTGATATAGTCTGTAAAATCTTTTCTCTCTTTTGGATCCAAAGTAGTAATTGCTTTATCTAAATATCCGTCTCCATGAAATACGTCAAAATGTAATTTTATATTTTGATTTTTTTTAATAAAATAAGAGGGATTTAGTAGAAATTTTTTCTTTGCATGTTTTAATATTTTGCTAAACTTCCAATTATTGACAGGTATTTTTTCACCCAATATTACATCATAATTTTTCCATTTGTTGGGTATTTTTTTTAATATATAGTTTTCAAAATTATCTTTATCTATAAGACCACTTATCTCCTCAGACTTAAGCTCACTTTTTTGACTCCAGTGATATCTGTATCCTGAAAAACCAATCCAAGTACCATCTTTTATTTCGTTCAAAATATTTTTCCAAAACCAATAATAAAAAGTATATTCACCATAATATTTATTCTTATGAGATATATTTGTTTTCGTATTGTCTCGAACCCATTCATTCGAAAAATTATTTTTACCTAGTCCAACCGGCGTATATCCTAATTTTTTTAAATTTTGCAAGTGATGATTATGCAAACACATACAAAAAATTTTATAGTCATTCATTATAAGTTTTTAAATAATTTTTAATCTTCATTTACCTAATCTTTTTGAAAATAAACTTTTTGAAATTTTTGAAAAATATCTTTGATTTTCGATATACCAATTTATTGTTTTAGATATTCCTTGATCGAAAGTTATTTTTGGCCTCCATTTCAGTTTTCTTTTAATTTTATTACTATTAAGAGAATATCTAAAATCATGTCCTGGCCTATCTTTAACAAAAATTATTTTTACTTTTTTACCTATTTTTATTTTTTTAGCTGCAAATATTTTTAGTATCTTTTTTACAAGCAATGTATTGCTACAGTTTATACCTGAACCAATATTATATTTTTCTCCTGATTTTCCCTTAAAAAATAATTTTATTAAGGCTTCACAATGGTCATCAACATAGATCCATTCTCTAGTATTTTTTCCTTTTGCATATATTGGCAATGGTTTATTATTTAAAATATTGTAAATCATTTTAGGAATTAGTTTTTCTGGGAATTGTCTAGGGCCATAATTATTAGAACAATTTGAAATAACAGCATTTATTTTATAAGTTCTAATATAAGCGCTTATTAAATGATCAGAAGAAGCTTTGGAAGCAGAGTAAGGAGAGCTAGGGTGATAAGGAAAATTTTCGTTTGATTTTTTTGAGCCAGGAATATCACCATAAACCTCATCAGTAGAAATATGAACTAATTTAATCCTCCTTTTATAATTTTTTAATGCCTCTAGTAGATTGTAAACTCCTAAAATATTATTTTTGATAAAATTAAAAGAATCATCTATCGATCTGTCAACATGAGTGTCAGCAGCCAGATTAAAAATACCATCTGGTTTATATTTGTTAAGGATCTTAATTATTTCTTTTTTATTATTTATATCAATTTTTTTAAAGGAGTAATTTTTACTTTTAATATCCTTTAAATTATATTTTTGGGCAGAATATGAGAGGCTATCAATATTTAAAACACTAAATTTTTTTTTTAATAATAGCCTTATTAGGTTACTACCAATAAAACCATACCCACCAGTTACAATAAACCTTTTCATTTGCTATTATTTATATTATTTATATTTTTAAGTATAGTTTCTATCACAATGAAGGCATTTTTTGGATGCAAATAACAAAAGAAAACTTAACAATAATTATAGTCACGATAAAGAGTCAAAATGTAATTGATGATTGCTTAACTTCAATTGATCCAGATATAAAAAAAATAATTATAGAAAACTCCTCTGACAAAGAATTTATAAAGTCTTTAAAAGAAAAATATCAAAATATTGAATGTTACCTTACAGGAGAAAATTTAGGTATGGGATCAGGTAATAATTTTGGAATAGAAAAATCAAGCACAAGATATGTCATGATTTTAAATCCTGATACAATTTTAAAACCTGATACGTTAAGTCAAATTTTCGAAAAATCAAAAAATCTTGAATTTGCTATTTTAAGTCCCTTAAGTGACGATAAAAATTACCCAAACTATAAAACTAAAAAAAGTACTCTAACAAAAAATAATGATTTATTTGAGGTTGATCAAGTGGATGGCTATGCAATGATATTAGATAAAGAGCAATTTAATAACGTTTTTTTTGATGAGAAAATATTTATGTATTTAGAGAATGATGACCTATGCTTAAGAATTAAAAAATCGAAAAAAAAAATTTTTATATATGCAAAATCATTAATTTCTCATCTGGGGGGTAAGACAGTTGATAGAAAATACTTCAACGAGATAGAATTTTCAAGAAACTGGCATTGGAATTGGTCAAAATTTTATTTTAGAAAAAAACACTACGGATTTTTTTTGGCTTTCGTACCTGGACTTTTGACTTTTTTTAAAGCAGTTTTTAAAAGTTTGTATTTTTTTATTGTAAATAATAAATTTAAAAGCAAAATACACTATTGTAGGGCATCAGGATTTATTAATGCTGCTCTAAATAAAAAATCTTGGTTTAGACCAAGATTAGATTGATTTAATTGTTTCGTAGATATATTTAGTGCTAATGTCGAAAATTAAAAAAAAAATTTTAATTACAGGTGGAGCAGGATTTGTTGGTACAAATTTAATCAATTTTTTTCTTAATAAAACAAAGTTTGATATTGTTAGCTTAGATAATTATTCGTCAGGGACGAAAAAAAACCACATCAAAAATCGAAGAGTTAAATATATAAAAGGACATACAAAAAATATTATAAATTTAATTAAAAATCCCAAACAAATTCATTCTGTTTTTCATTTTGGCGAATTTGCTAGAATTTATCAAAGCTTTTTAAAAATGAAAGAATGCGTTGACTCAAATTTTGTTGGTACCACAGCTGTATTTAATTTTTGTTTGAATAATAATATTAAACTTATTTATTCTGCTACATCAGCTTCTTTAGGAAATAAAGGAAAAGACGAGAATTTGTCTCCTTACGCTTTTAGTAAGGCCAAAAATCTTGAAATATTAGAAAATTTAAAAAAATATTTTAAGTTTAAGTTCGAAGTTTTATACTTTTATAATGTTTATGGACCTCATCATATATCTAAAGGTAGTATGGCTACTGTAATTGGAATTTTCGAAGATCAATATTTGAGAAAAAAACCTTTAACTGTAGTCAATCCGGGAAATCAAACTAGAAGATTTACACATATTAATGATACGGTTAAAGTGTGTTACTTGGCCTGGAAAAAGGGATTGAATAGACATTACATAATTACAAACAAAAAATCACACTCCATAAAAGAAGTTGCTAAAATGTTTAAATCTAAAATTACTTACTTACCTAAAAGAAGTGGGGAAAGGTACTCTTCCGCATTAGTAAATAAAAATTTATCTAATAAAATTTATACTTTATTTGGAAAAATAAGTTTAAAAAATTATATTAACGATTTTATTAAGCAGCATTCTTAATGACCAGGAAATTCCATTAAACAATTGGTATTATAACCTTTTTTTTTAAGAAGATTATTGCCTGGCAAATCAAATAAGTTGATAACAAAGATAAATCCCGCAACTATACCACCAGAAATTTCTATTAATTTAGCTGCAGCTTCAGCAGTTCCACCTGTAGCAATTAAATCGTCTATAACAAGAACTTTTTCTCCTTTTTCAATAGAGTCTTTATGAACCTCTATCGTAGCTTCACCATATTCAAGTTTAAAATCTACAGAATGAGTTTCTGCAGGTAACTTATTTTTTTTTCTAAGCAAAATGAGAGGTTTATTCAAAGCGTATGATACAGTTGATGCGAATACAAAACCTCTTGATTCAATTGCTGAAACTTTATCGAATTCAATTTTTTTCGATAATTCAATAATTTTATCAGTTGTGAATTTAAAGGCTTGAGGATTTTTAATTAAAGTAGTGATATCTCGAAATAAAATACCTTCTTTAGGATAGTCTGGAATTGATCTGATATGCTTTTTTAAATCCATATTTAACTTCAAGTTTTAGCAAAAAAGCATTAATAATTAAATGATGAAAAAAAGAAAACTCGGGATAATTGGTGGTAGCGGTCTTTACAAAATGGATGGTTTTGAATCAACCAAATGGAAAAAACTTAAAACCTCTTGGGGAAATCCATCAGATGAAATTTTAATCGCAAAATTAGGAAAAGAAGAAATTTGTTTTATACCAAGACATTCTAGAGGTCATAAGATTAATCCAACAAATATAAATTTTAGAGCTAATATTGATGCCATGAAACAGCTGGGAGTAACTGATATAATTTCTGTCTCAGCAGTTGGTTCTCTTAAAGAGAAATTAGAGCCTGGTAAATTTGTAATAGTAGATCAATTTATTGATAGAACTTTTTCTAGAGTAAAAACTTTTTTTGACGACGAGATCGTCGCACACGTTTCAATGGCAAAACCAATAAGCCCAGGTTTATCTAATTGCTGTGAAGCAGTTTTAAAAAAATTAAATATAGAATACCAAAAAGGAGGAATTTATATTGTTATGGAAGGTCCACAATTTTCAACTTTAGCTGAGTCAAATTTATATAGATCATGGGGTGCAGATGTAATAGGTATGACTAATATGCCTGAGGCAAAATTAGCAAGAGAAGCAGAAATTAGATATTGCACTATTGCCATGGTAACCGACTATGATTGTTGGCATCCAGATCATGAGGAAGTTGACGTTTCTATGGTAATTCAAACTTTACAGAAAAATGCATCTAATGCACAAAATATGATTAAGGAGATTGTCAAAACTTTTAAAGATTATTCAGTAGATAAAGACCCTGCAAATGATTGTTTAGATGTAGCAATAATTACCGATCCTAAAAAAAGAACAAAAAAAACAATTAAAAGATTAAAATATATTGCAGGTAGAGTTTTAAATAAAAAATAATGAAAATTGAGGGTAAAACTTACAGAACGATTTGGTTTGAGAACAATACTGTAAAAATAATAGACCAAACAAAACTTCCTCATCAATTTTTAATTAAAGATTTAAAAAATGTAAAAGATGCGATTAATGCTATCAAGACCATGGAAGTTAGAGGAGCCCCATTAATTGGTGCTACTGCTGCTTATGGCTTAGTTTTATCCTTAATTGAAAAAAACGATTTATCATTTTTAAAAAAATCAAGTGAAGATTTAATTTCTTCCAGACCAACAGCAATTAATTTAAAATGGGCTGTAGACCGAATGATGAAAAAATTATTAGGAGTTAATGATAAAGATATTTTAAAAATCGCATTAGACGAAGCTAAATCAATCGTAGAAGAAGATATAAATTATTGTAAAAGCATAGGTTTAAACGGGTTAAAAATAATTAAAGACATAGCAGATAAAAAAAAAGATACTGTGAATATTTTAACTCATTGTAATGCTGGCTGGCTGGCTACTATAGATTGGGGCACAGCAACTTCACCAATATATCATGCTCATCAAAATGGAATTAAAGTTCATGTTTGGGTAGATGAGACGAGACCAAGAAATCAAGGAGCAAATTTAACTTCATATGAACTTAATGAAGAAAAAATTTCAAATACAGTAATTACTGATAACGCTGGAGGAATTTTAATGCAAAGAGGGCAAGTTGATATGTGTATAGTTGGTACAGATAGAACTTTATCTAATGGAGATGTGTGTAATAAAGTAGGAACTTATTTAAAGGCCCTAGCAGCAAAAGATAACAATGTTCCTTTTTATGTAGCACTACCCAGTTCAACAATTGATTGGGAAATTAAAAATCATAAAAAAATCCCCATAGAAGAGAGAAATCCTGAAGAGTTATCTCATATTGAAGGTGTGGATGAGAATAACAATATAAAAAAAATTAGAATTTACCCCCAAAAAAGTAGATCATTAAACCTAGCCTTTGACGTAACACCTGCTAAACTAGTAACAGGATTAATTACAGAAAAAGGAATTTGTGAAGCATCAGAAAAAGGATTGAAAGGATTATTTAAGTGAAAAAAATATTATTAGTTCTATTTGCAGTTTTATTTTCTACTAGCCTATTAGCTCATTCATCTCCAAATTTTGACTCTAAAAAAAATTGTAGGAAAAAGCATTCAATGCTTCAAGGCATTGCTAAATTGAAAGGTTATGATGGAGGTAAAATAATTAAATTTAATTCATACACCGGATTTGACCAAAGAACAGTTTTGACAGACGGTCATTTGAATAATCCTATTGAAATTACTGGATATCTTCGATTGCCAGAGGGAACAGGAAAAGTTCCTATAGTTATTTATACCCACAGTAGTGGAGGACCTGGAGATTATGTTTGGGATGACTTTGTATATCATGCTGCACAAAATCTTCTGAAAGAGGGCATTGGCGTAATGTATATTGATAATTTTTGTTCAAGAGGCGCTAGGTCTACATGGAGAGATCAATCTAAAGTTCCTCTAATTAATGGAGCAATTGATGCGCTCATGGCTTTAAAAGTTTTACAAACTCATCCAAGATCTAATGGGAAATTTGGAACAACTGGTCATTCAAGGGGTGGAACTAATTCTTTTTTCTTAGCAGATGTAAAACTAACTTCTAAGTTTCTTGGAGGCACAAAAGGTTTTGACGCAATTCTTCCAGAAGCAGCAGAATGTAGGATGGCGGGTTTTTTTGCAGAACCAAAATTAACTTCTAATACAACAATGCTTGTAGTGCACGGCGGTGCAGATGATTACACTTTAGCCAAGTTTTGCAAGGAGCATGCAGAGAGAATTAAAGCTCCACCAGGAAAAGTAAAAATTGATATTAAAGAGGGCTGGTACCATGCATGGCATGCAGGTAAAAAACCTTGGAGAGAAAAGATGGCAATGACTCTTCATGATTGTCCTGATTTTTACGTTGATAATGAAGGTCGATTTACTAATCCTATATGGGTAGAGTGGATGGTAAATAAACATAAAGTTTACCCTTCAGTAGAAGCGTTTTATGAAATGGCTCAAAAGAATCCAAGAAAAGCATGGAAATCTGGTTTTAAAATTATGAAAAAAGAAAAATGTATTTCAAAAGGAGTTACTATAGGTGGAGATAACGCTGATGCTTACATGCCACAATTTATCAATTTCTTTAAAGACAATTTGTTATAGTGAGTAAACTGAAAGCTGAAGTAATAAAATATTCTAACAAATTAAATATAACTAATTTATCCACCTTAAGATCTGGAAATATTTCTGCGAGAACAAAAGAGAAAGGAGTAGATGGTTTTTATATAACTCCATCGGGAAGAAAGTATTCATCTTTAAAGCCAAAAGATATTGTCTTTGTATCTCTTAAAGGTAAATATGATAAAAAAAAGAGTAAGCCATCCTCAGAATGGAGATTTCATCAAGATATTTATGTGAATAAAAAAGAGGCTAAAGCTATAGTTCATGCTCACTCCACTTGTGCAACAGCAGTGTCTACTCATCAAAAAAGTATTCCAGCTTTTCACTACATGGTTGCAGTTGCAGGAGGGGAAGACATTAAATGTAGTAAATACGCAACTTTTGGGACTAAAAATCTTTCTAAAAATATTATCAAAGCTTTAAAAAATAGATCAGCATGTTTGATTGCTAATCACGGTCAGGTTGCTTTTGGAGATAGCTTAGAAAAAACTTTTGAACTAGCTCAAGAGATAGAAAATATTTGCCATCAATATATAAATGCCCTAAGAATTGGAATACCTAAGATTCTTTCAAAAAAAGAAATGAAAATTGTTTTGGGTAAGTTTAAAAATTATAAAAAAAGCTAATTTTTAATGATTAAAGTAGGTGAGCACATAACTATAGATTTCTTAGGTGTCAAAAAAGATTATTCACCAGAGTTCTACGAAAAAGTAATTTATAAAATTGCTAAAGCGGCAAAAGTTGAAATTTTAAATGTTGTATCTCATAGATTTGAACCTCAAGGCTTTACTTTAGTTGCTTTGCTAGCAGAAAGCCATTTTAGCTTTCATACATTTCCAGAAAGAGGCGTAATTAGTTTTGATTTCTTTACATGTGGTAAAGTTAATCCAAAGGTTGCACTTAAAATACTTAGAAAAGAAATTGATCATACCAGAGTAGTCACCCACGCTTTTGATAGAAGTAGTGTAGGCCTATACGACGATATTTACAGCACTCCAGGTCAAAAGAAATTTTATGTTGTTAAAGACGTTTTAGAAAAATTTACATCTAAAGTAGGTCAATTCGTAGAAATAATGGACCTAGAAGAATTTGGAAATGCTTTATTTATTGATCATGAAATACAAGTTGCTGAAAAAGATGAAAAAATTTATAGCTCAAATTTTTTCAAATCAAGTTATGATTTAAGCAAAAAAAATAATAACGTTGCTATTATTGGAGGTGGAGATGGCGGGGTAGCGAGAGCTTGTCTAGAAAATAATTCTAATTATATCGATTGGTTCGAGTTAGATCCAGAAATAGTTGATGCGTGTTATCGCCATTTACCAAAGGTTTGCTCTAAAGTTAAAAAAAGCAATAAAGTTAAAACTTTTTGGGGAGATGCTTTTAAAAGCATTAAAGAAATAGAAGATTCAAAATATGATAAAATTTTTGTAGATTTAAATGATGATCAGTATTGCATAGATCTAGCTAGAAAAAATATGAAAGGACTTAAAAGAATTCTTAAAAAAGGCGGAGTCATCACAGCGCAAGTAGGCAGCAAGGATAAAAAACCTAAACAGGTTGAAAATTGGTGCAAAGTACTTGATAAAAGTTTTGGAAATGTGAAAGTTTCTGGAGCGTATATACCAAGTTTTGACTGTAATTGGAATTTTGCTTCATCTATAATGAAGTAATGTTTCGAGTTTCTTGTATCCAGCTTTGTTCAAGTGATAATGTTGAACATAATTTAGATAAAACAAAACAACTTATAATTAAGGCTGTTAAGCAAAAGTCACATTTTATTTTAACTCCTGAAGTTTCGTCAAAAATATCTTTAGATAAAAAAAAACTTTTAAATACAGCAACTTCTATGGATAAAGACTTTTACTTAAATGGAATAAGAGTTTTAGCAAAAAAATACAAAAAATGGATTTTAATTGGTTCATTGATAATTAAGGTAGGTAAAAAAAAATTAGTTAATAGGTCTATTTTAATTTCGCCAAATGGAAAAATTAAATGTTATTACGATAAAATACATATGTACGATGCAGTATTAAGCAAAAAAGAAAAATATTTTGAGTCAAAACTATTTCAATCAGGCAATAAAATTAAGATTACTAAATTACCCTGGGGCAAGTTAGGACTTTCAATATGTTATGATTTGAGATTTCCTGGAATGTATAAAAAGATGTCAAAGAGGGGAGCAATATTTATAAGTATTCCTTCTGCGTTTACTGAAACAACAGGCAAGAAGCACTGGCATACTCTTTTAAAAGCAAGAGCTATAGAAAATTTTTCATATGTTTTTGCACCTGGTCAAGCTGGCAAACATTGCAACGGCAGAAAAACTTATGGTCATTCATTAATAGTATCTCCAGATGGAAAAATTTTAAAAGAACTTGGAAAAAAAGAAGGAGTTATTACCACAACAATTAATCCTAAATTAGTTAAAAATCTAAGAAGAACAATTCCTAGTGTCAATTTCGATTAGAAATGAGATTTTACTTCTTTAATACTAGATCCTAATTTTTCATTTATTTTTAATTTAATCTTAGCTCTTTCATCATTAAATTTATAAACATTTCTTGCTAGTTCAATAAAATTTTTTCCAAAATCTTTATTTTTTTCTGCTGTTCTTTTACCATCTTCTATATCCCAAAGTTTAAGATTAATCTCTTTAAGTTGATCTTTAAAAGTTAGTATCTTAGATTTTTCTAAAATAAATTTGTCCATTGTATTGTTCAATGAGTTTAATTCTTTATCTATTTCTTTTAACTTATTTTCATCGGAGATTTTATTTTTTTTGATTTCTAAAATGGTTATTTTATCAACCAATTCTCCAGCCGAAATTTCTGCCAATATTTTGTCTAATTTTGTATTCATTATATAATTTTAGTTTATACTGATTAATAAATATACTCGGAATTAATAATGTCAAACATATTAATAATAAAACATGGTTCCCTTGGAGATTTAATTCAGGCTAATGGAGCTATTAAAGATATTAAAGAATTTTATAGTAATAGAAAAGTTTTCTTATTGACCTCTAGGCAATATTCATTATTTATGTCCGAGTGCCCATATATAGATGGAGTGATTATTGATAAAAAATTACCTCGATGGAATCTATTTTATTTATATAATTTAAAAAAATTATTATCCAAGTATCAATTTACTAAAGTATTTGATTTACAAAATTCCAGAAGAACAAGGTTTTACAAAAATTTTATTTTAAAAAAATTAGACTGGTCTTCTTCCTTAACTATTCTAGAACCAGGTCAAAGCAAGAAAGATTTTGATGATTATCCTGTTTTAGATCGAATGGAGCTGCAACTTAAAAAAAGCGGTATACCTGCAAACAATGTTAAAAATGTTGATTTAAGTTGGTCTTACGAAGATTTATCAAAACTTACTCAACAGTATACAAACAGAGATTATATTCTAATCTTTCCATTTTGTTCAAAAAAACATCAAAATAAAAAATGGCCTTTCTTTAAAGAATTGATTTCACAAATAAGAAGAGAATATAAAAACAATTATTCAGTTTTAATTGCTCCAGGTCCAAATGAAATGGCTGAAGCAAAAGAATTGAACGCAAATATTGTTTTGCATAAAGGAAATCCTATAAATATAAAAATGTTAATTTCTTTAATTAATGGAGCAAAATTTATTGTTGCAAATGATACTGGCCCTGCTCATATTGCTTCTCATCTTAAAAAGAATGGATTAGTACTTTTTGGTAGTCATACATCAGCTGAAAAGGTTAGTATAGAAAACATTAACTTTAAGGCAATAAGTGTGAAGGACTTATCTAATTTAAATGTAGATACAGTTATGAGAGAGATTCAAAATAAATTAGATTAGTTCAATATATTTTTTAATAATTTTATTCCAACTAAAATTTTTTGAAAATTCAAAAGCATTAGCTCCTAGTTTTTTATATTGTTCATTGTCTAAAACTTTTAACAAAGTTTCATAAAGATCATTTAAATCATTACCATCACATAGGTAACCAGTTTTTCCTTCTTGAACGGCGTCTGCTTCGCCACCAAACTTCCCAGCTATTGAGGGTTTTCCATATGAAGCAGCTTCAATAAAAGTAATTCCAAATCCTTCTACAGATTTTTTATAAACTACAGACGGCATAATGAATATATCTGATTGTTCTAGCAAACCTACTTTTTCTTGTTCAGTAGATTTGTATATGAATTTGACTTGATCTAATAAACCAAGTTCTTTTTTAAGTTTTTCCAAGTTACTTTTTTCATCACCATCTCCAATAGAAACATATTTTAATTTTGGAAATTTAGGTAAAAGATTTTTAATAGTCATCAAAATATTCTTATGACTTTTTCGTCCATCTAACCTCGATACTGTAATTAATTTTGGAAAAGCATCTCCATAAATTTTTTCAGCAAAATTTTTTGCTTCTTTTTTGACTTGAATAGGGTAGTTGCATCCAGGATTAATGACTTTGATATTCTTATTTTCATAACCTAATTTTGATAAAAGATTTTTTGTAAAATGTGAATTTGCGATTATAAAATTTGCTTTACCTAAGGCATTCATCATTCTTTTATTTAATGAAGATCCAATTGCGTGATTAATTTCTTTTGAGTGTACTAGACAAAAAGATTTTGTTCTTTCTAAAGTTGAGATTTCTATATTTTCTATACTTTTCCAATGGTCAAAAAAAACCGCTCTAAGATCATTATTATTTATAAATTCTTTCACTAGGTTAGCTTTTCTATATTTTTTAAATATTTTAAAACCTGAAATTCTTTGTATATTTAATTTAGAATTTTGATCGTAACTTTCAGAATTTTCAAAATTATCAGCAAAAACTTTTACCGGACCATGGTTAAGGAGAGCGTTTGACAAACCTTCCATTAAGTTTTGAATTCCCCCAATATCTGGAGGAAAATTTCTAGTAGAGATTAAAAACATTAATTAAACCATTTAATATTACAGCCCATACTAGGAATTTGGTTTACAGGCCCTTTCTGAGTTTTTGCAATCTTTGTCATAGCTTTTATTAAATCACTTTCCCCATCTCTTACTGGTTTTAAATTTTTAAGTTCCCTAATTCTTCCTCTATATTGAAGTTCTAAATTTTTATTATAACCAAAAAAATCTGGTGTACACACGGCTCCATATTTTTTTGCAATTTCTTGTGTTTCATCAATTAAATAATTTAAATCTTCAAAATTATTATCATTTGCAAATTTAATCATATTTTCAAACGAGTCTTCCGGATAATTTTCTGTATCGTTAGACATGATAGCAACTGAATTAACTCCATAATTTTTTAACTTTTTACAATCCTCAACTAAGTCTCTAATAATAGCTTTAACATACGGGCAATGGTTACATATAAACATTATTAAAGTCCCATTAGTTCCCTTTATATTTTCTAATGAAATTAATTCATTATTTATCGATTTGAGTTTGAAATTCTCTGCTTTTTTATCGAAGTCACAAATTGGTGTTTTAGTTAAAGCCATATTATATTATAAGAGTTATAAAATAATTATACAGCAATTTTATGATTTACGATTTTGAAGGCAAAACACCTAAATTAGACCCAAACTGTTGGGTTGCACCAAATGCAGTTGTTATTGGCAATGTTGATTTAAAAAAAGATTCGAATATTTGGTTTAACGTTACGCTTAGAGGTGATGTAGAAACTATTACAATAGGAGAGGGATCAAATATTCAAGATGGCAGCGTGGTACATACAGATCCTGGTTGTCCGGCCATTATAGGAAAGAATGTAACCGTGGGTCATTTAGTAATGCTTCATGGTTGCATCATAGAAGATGACTGTTTAATAGGAATTGGAAGCACGATTTTAAATAAAGCAAAGATTGGAAAAAATTCTATCATTGGAGCAAATGCTCTAGTTACTGAAAATAAAGTTATCCCAGAAAGATCTTTAGTTCTCGGTAGCCCAGGTAAGATTGTAAGACAAGTTACAGATGAAGAAATAAAAAGCATTAAAGAAAATGCTGAACATTATGTTGCGAACTACAAAAAGTATAAAAAATAGTTTCTTAATAATTTTTACATTGTCAATTTTTAATAATGTTTCTGCAAAAGAAATTACTAACTTATCTTGGGAAAAAAGTGTTTATGTTGGTAAAAAACTTTCTAATTTTAGAGAAACAGTGTCCTCCCCTGCGATAGGAAAAAAGGCTTGGAAGATTACATTATTGCCTAAAGATTGTGGAAGAGAAAGAGAAGGTGATTACTCTGATTGTAAAAATAATGGAAGGGATCCTGTAGTTGGACACGGAGGAGGAGACAGAGCAAGAAGTGAATATTATACACCTACAAAATTTCGTGGTGAAAAATGGCACTCGGTAAGCATTTTTATTCCAACCGATTTTAAAAGTGTAGAACCTGTGAGCACATCTTTTTTTCAAATTTATGAAAGTAAAGAGGGCCCAAGATTAATGTTAAGACCTAAATGGGGTGTTTTGGAACCAAGATATTACCCGGTTAATGGCATGGACTCGGCTGGAGTGGTACACAAAACCCTTAAGATTGAAGACATGAAGGGAAAATGGACAACAATTTTATTTCATACAAATATGTCAAAAGACCCAAAAAAAGGATTTATGAAAATGTATGTAGACGATGTTCTTTACAATGTATTTGAAGGAAGAACGAGTTTTGGAGGAGAGCACTATATTAAATTTGGGATTTATCATAGTTGGATAAGCAGATGGAATGACAAAGTAGATGGCAAATATCCCAAACAAGAAATTTTCTATGATAATCTTTTTAGAACAAATAAAAAAAAGAAATTATTAAAACTAATTCAAAAAAATTGGGAAAATAATCAATAATGAAAAAATTAGTAATTTTTTTTCTAGCCTTTTTATTTTTTAATCTTAAAAACACTAATGCAGAAACTATTTACAATGGCACTCTAATCGATGCACATAGTCAGGTTGGCATTCTAATAAAAGATGAAGAAGTATCTAAAGAGATAAATGATAATGATGTTTATTTAACTTTATTATCAATGAGAGGAAAACATGAAAACGCTACTAAAAGATACAAATCAATTAAAAAACAAACACAGGGTAAAGTAAGGTATCTAATTTCAACAAAATTAAAAGGTTTTGCTAGAAAAAAAAGAGACGCTAATAAAGCTATAAGTGGAATTAAAGAATTAAAAAGACAAGCAATCAACAGTAAAATTAACTATGTCGGTTTTGGAGAAATCATAGTGCAACATGCTCCCCATGATCACGAAAAGCTCAAATATGAAGGTATCAATCTTAACTTAAAGTCTTACAGAATAAAGAAGGCTATCGATATTGTTTTTGAAGATGACGTACCTATAATTTTACATGTTGAGCTAAATGATTATGAGGAAGACTCAAAAAAAATATTAGATCAATTAGTAGAAATAGGTAATGAACATCCAGATAAAAATTTTTTGTTAATGCATATGGCACAGATTGAATTAAAAGAAGCAAAGTTTATTTTTAAAAATACAAAAAATGTTCATTTTATTACCTCACATTCTGATCCCTATAGAGCAAAAAACGAGAAACGTAAAAGATTAGGAAAAGCACAAACTGGATGGATAACTTTATTTAATAAAAAAGAAAATTTAAAAAAAAAATGGAAAAATTTGATGAATGAAAACCCTCACCGTTTTGTATTTGCCATTGATAATGTATTTGATCATCACTGGAAGAAAAATTATAAAGAAAGAGTATATTTTTGGCGTAAGGCTCTTGGATCTTTAAATAAAAAAACTGCATCACTAATAGCGTGTGGCAATGCCAATACTTATTTTAAACTAGAAATTCAATGTAAATAATGAGGGTGACAAAGTTTTTAGGGAACTAGCCATTTATTTTTTTTATTTTCTAAATTAAATATAGCCCGTCGATGACCCTTCGCAGCTAAGTATAGCCATTCAATAGATTTAATTTTACATTTGATTACCGTAAAATTTTCATATCCTTTTTCACTTTGCTCCATCGTATAATCAAAATCCTCTAATTTTGAAATCATACCTGACGTTGGATTTTCTGAAGCAGTGCCAGGTGCATCATCTGTAAGGTAACATCGTCTACTAATATGTTGAGTTTTTTTCCAAGCGTCTTCAGCTACTGGATTTTTATTGTTAATTTCACAAGTGACTTTAACTCTTAATTGAATTTTTTCTTCTTTATCATAAAAAACTAAAGAAGCGTTCTTATTTTTCTTAAGTATATCTATTTTTGGAGATCTAAGATCTGTATGAAATTGCAATACGTTATTACTTTTATCTGATTTTCTTAAAACTACTATTCTTCCATCGATGTCGTTTCGATCAGCACAAATGAAAACTGGTATCCTAAAAGGTGAACTTCTATTTATTACGGCATCATCTAACATGAACCATAACTTTTTTTGGATTTCCTCAAAGTTTTCGTAGTACGCCGGTTGCATACTTTACTTTCTAAATCTTTTTATTAAGCTTGAAGTATCCCATCTTTGACCACCCATCTTTTGTACTTCAGCATAATACTCATCAATCACTTTAGTTATAGGTAGGGGAGAATTATTTTTCTTTGCTTCATCCATTGCTATTTTCAAATCTTTTCTCATCCAATCAACTGCAAATCCATAATCAAACTTATCTTCGATCATCGTTTTATGTCTATTATCCATTTGCCAAGATTGAGCCGCGCCTTTAGAAATTACTTCAATTACATCATGCATATTTAAGCCTGCATTCATTCCAAAATTTATAGCCTCAGATAAACCTTGAACTAAACCTGCTATACAAATTTGATTAACCATCTTAGTTAACTGTCCGCTACCAGAAGGTCCGAGTAATTTAATTTTTTTACTGTAGCAATCAATCACTGGTTCTGCTTTTTTAAATGCAGTTTCATCTCCACCAACCATAACAGTTAAAGTCCCGCCTTCGGCACCAGCCTGTCCTCCAGAAATTGGTGCATCTAAGAAATCAAATCCTTTTAATTTAGCTTCTTTATATAACTCTCGAGCAATATTTGCTGAAGCAGTAGTATTGTCGATATAAATTGAACCTTTCTTAGCAGTTTTAAAAAGCCCTTTATCTCCTAGTGTAACTTCTCTTAAGTCATTATCATTTCCAACACATGTAAAAATATAATCTTTTTCTTTTGCCGCATCCATCGGTGTTTCAGCTAAGTTACCTTTGAACTCTTTAATCCACTTTT
The DNA here is from genome assembly GCA_902598595.1 of uncultured Pelagibacteraceae bacterium. Lineage (GTDB taxonomy): Bacteria > Pseudomonadota > Alphaproteobacteria > Pelagibacterales > Pelagibacteraceae > Pelagilacustribacter. Next base: position 19,260 of record CACKCD010000002.1, read on the forward strand.
CTGCTTTTGACTTTGTTCTATTATAAACAGTTACATTGTGCCCAGCTTTTGATATATAACCTGCCATGGGATAACCCATGACACCTAAACCTATGAAAGCAACCTTACAACTCATAAATGATTAACCTTTCTTTAAACAAAAAAGTAATAATATTTGGTTTCATATTTACATTTTTTTCTAGTTTTGGACAGAGCTTTTTTCTGGGATTGTTTAACGCACCAATTAGAAATGAATTAGGCATTACCCACGGTCAATTTGGAAATATTTATGCTACGGCAACAATTTTTTCTAGTCTTTTGTTAATTTGGGTTGGTAAGAAAATTGATGAATACCAAATAATTTATTATTCTTTTTTTGTTATACTATTATTATTTTTATCTTCTTTATTTTTTTCTTTTATAAATAATATTTATTTTTTAGTTATTGGAATATTTTTAATGAGGTTTTCAGGCCAAGGTTTAATGAGCCATACTTCAACAACAACAATTTCAAGATTTTTTGAGAGATCTAGAGGAAAGGCTCTTAGCACAATTTGGTTTGGTTTATCATTCGCTGAATTTATTTTACCTGTTTCACTAACGTACATGTTAGTAATTTACTCTTGGAGAAGTATTTGGCAAGGAATAGCTATATTGATAATTTTATTTTTACCGTTCTTAGTTTTAAATACAATTAAAAAAATTAAATTAGATTCTAGAGAAAAAGACCAAAACTCCTCAAAAAAAATAAGAATTAAAAGCTGGAGAAGAAGCGAGGTAATTAAAGATTATAGATTTTATATAGTTTCATTAAACATGTTAGCTATGCCTTGGATTGCTACAGGAATATTTGTATATCAGTCTTTTATTACTGACTCAAAATTGTGGAGTATTTATACTATACCTAAAGCTTTCATGGTTTATTCGATAGCTTCAATTATAACATTATTTTTTTCTGGCTTTTTGGTTGATAAATTCACGAGTAGGAAACTAATTCCATTAATGAATATTCCTTTACTTTTATCAATGTTTATATTGTTCTACTATAAACATGAGTTTTCAGCTTTTATTTTTTTAGGTTTAGTAGGAGTTTCTAACGGATTAGCAAACGTTTTAGGTTCTTCTACATGGGCAGAAATCTATGGGGTAAAATTTATTGGCTCTATTAAAGCCTTAACAACTGCATTTATGGTTTTTTCTACTGCATTTGGAACAGCAGTGTTTGGTCTATTAATTGATAATGGTTTTACGATTGAAAATATTGCTTTTATTTCAGGTTTATATGTCGTTATTTCATTAACACTATTAATAACAATAAGAAAATCTTTAGAGCCAATTAAGCTTAGAAAATAATTGATTTATTTAAATTATTTGAATATACACTCACCATTATGGCAAGAATTACCGTAGAAGACTGTTTAGAAAAAATTGATAATCAGTACGACTTAGTTTTATTAGCTAAAGAGAGAACTGTTCAGTTAAACGCTGGATCTCCTATGTTAGTTGAAGAAGATAATGATAAAAGAACCATTATATCTTTAAGAGAAATAGGGGACGGAAAAATTTCAGTTAAAGAATTAGAAGAAAACGCAATTAAAAGATTAAGAAAAGAACCTGACGAGACTGAACAACAAGAGGAAATTGAGGAAGAAACAAATGATGATTTCGAAGATTTATACAAGGGGCAAATTTCAAAAAGTGGAGTAGCAATTTTGCCTTCGAAAAGAACTAGAAGAATTCCAGAGGTTAAAAAACCTAGTTTAGCAGACGAAGCTTTGTCAGAATTAAAGTCAGAACAACCAGAGATTAAAGAAGAGAATTTAGAAAAAGAAGAAGAACCTCTAGAACTAAGTGAAGAGGCTCCAGACGTAGAAGATAATAAATCTGAATAAACTATGATCAAGACCATTTCAGTCGCTCCAATGATGGATTGTACTGATAAGCATGAAATTTATTTTTTAAGCTTAATCAGCAAAAATGTTCATCTTTATACAGAAATGATTGTAGCAAATGCAATTACAAGAGGAGATCGTAAAAAACTTTTATCATTTAAAAAAATAAAAAATCCGGTAATTTTACAAGTTGGAGGATCAAATCCAAACGAACTAGCTGAAGCTTGTAAAATTTCTGAAGACTATGGCTACAACGAAATAAATTTAAATCTTGGATGTCCAAGTAAAAAAGTTCAAAAAAATAAATTTGGTGCTTGCTTAATGCAAGAGCCAGATCTTGTAGCAAGATGTATTGAAGCAATGTCAAAGTCCACAAAGTTACCTATAACTATTAAGACCAGAATAGGATTTAATGATGTTGAAAATTTCGATTTTTTAAAATCTTTTATACAGACTACTAAAGACGCTGGATCAAAAAAATTTATTATTCATGCAAGAAAAGCTTTATTAAAAAGATTAACTCCGAAAGAAAATTTAAACATCCCACCTTTAAAATATGAATTTGTTTATAAACTTAAAGAATGTTTTCAAAAGGATGAAATTATTATCAACGGGGGAATTAAGACCACAGAAGATATTAAGAGTCATTTGTTAAAGGTAGATGGGGCTATGATAGGAAGAGCTGTTTATCATTCTCCATATTTTTTAGCTGATATCGAAAGAGATGTTTTTAATAATAAGGATGTCCCAACAAGATCTGAGGTGATGGAAAAATTAATTCCGTATATTCAAGAAGAAACCGCTAAAGGAACTCAGTTGAATCATATCATGAGACATACGGTTGGATTGTTTCATGGACAAAATGGTTCGCGAACTTGGAAACAATACCTTTCCAAGAATATGTGTATTAGAGATGCTGATCTTCAAAAAGTAAATCATATAATGGATCAGGTTAAAAAAACAAATCCTGTTTCTTTAGAAAGATAGTTTTGGACATTATTTTTCAACAAGAAACAATCTATTTAATTTTAATAATGGTAGCTACTGCAATACCAGCCGGATTTGCAGCAGGTTTATTTGGAATTGGCGGGGGGTTAATTACAGTTCCTATCTTGTTTTATATTTTTGGTTCAGCAGGTATTGAGCCTACTTATTTGATGCACCTTGCAGTAGGAACTTCTTTTGCAATAATCATACCCACTTCTATAGTTTCGGTTTTAACTCACCATCAGCATAATGCTGTAGACTTTAACATCGTCAAAGGTTATGGGGTATTTGTAATTATTGGAGTTATTCTTGGAACAATCTTAGCTGCAGGTTTAAAAACTAAACCTTTAATACTATTCTTTACAATAGTTGTGTTCATTCTTGCTTTTTATTTATTATTCTTAAAAGAAAAAGAATCTGACATTTCTATTAAGATGGGACTACCGGCCAAGATTATATCAGGTATAATTACTGGTTTTATTTCAGCACCAATGGGTATTGGCGGAGCAGTAATGAATGTGCCTATATTAAAGTTTTTTGGTTATCCAATTAACAAAGCAATCGGAAGTGCAGCAGCTATAGGATTTATAATAGCTTTGTTTGGTGCAATTGGTTTTTTAATCTCTGGCAAATATCTAACAGCTAATTTGCCACTAAGCATGGGTTTTTTAAATATACCAGCTTTTTTAATTTTTTTTCCCATAACTACTCTTATGGCACGATTAGGAGCGAAAGCGAGCCATAAAATTGATAAAAAGAAAATGACTAAGTATTTTGGTTTGTTCTTAATTATTATTGGAACAAAGTTTTTATATGAATATTTTAATCTTTAGATTTTTTGATCGTATTCTCCAACTTTTTTAGTCTTTTGGAGCAAATCGTCAATAAAATAAAAAATATTTTTTTTTCTAATTTCAGACGTAGGACTTTCAGTAACTATGACTAATGATGGCTTATTTGAGGAAGCTCTAATCAAACCCCAAGAACCATCTTCCAATGAAAACCTAATACCATTTACAGTTAATATTTCTGTAATAGAGAGATTATCTATCTTAATATTTTCTCTTTTTAATTGTTGAATTTTATTAACCATATCCTCCACAACTTGATATTTTTCTTCATCTTTACAAAAAGGAGACATTGTTGGTGTTTGATATGTTTTAGGTAACTCATTTAGTATTTCACTCATCATTTTATTTTTTTTATCAAGAAGATGACAAACTTGTATAGCTGAGTTAATGCCATCGTCATAACCATAACCAAGTGGTTCATTAAAAAAGAAATGTCCACTTTTTTCAAATCCAGCTAAAGCTTTCTCAGAATTTACTTTCCTTTTAATATGAGAGTGACCTGTCTTCCAATAAATTGTTTTACATTGGTTATCTGAGAGAGTCTTGTCTTTCGAATAAAGACCTGTTGATTTTACATCTACAATAAACTTAGAGTTTTTATACTCACTAGCTAAATTTCTAGCAATTAACAGTCCTATTTTATCTGAAAATATTTCATTACCTTTATTATCAATTACTCCACATCGATCTCCGTCTCCATCAAATCCGAATCCTATATCAGCATTATTGTCTTTTACAGCTTTTGAAATTGCATGAAGCATTTTGAGATCTTCTGGATTTGGATTATATTTTGGAAAAGACCAGTCTAGTTTACAATCTAATTCAATAACATCACAACCTATGCCTTTCAGAATTTCAGGCGCAAAAATACCAGCAGTTCCGTTTCCACAAGCAACAACTGCTTTAATTTTTTTTTTAATTTTATTTTTTTTAATTAAACTCTCTGAGTAGATTTTTTTGAAATTATCAATATTTTTAATATTACCTTTTCCTTCAATAAATCTTTTATTAAGCGTTATGTCTTTTAATTCATTCATCTCTTCAGGGGCATGAGTTAGTCCTTTTTTGATACCCATTTTTACACCAGTCCATCCATTTTCATTATGACTTGCAGTTACCATTGCTATTGCATCAGAGTTCATATTAAATTGAGCAAAATAAACAGTAGGGGATAGAGATAGCCCTATATCTTCAACATTGCATCCAGTTGAGATCAAACCGTTAACCAATGACTTTTTGATTTTCTCACTGTAAGAACGATAATCATGACCTACTATTATTCTTGGGTTCTTTTTTTTGGTATGTTTAATTATTTGGGTTCCCAAACCCCTCCCTAAATCAGTGATTCCCTCTAAATCTATGTCTTTTTCAAAGACCCACCTTGCGTCGTACTCTCTAAAACCGTTTGGATTGATTTTCATTAACTATAAATACTAAAAAATAAGGAATTATGTTATTAAATGTTTATTAACAAAACTTTCCACTTGCAAAATTAAATTGATGTTCATATAATGTTCTATTGATTTAGATGTTATATAGTATACAACCTGCAATATAACACTATATATAGTGTTATTTGTTAATAAATCGATCAAAATAAGGAAAATATGAATAAAAATGTATCATTGGCAATAGAGAAAGCTGTCGGCAGTATAAGCGAAAAAAACCAAAATGAACTAAAAAATAATAATGGTCCTAAGAAACCAGATTTATTTTCTTTATCTGGTGAAACAGAACTTTTTCAAAATGAAAAAGGAATAACAATTAAGATTGATCGATCTAGAGATGCCAATCTAACTGATTTTGGCAAAGCAACACTTAAAGATAGATATTTAGGACAAAATGAAAGTTTTCAAGACTTATTTGCTAGAGTAGCAAGCGTGTATGCAGATGATAATCTACACGCTCAAAGAATTTATAATTATATAAGCAACCTTTGGTTTATGCCAGCAACACCCGTTTTATCAAACGGTGGAACAGAAAGAGGTTTGCCAATTTCTTGTTTTTTAAATGAAGCAAATGATAGTTTAGAGGGAATTACAGATCTATGGGAAGAAAATGTTTGGTTAGCCGCAAGAGGGGGAGGCATAGGAAGTTATTGGGGCAACTTAAGATCAATAGGAGAAAAAATAGGTAAAGTTGGCAAGACATCAGGAATTATTCCTTTTATAAAAGTTATGGATTCTCTAACTTTAGCAATTAGTCAAGGTTCTTTAAGAAGAGGATCGGCAGCTTGTTATTTACAAATAGATCATCCTGAAATTGAAGAATTTATTGAAATGAGAAGACCAACTGGTGGAGATGTTAATAGAAGATCTTTAAATTTACATCATGGCGTTCTTGTTACTGATGATTTTATGAGAGCGGTAGAAACTGATGGTCAGTGGGCTCTTAGAAGTCCCTATGACGGTTCAGTTCAATCTACTATTTCAGCTAGAAATTTATGGATTAGACTTTTAACAGCAAGAATTGAAACAGGTGAACCTTATATAATATATATTGACACCGTTAATAGACAAATCCCTCAGCATCATAAATTGGCAGGACTGAAAGTCAAAACTTCAAACTTGTGTAGTGAAATTACTTTACCTACTGGACAGGACAACGATGGTAAACAAAGAACAGCTGTTTGTTGTCTGTCATCCTTAAATATAGATACGTATGATCAATGGAAGGATAATGATCAATTTGTTGAAGACGTTATGAGATTTTTAGATAACGTGATGACAGACTTCATAAACAGAGCTCCTGAAGAATTTGCTCATGCTAAATATTCTGCAATGAGAGAAAGAAGCGTTGGTCTTGGAGTGATGGGTTTACATTCTTTTTTTCAACAAAAGAATATTCCTTTTGGTTCTGTGATGAGCAAAGTATGGAACAAAAAGATTTTTAAAAATATTCAGGAGAAAGTCGATTTAGCTTCAAAAAATCTTGCAGAAGAAAGAGGAGCATGTCCTGATGCGGAAGAATATGGAATAAAAGAAAGATTTTCAAACAAGACTGCGATAGCTCCGACTGCGTCAATTTCAATTATTTGTGGAGGTTCGTCGCCAGGAATTGAACCAATTGCAGCTAATAGCTACACTCACAAAACTTTATCCGGGTCATTTAATGTAAGAAACAAATATCTAAAAAAAATACTTCAAAAATACAATAAAGACACAGATGCGGTGTGGTCATCTATTACAACTAATCAAGGATCAGTTTCCCATTTAGATTTTTTAACAGCAGATGAAAAAGATACTTTTAAGACCGCTTTTGAAATAGATCAAAGATGGATTGTTGAATTAGGAGCAGATAGAACTCCTCATATTTCTCAAGCACAATCCATAAATGTGTTTGTGCCAGCAGATATTCATAAAAAGGAACTTCACGATATTCATTTTCAAGCTTGGAAAAAGGGACTTAAAAGCCTTTATTATTGTAGATCTAAATCTATTCAAAGAGCTGAAAATGTAGAGGTAGGATCATCAACAGATGTGACGAAAAATGTTTATTCGAAATCGAATGAATCAAATAATAAAGACAACAACTATGAGGAGTGTTTATCATGTCAGTAGCAGAAAAAGTTAAGCCAGGAATAATTCAACCAAAAAAAATGGGTTTATTAGTAGAAAACCCTGTCTATAAACCGTTTAGATACCCATGGTGTTACGATGCCTGGTTAACACAACAAAGAATTCACTGGCTACCAGAAGAAGTACCTCTCGGAGATGACGTAAGAGACTGGCAAAAAAATTTAACTAAAGAAGAAAAAAATCTTTTAACACACATCTTCAGATTCTTTACTCAAGCCGATGTTGAAGTTAACAATTGTTATTTAAGACATTACACAACTGTTTTTAAACCAACTGAAGTTTTAATGATGATGACTGCTTTCGCGGCCATGGAAACAGTTCACATAGCTGCTTACTCTCATCTTTTAGATACAATTGGAATGCCAGAAACAGAATACTCAGCTTTCTTGCAATATAAAGAAATGAAAGACAAATATGACTACATGCAAGGTTTTGATGTTAAATCAAAACATAATATTGCGATGACGATGGCAGTGTTTTCAGCTTTTACAGAAGGTTTACAATTGTTTGCAAGTTTTGCAATCTTATTAAACTTCCCAAGATTTAATAAAATGAAAGGGATGGGCCAAATTGTAACTTGGTCGGTGAGAGATGAAACTTTACATTGCAATTCCATGATCAGATTGTTTAGAGACTTTATAAAAGAAGAACCACAAATTTGGAATGATAAACTTAAAAAAGAAATCGTTGATGCTTGCAAAACAATTGTAACGCACGAAGATGCATTTATAGATTTAGCTTTTCAAATGGGTCCGTTACAAGGTTTAACAGCAGATGAAATTAAACAGTACATCAGGTTTATTGGAAATAGAAGACTTGAACAATTAGGTCTTGACCCGATTTATGATGTTAAGAAAAATCCTTTAACATGGTTAGATACTATGTTGAACGGTGTAGAGCACATGAACTTCTTTGAAGGTAGAGCTACAGAGTATTCTAAAGCTTCTACAAGAGGAACGTGGGGCGAAGTATTTGCTTAATTAACAACCTTTAAAAGACTTAGACATATTACTAATTAAGTCAAAATATAAATTTTTTCCTGGATTTAAAGTAGCCCCTAATGGATCTATTACTCCGGTCTTAATATTTGTATCTTTTGCTACTGCTTTAATTATATCAGGGTTAAATTGAGGTTCAGAAAACACGCAACTTACTTTTTCATGTTCAATTACTTCTCTTATCTCAGATAATTGTTCTGCACCAGGTAATACGTCTGTATTTACTGTAAAAGCTCCTAAAATATTTACACCAAATCTTTTTTCAAAATATTGGTAGGCGTCATGAAAAACAATTGATTTAAAATCTTTATTTAACTCAGATTTTACTTTTTTTGTAAGTTTGTCTAAATCTTTGTGGGCTTTTTTTAAATTAGCTTTATATTTAGATGCATTTTCTTGATCGTTTTCAATTAGATGTTCTGCCATTTCGCTTAAAATTACTTTTGCGTTCATTGGATCAAGCCAAATATGTGGATCATGTTCACCGTGTGCATGCTCATGATGGTCATCGTGTTTATCTTCTTTATGACCATGCTCTTTATGCTCATCTTCTTTATGTTCGTCATGTCCATGATCGTCATGTTTATCTTCTTTATGACCATGCTCTTTATGCTCATCTTCTTTATGTTCGTCATGTCCATGATCATCATGTGCATCAAATATGTTTCTTTCTCTAAATTCCAATTTATTTAATCCCTTGATTTCCATTAATTCTACTTTTTCAGCTTTTTTTGCTATTGAATTTAATGGTTTTTCTAGAAAACTTTCCAAGTCTTCACCAACCCAGAATATTAAGTCAGCATTTTGCAACATTTTAGCGTGTGATGGTTTTAACGCAAATCCATGTGGGGAATTATATCCATCTACAATTAAATCTGGTTTACCCACTCCATCCATCAAATAACTTGCTAATGAATGTATAGGTTTTATAGAGGCTACAACTTTAATGTCTGCATTAGCAGAAAAATTTATAGCAAATGTAAAAAATAAAGTAATTGTAAGCTTTAAAAATTTGTTTATCATAGTGTTATAATATAACGTTTGTTATAATATAACATATTTTAGGTCAAGAGATAAAATTATGCTTGAAAATAAAAAAATGCTACTCAAAGTTGAGAATGTTGGGATTTCGGTAAATGGAAAATCTTTAGTAAGAGGTGTTTCTTTAGAGGTTAAAAAAGGAGAAATAGTTACACTAATTGGTCCAAATGGTTCTGGAAAATCAACTACGGCTAAGATTGCTCTTGGTATTTATAAAAAGATAGATGGTAAAGTTAAAACATATACTGACAAAATAGGGTATGTGCCTCAAAAAATTTCAATAGATTGGACTTTACCAATTAGAGTGTTGGATTTCATGACTTTGACAGAAGAATTAACTCAAGATCAAATTAATTCTGCCTTAAACATGACAGGAGTTGAGCATTTAAAAAATAAAAGTTTAAGTAATTTATCTGGAGGGGAGTTTCAAAGAGTTTTGATTGCAAGAGCTATTTCTAAGCAACCGGAACTTTTAGTGCTAGATGAACCAGTTCAAGGGGTAGATTTTAAAGGTGAAATTGCATTATACAAATTAATTAAAGAGATCTCAGAGAAAATGAAATGTGGAATTCTTTTAATTTCACATGATTTACATGTAGTCATGTCGGCAACTGATTTTGTAGTCTGTTTAAATGGACATGTTTGTTGTTCAGGGACACCTCATGTAGTTGTGCAAGATAATAAGTATAAAGAGTTATTTGGAGATAGGGCATCTAATATATTATCTCTTTACGAACACAAACACGATCATACTCACTCACAGGATGGAACGATAGATCATAAATAATATGCTTGATGATTTTTTTATAAGAGCCTTGCTTGCTGGTATTGGAATAGCACTAATAACAGGTCCACTAGGATGTTTTGTTATTTGGAGACGACTATCTTTTTTTGCAGGTACACTAGCACACTCAGCATTATTAGGTGTAACAATGGCTTTAGTGTTTGAACTTAATATTGCTTTTTCGGTTTTTTTAATATCAGCAGTTTTAGCAATTTTTCTCCTTCAATTACAAACAAAAACAAATTTACCAAATGATGCCTTATTAGGTTTACTAGCACACTCTTCATTAGCAATAGGTTTAGTTATTATAGGTTTTTTAACAACAATTAGATTTGATGTAATGGGATTATTATTTGGAGATATACTAGCAGTCAATCAAACGGACTTATTATTCATTTGGGTTGGTGGAGCTTTTATTCTTATAATCTTAAAATTTATTTGGAAACCTTTATTTGCATCAACAATTAATTACGATTTAGCAAAAGCTGAAGGCATGAATCCTGATAGGTACAACGCGTTATTTACAATATTAATGGCAGCAGTAATTGCTATTTCAATAAAAATAGTTGGTCTTCTTTTAATAACAGGTATGCTTATTATTCCAGCAGCTTTAGCAAGAAACATTTCCAACAATCCTAAACAAATGGTTATTCTCTCAATATTTGCAGGACTTTTATCGGTTCTAATAGGATTATTTTCTTCTTTAGAATTTAATACTGCATCAGGCCCATCAATTATAACTGCTGCTTTAATACTTTTTTTGATTACACTTATTAAGATTCGGAAATTTTCTGAATTGAAAAAATAAATATGAATTGGTAAATTTAACTATGGCTCAAACACAGACATTTTCTAAAAATCAAAGAATAGTACTAGATATTGTTGAAAAAGCTAAAGGACCATTAAAAGCGTATTCAATTTTATTCAATGTTCAGAAAAAGGGTATTAATGCACCTCAACAAATTTACAGAGCCTTAGATAAACTAATAGAAGCCGGAAAAATTCATAAAATTGAAAGTAAAAATGCATTTGTTGCTTGTAAAAATTCTAATTGCGAAGTTTCAAAAGCCACTGCTTTTTCAATATGTGAAAGCTGTGAAATAGTTGATGAAATAAGTGATACAAAACTATCAAAATATTTATCAAAATTTAATCACAAAAAAGGTATGAAATTTAAAAGATTCAATTTAGAATTTTTTGGTTTGTGCAAAAAGTGTAAAATCAAGTAAAATAACAATTTAATTGGTCTTATCTTAGAAGAATATTACAGTATATTAGGATAATGACTTTATCTATTAAACACATTGATAGTAAATTTAAGAATAAAAACAAACCTAAAGTCGGTTTAATTGCCTTATCTACCGATCAGACAATTGAAGGTGATTTCAACACAATTTGTAAAAACTTACCTTTAGATATCTTTGTAAATCGTATTCATAACCAAAATCCATTAACAAAAGAAAATTTATTAAAAATGGAAAAAGATCTCGAGTCAGTCACAAACAAGATATTACCTGAAGAAAGAATTAATACGATCGCATATGGCTGTACGTCAGGCACCATTGCAATTGGAGAAAATAAAGTAAAAGAAAAAATATTGTTAGCTAAACAGAATTGTTATGTAACTACACCGGTAACATCAGCACTTAGAGCTTTTAAACAAATGAATATTAAAAATATTGCTTTATTTACACCATATCCTGATGCTGTAAATAAAACGATATTAGATTATTTTATCAAAAAAAACATTGAAGTTTCATCATTTGCTAGTCTAAATTTAAATTTAGATTCTGAATTTGCTAATGTAGATCCAAATTATATTTTAGATATCTCATCAAAATTAGAAATGAAAGATGCAGATGCTTTGTTTATTTCCTGTACAGCATTACCAGTGCTAAATATCCTTGATAAGTTAGAAGAAAAATTACAAAAACCAGTATTATCTAGTAATCAAACTTTAATATGGGATACGTTAAGATCAGTAGGGTATCTATCTCCAGTAAAAGGATACGGAAAACTTTTAGAGAAATAAATGCTTTTTGAAAAAAAAGAATACAAAGAACGTTTAAAAAAAGTCAAGATCAGCATGCAAAAAAAAGGCATTGATCTTCTAGTGTCTCAAGATCCGGCCAATATGAACTATCTAACTGGTTACGACGCCTGGTCTTTCTATTATGCTCAATGTGTTTTAGTTCATATAAATGAAGATGAACCTATTTGTTTTGTAAGAGCTCAGGATGGAGGAGGAGCATATATTAAAACTTATTTACAAGATAAAAATATTATTGAGTACGATGAAAAGTATATCCATACATGGCCCCTACATCCTTACAAATATCTGGTAGAAATTATTAAAAAGAGAAAATGGGACAATCTGAATATTGGTTTAGAAATGGATAGTCATTACTTTACTGCCTTTTGCTATGAAACCATTAAGAAAGGTTTACCAAATGTAAAATTAAAAGATGCTGAACGATTAGTTAATTGGGTTCGAGTTATTAAATCAAATGCGGAAATTAAATTAATTCAGTCAGCTGCCCGTATAGTTGAAAGCGGGATGAAAACAGCGTTTAAAAGTATTAATCCAGGTGTAAGACAATGTGATGCTGTAGCAGATATTCAAAAAGCTTTATTTAATGGCACAAAAGAATTTGGAGGAGACTACCCAAGCATTGCAACTTTATTACCAACTGGAAAGGGAACTTCCGCCTCTCATTTAACCCATACAGATGAAAAGTTTATTTCTGGAGAGGCAACAATTATTGAAATAGCAGGTGTATTTAAAAGATACCATTGTCCTATGGCTCGTACAGTTTTGTTAGGAGAAAAAGATCAAAAAAAAATTGACACTATGAAAGCTACCAACGAAGCGTTAAACGCCGGTATTTCAGCAACAAAACCTGGAAATACTGTTGATGATGTCGCCCAAAAGTTTTGGGGTGTATTAGATAAATACAAGATAAAAAAAAAGTCTAGAACTGGATACTCAATAGGAATTGGTTATCCTCCAGATTGGGGTGAGCAAACATTCAATATATTAAAAGGTGATAAAACCATTTTACAACCTAACGTTACTTTTCATATGATTGCAGTAATGCAATTCGGCAATTGGGGTGTAGAAGCTAGTGAAGCAGTCAGAGTAACTGAAAATGGTTCTGAATTATTCTGCAATTTATCTAGAGAATTACATATAAAATAATAAAAAACTTGAAATAAATTTTCTTAAGTGCTTTAAATAATAATTATATGACGTCTTCAAAAAGCTTTGTAAAATTTGATAAAGTCGATAAAAGTTATGACGGTAAAGTATTAGTCGTTAAAGACCTAAATTTAGATATCAACGAAGGTGAATTTATCACGATGTTGGGACCATCTGGTTCTGGTAAAACAACTTGCTTGATGATGTTAGCTGGGTTTGAAACACCAACAAACGGTGAAATTTATTTAGACTCAAAACCTATTTCTAGAATTCCTCCACACAAAAGAGGGATAGGAATGGTTTTTCAAAATTATGCTTTATTTCCTCATCTAACAGTTTATGAAAATTTAGCTTTCCCGCTTAAAGTTAGAAAACTTTTAAAAGATGATATTGATAAAAAAGTTGATAAAGCTTTATCTATGGTTTCTCTATCTGGATTTGAAAAGAGAATGCCTAATCAGTTATCTGGTGGACAACAACAAAGAGTAGCTGTTGCAAGATCTTTAGTATTTGATCCTCAATTAGTTTTAATGGACGAACCATTAGGAGCTTTAGACAAAAATTTAAGAGAAAGTATGCAGTATGAAATTAAACACATACACGAAAATATTGGTGTAACAGTAGTTTACGTTACTCATGATCAAAGTGAAGCTTTAACTATGTCTAGTAGAATAGCAGTATTTAATGATGGAAAAGTTCAACAATTGTCTAGTCCTGATAAATTGTATGAAGAACCAGTTAATTCATTTGTTGCAGAGTTTATTGGAGAAAATAATACTTTTTCGGGAGAAGTGACCGATATAGCTGGAGGCAAATGCAAGGTTAAATTAGATACTGGAGCTGAGATAATTTCTAACCCAATAAGAGTTAAGTCTAAAGGAGAAAAAACTAAAGTTTCTCTTAGACCTGAGAGAGCAATAATAGATCCAGAAGATAAAATGGACAATAAACACAAAGGTAAAATTGAAGAAATCATTTATCACGGAGATCATGCTAGGGTAAGATTAAATTTACTGGGAAATAAAGAATTTATTTTAAAAGTGCCAAATAGTTCAGCTAGAATGGACATTAAGAGAGGAAACGAAATTAATGTTGGTTGGAACAGCCAAGATGCTAGGGCATTAGATCCAAAATCAATCTGAGATTGATTTAATCAAAAACTATTCAATTTTAAGGATAATTTAACAAAATCAGAGGTTGACTTAATTTTTGTTAATTGTTGTAATAAAGCATTAAAAAACGTTTAAACGGAGGGAAATAATGAAAAAATTAAGTAAACTATTACTTACATTAGTATTTGCTCTTTCAATTTCTTCTACTTCATATGCAGTAACTGTAGCATCATGGGGTGGAGCTTACACAGAAAGTCAAAAACTAGGTTACGGAGATCCAACTGCTAAGAAATTAGGTATACCTATTAACTGGGTAGACTACTCAGGCGGATTATCCGAAATTAAAGCTCAAAAAGCAGCAGGTAAGATTACTTGGGACATCATAGATGTTTTTGCTATGGATACTATCAATGGATGTGATGAAGGTTTATTTGTTAAATTTGATTTTGACAAAGACTTTCCAGCAGCTCCAGATGGAACTAAAGCTAGTAAAGATTTCTTTACGTCAATGCCAAGTGAATGTGCTGTAGGAAATATTTTATATTCTTGGACTTATGCTTATAACGATTCAAAAATCGGAAGCACTAAACCAAAAACAATAAAAGATTTCTTTGACACTAAAAAATTTCCTGGAAAAAGAGGTATCTATAAATCAGCTATGCACAATGTAGAAATGGCAGTAGCTGCAGCAGGTACTAAGCCAGGCAAAGGTGGAAAAAATATCTACAAAAAACTTTCAAAAGCTAAAGGTTTAGATGCTGCAATTAAAAAAGTTGAAGCTCTATGTAAAGATCCAAATGGCGGATGTGTATTTTGGTCAGCTGGTGCAAAACCACCTGAACTACTTATGCAGGGTGAAGTTGTAATGGCAACAGGTTGGAATGGTAGATTCTTTAACGCTGAAGTTGGAGAAGGCGCACCATTAAAACAAGTTTGGGATGCTCAAGGTTTAGATTACCAGTACATGGTAGTTGTTAAGGGTGGACCAAACGAGGCTGATGCTATGAAAGCAATTGCGCAAATGACTAGCACAGAAGGTTTAGCTGGTTCTGCGAAATACATTGCTTATGCACCTTGGAGAAAATCTTCTCTAAAAGTTATTGAAGCGGGTGAACCATGGTACAAAGATGGTAAAACAAAAATGATGTCTCAAATGCCAACTCATCCAAACAATACAAAAAGCTATATCCTGATTGATCCATTATTCTGGGCTGACAACGGTTCAGAAATCGGTGAAAAATGGGAAGCTATGAAGTCTGGTCTTTAATTAATTTTAAAAGACTTTGATGATATATTAAATTTAGGGCGGTTATGAACTAACCGCCCTTTTTATTTATGAGCAGTGAAACACAACGAATTTTGACAACTGACGGTATACCTCTAGAGGTAAGTCTTAAAAAAGTTGAAAGAAGAAATAAATTTAAAGCATTTCTTCTTGTTGCACCCTTATTATTTTTTTTATTAATAGTTTATATTTCTCCTATTATTGGAATGTTATTCAATAGTGTCGATGACCGTATGGTTACGAACGCTCTACCCAAAACATTTATTGCTATGGAGAAATGGGATGGAAAAGAGCTTCCATCAGAGGAAGTATTTGAAGCTTTTTACATTGATTTTCAAAAATTAATTGAGGAAGAAAGAGAGGGAAAACTATCAACTCAATTAAATTATGAAAAAAATGGTTTTAAAAGCATTATAAAAAAATTAAGACGAAAATCAAAATCCTTTGAAGAAGGAAATTATAAAGAACAAATTATGGCAGTTCATGAAAGATGGGCAGACGTGGAATACTGGAGAGCAATTAAAAGACGTGCACCTTCTTATTCGTATTCAAAATATTTAAAGGGTGTTGATATGTATCAAAATCAAGAGGGAAAGTTTGTTCAAGTTGAAGAGGATCGAAGAATTTATAAAAAATTATGGGTTAGAACTTTAAAAATAGCTTTTTATGTCACTCTATTTTGTTTTTTAATGGCTTATCCAATTGCACACTTATTAGCTACTCTTCCAATGAAATATAGTAATTTATTAATGATTTGTGTTCTTCTTCCTTTTTGGACTTCATTATTAGTCAGGACTGCAAGTTGGATGATTTTACTTCAACAACAGGGAGTAGTTAATGATTTTTTAGTTTGGATAGGTTTGGTAGCAGACGATGAGAGATTAGTCATGATGTATAATGAAACCGGTACTTATATTGCAATGACACAAATTCTCTTACCATTTATGGTTTTACCGCTTTATAGTGTTATGAAGACAATATCTCCTAGCCTAGTTAGAGCTGGAAAATCTCTTGGTGGAACACCTTTTACAACATTTTGGAAGGTATACTTTCCGCTAACTATCCCGGGAATAGGGGCAGGATCACTTTTAGTTTTTATTCTTGCGATTGGCTACTACATTACCCCTGAATTAGTAGGAGGTGCATCAGGAACCCTTATTAGTAATATGATTGCATATCACATGAAGTATACTTTAGATTGGAGTTTTGCCTCTGCTATGGGACTGATGTTGTTAGCAGGAGTTCTTGCAATTTACTGGGTTTATAACAAATTAGTCGGAATAGATAATATTAAATTAGGATAGATATGGCTTTACCAAAATATACAGAACCACATTATAGAATATGGCATTATGTTTATCTTTTTATTTGTGGTTGTGTTTTTTTCTTTTTAATAGCTCCTTTATTTGTAATTTTTCCACTGTCATTTAATGCAGAAGAATTTTTAGTAATAACTGACGGCATGAAGAGACTAGATCCAGATGCTTTCTCCTTAAGATGGTACAAGGATATGGTTTATGGAACTAAAAATCCTTGGGGATTAGCGGCAAAGAATAGTTTTTTTATAGCAATATTTGCAACAATTGGTGCTGTTATTTTAGGAACAGTTGCTGCATTAGGTTTGAGTAGCAGATACATGCCTTATAAAGGAATAATAATGGCAACCTTAATTTCTCCAATGATTGTTCCATTAATTATTTCTGGAGTTGCAATTTTCTTTTTTATGGCTAAAGCAGGTTTAGCAGCAACCCACACAGGAATAATTATAGCTCATATAATTTTAGGAACACCTTTTGTTGTAATTACTGTTACCGCCACTTTATCTGGTTTTGATCATAGTGTTACAAGAGCTGCCGCAAGTTTAGGAAGCAACCCTGTAAATACTTTTATGAAAATAACATTACCTTTAATTTTACCAGGCGTAATATCAGGGGCCTTATTTGCTTTCGTTACTTCTTTTGATGAAGTTGTAATTGTATTATTTTTAGCTGGTTTAGATAACACAACTATTCCAGTTCAAATGTGGACTGGATTAAGAGAACAATTAAGCCCAACTATATTATCTGTTGCTACTTGTTTGATATTGCTCTCAACATTAGTCCTAGTTGCCGCGGAACTTTTAAGAAGAAGATCTGAAAGAATTAGAGGAATAAATAGATAATTAATTTATAAGCAATTTAAAACTATTAATAAAGTCTGGCCGTAACACATATTCAGATTTATCATTGTTTTTTATTTTCTTCAAAACCTCAATACCATAAAGAACTTTTCCAACAGGAGTATATTTACCATTAAAAGTTGGAGAGTCTTGTAATAAAATAAAAAACTGACTGTCCTCAGTATCTTTTTTATCTAATTTAACCATAGCCACCGTACCTTCTTCAAATTTAAATTTTTTATTAAACTCTGATTTAATGAGACCAAATCCAGACTTTCCTGATCCAATGTAGGTATAGTTTATATTATCCTTTTTTCCAAATTCTAAATCTCCTGCTTGAACTAAGACGTCTTTAATAACTCTGTGAAAAGCAACATCATCATATTTTCCAGCTTGAATTAACATTTTGAATCTTTTTACCGCAACTGGAGAAATATCTGGGTAAAGTTCTATAATTACATTTCCGCAACTTACGTTTAAAACTGAAATGTTCTCAGGTTTTTCAAAATTAATTTCCTTCGGGTCATAATTTTTTACAAATAAACATTTATTAGGCAGAATTACAAAAATATATAGAATTAATATAATTAATATTAGAATTAAGCCTACAAGAAATTTTTCAGATTTACTTTGTTTGATTAATTCAGACATAAAGATAAAATTAAGTATTATTTACTTTCAATTCTTTTTTGGAGATTGATCAGCATTTTCAAACATTTCTTAAGCTGATCATAGGAAATAAATTCATCTACTGTATGTGCTTGATCAATAGATCCTGGTCCACAAATTACAGTGCTAATCCCAGAATTTTGAAATAAACCTGCTTCAGTTCCAAATGACATAGTGTTTTTTGAATTGTCTCCAGTTAAATTACAAATAAGATTTACAGCTTCAGAGGAGTCATCTTTATTGAAACCCACCACCTCACCAATTATTTCCTTTTTAATGTCGCCTTTAGGATTATTCTTTCTAATTTTAGGTATCAAAAAATTCTTCGTATAATCATCGATATTTCTATTAATAAACTCAGCATCTTCTTTATTAATTGGTCTTACTTCCCATTCTAACGAGCATTGGTCTGCAATTACATTAGCACCTATTCCTCCATCAATTTTTCCAATTTGAAGTGTAGAACAAGAGGGTGAAAAAATTTTTGGATCAGGGTTTCTCTTTTGCAATTCGTTTCTTAATTCGATTAGTTTATTACTATACTGAATTGCATATTCAATAGCACTTACTCCGTTCTCAGGATTAGAAGCGTGTCCAGATAAACCTATAAAATGAGTTTTATACTCATTATAACCTTTGTTTGCATTTATAACTTTCATGTTTGTTGGTTCTCCAATTATACAGGCTGAAAAATTTAAATTTCTTTTTTTTAAATCGTCTAAGACTAAAGGAGCACCCAAGCATCCTGTTTCTTCATCAAAAGTATACGAAAAGTGAATTGGTTTTGTTAATTTTTTTGATGCAAACAAAGGAGCTACCGCAAGGGTACAAGCAATAAACCCTTTCATATCACAAGTTCCTCTACCATAAACCCTATTATTTTTTTCTTTTGCCACGAATGGATCAAACGTCCACTCATCAGGTAAAGCTGGAACCACATCAGTATGGCCTGATAAAATGATGCCGTTATTATTTGATTTATCTTTTCCTGGTATTGTAGAAAATAAATTAGCTTGGCTTTTAGATTTATTAAAAGTTTTAAAAGATGTTGCTCCTACTTCGGCTAATTTCTGTTCACAATATTTGATTAATTCAAGATTTGGCATTCCCGAAACTGTTTGAAATTTTACTAAATTTTTAAGAATTTTTAATGTTTCCGGAAATATCTTATCGATCATTTATCTTTGGTTTAACAACATTACTTCTCTTACTTCTTGTCCTTTATATTTAGATAAAGGCCTAATTAACTTGTTCGACGCATGTTGTTCCATGATATGAGCTGACCAGCCAGTAATTCGAGACATTACAAATATGGGTGTATAAAAATCTATATCTATTCCCATCATGTAATAAGTAGGTCCACAAGGAAAATCTACATTAGGATGGATATTCTTTCTATCCAACATTACTTTTTCTAAAGTTTCATACATTTTAGTGTATTTTTCCTTCTTTAAAAGTTTTGCCACTTTAAACATGTAGTGTTTCATTGTCGGAACTCTAGAATCTCCTGTTCTATAAACTCTATGTCCAAAACCCATAACTACTTTTTTCTTTTCTAGGGCATTTTCTATCCAATCTTTAGCTTTTTCTGGCTTACCTATTTCTTTCATCATGTGCATTACTGCTTCATTCGCACCACCATGAAGAGGCCCTTTTAAAGATGCTATTGCTCCAGTAATTGCTCCATGTAGATCCGATAAACTACTTGTAATAGTCCTAGCGGTAAAAGTAGAGACATTAAAGCTATGTTCAGCGTATAAAATTAAAGAGATATCAAATGCTCTAACAATTTCTTTGTCAGGCACTTTGTTAAACATCATTTTAAAAAAATTCTCTGAAAAGGATAATTTCTTACTAGGAGATATTATTTTTTTTCCTTTTCTAGCTCTAAAGTATGCCGCAACTGCAGTTGGAGTTTGAGAAAAAATTCTTAAAGCTTTTCTCATATTGGCTTTAGGAGAGTTATCTTTAGTATCTTTGTCCTCTAATGCCATTAAGCTAACACAAGTTCTAATCACATCCATAGGATGAGCATTTTTTGGCATTTGTTGAATATTCTTAATTATAGTTTTAGATAGTTTTCTGTTTGATCTTTCATCCTTAATAAATTTTTTTAGCTGTTTTTTACTTGGAAGTTCTCCATGAAGAACTAAAAATGCAACTTCTTCGAAGTCACATTTATCACAGAGATCTTGAACTTTATAACCCCTGTAGGTCAACGCACTTAATTCTGGAACAACGTGGGAAATCGTAGTTTCATCTACTACAATTCCTAATAGACCTTTTTTAATTTCTTCACTCATTATTCATGTCCTTCAGTGGAAAAATCAGTTATTTTTTTTCCAGGCGTATTGTACTTCTCATATTCTACTAATTCGTACAACCTTTTTCTAGTTTGCATTTTGTCTATAATATTGTTTTGGTGTCCGTCCTTAAAAATAGATTTAAGACCATCTTCTACGCTTTTCATAGCCAACCTTTGAGTTGTTACTGGATATATAACCAAATTATATCCAAGATTTTCTAATTGTTTTTTATCTAATAATTTAGATTTACCAAACTCTGTCATATTAGCTAATAAATATCCTTTGGTGTTTTTTCTTACCTTTTCAAACTCACTTTCATCTTTCATTGCTTCAGGAAATATCATATCTGCGCCTGCATCTTCGTATGATTTAATTCTGTTTATTGTCTTATCTAGCCCTTCAACTAAATTAGCATCGGTTCTTACAATGATTAAAAAGTTTTTATCTTTTCTTGTTTTTACAGCGATTTTAATTTTTTCAACCATTTCTTTTGTGGAAATAAGCTCTTTGTTATCTAAATGTCCGCATCTTTTTTCATCAATTTGATCCTCTATATGACATCCAGACAAACCTTTACTTTCAAATGTTGAAACAGTTTTTTCACAATTTTTAAATCCGGTATCAGCATCAACTATTGAGGGTAAATCTGTAACTTTAGCTATTTGTTCAGATCTATAACTTACTTGGTTTAAAGTTGTTAAACCTATATCTGGTATTCCTAAATCATTAGACATAACACCACCTGAAATATAAACACCGTCAAAACCTATTTCAGAAATAACCTTTGCGCATAAAGGGTTATAGGCACCAGGAAATCTAAGGAGTTTATTTGATTTTAATAACTTTACTAGATCAGAGCGTTTTTCATTATTAGTCTTTTTTGTAAAATGCATTAGAGGTTTTATATTAGAGAGAATTTAAAAAATCAAAGATTATTTAATCAAAATATAACCAGCAGTTACAAACAATAGTATTGCAAGAATATACTCAATTATCTTTTTGGTTTTAGTGTTATTAATATAAAGTCTTAGACTATTTCCAAAAATCGCCCAAATACAAATAGATGGAAAACATATTAAAGCTGCAGTAGAAGTCAAAAAAATAGTTGCTAAATAAAAATTTTCTTCTGAAGGAAAAAAAGCAGATACAACCGTTATAGCAATAGTCCAAGCTTTAGGATTGATAAATTGAAATAAAGCAGCTTCATACAACTTTAAAGGTCTTCCACTTTTTTTTTTAGTTAAGGTTAAAGAGCCCAATATTGTCCAACTTAAATATAGTAAATAAAAAAAACAAATAATTTTTAAATAAAATTGTAATTCTGGAAATCGAATAAATAAATTTCCTAAACCCAAGCAAACTAAAGATATTTGGATTATATGACCAGTTGGTATTCCTATTAAATGTGGAAGTGTTCTCACAAAACCATATTTCATACCCGAAGCAGTTAACATGGCATTATTAGGACCAGGTGTAACAAACATAATAAAATAATATGTTGATAAAGCAGATAATAATGCAAATGAAATCATAGATAGTTATTGATAATTTTATCAAAATTTACAAAATCTTTGATCAAGTAGTCGTGTTTTATTTCCTTTGGTGATTTGCCTGTGTACCCATCTTCTACTAATATAAAAGGCAGTTTAGCATTTATTGCTGCCATTTCATCAACTTCGCTATCTCCCACCATAATTGTTTTCTTTAAATTACCTTCTAATATTTCAACAACATTTGTTAAGTGTCTAGCATCTGGTTTGTTAAAATCAAATGTGTCTGATCCCGCCACAAAATCAAAATATTTCATTAAATCAAGTTTAATCAAAAGATCATTTGCGAGTCTTTCTTGCTTATTAGTACATATAGCCATAACTATTTTTTTTGATTTTGCCCATTTAAGAAAGTCAACAAGACCATTGATAGGTTTACTACTTCTGTCAATATTCTTTGAGTAATAATCAATAAATTCTTTTGTCATATTTTTTTTTAAATTTTCGTCGTTTATCTCCTCTTTAAATGATCTTTGCATCATTACCCATGCACCTTTTCCTGCAAGTGTTTTAATATCTTCCATTTTCTTTTCTTCATATCCGAATTTTCTCATTACGTGATTATGTGCTGCCATTAGATCTGGAGCTGTATTAATAATTGTCCCATCTAAATCGAATAAAATTGTTAAATTTTGAGTCATTTTTTAAAGTATTAAAAAGAAATATTTTGTGACTTATTTCAGTTACATTAATAATGTAAAGAAAAATTCTATGAATACAAATAATAAATTAAATAAAGCTAACTCTTATAGACTTTCACAAGAACTTTTAAGAAATAAAGCTCTAAAGAAAGGGGTTAACTTGATTGCTCCAGAGACAATTTTTTTATCCAAAGACACTTTTTTTGGAAAAAACGTAACCGTAGAACCTTATGTAGTGATTGGAGCTAAAGTAAAAATTGGTGATAATAGTTATATAAAATCTTTCACACATATCGAAGGAACTAGAATTGAAAAAAATGTAGTCGTTGGTCCTTACGCAAGATTAAGACCAGGTACAATTTTAAAGTCAAATACGAAAATTGGAAATTTTGTTGAAACAAAAAAATCAAGCATTAACACTAATTCGAAAGTTAATCATCTTTCCTATATAGGTGATACTGTAATAGGAAAAAATTCAAATATTGGAGCTGGCACAATTACTTGCAACTACGATGGTATTAAGAAATCTAAGACAAAAATATCTGACAATGTTTTTGTAGGCTCTAATTCAGCCCTTGTAGCCCCAGTTAAATTAGAAAAAAATTCTACAATTGGAGCTGGTTCGGTAATAACTAGAAATGTAAAAAAAGACTCTCTAGCAATTACAAGAGCATTTCAAAACGAAATTAAAAACTATAAAAGAAAAAAGAAAAAATAATGTGCGGGATTATTGGAATAGCAAGCAGTAAACCAGTTTCAATGAATATTATAAATTCATTAAAAAAATTAGAATACAGAGGATATGATTCTGCTGGATTAGCCACAATAAGTAAAAATGAAATAAGTGAAAAAAAATGTTCAGGTAGAGTTGAAGAACTAGAGAAGATTTTATTTAAAACACCATCAGATGGAAATCTTGGCATTGGACACGTTAGGTGGGCAACTCATGGCATACCTAACGAAGTTAACGCACATCCTCATTCTTCTGAAATTGTTTCTGTTGTCCATAATGGAATTATAGAAAATTCAGATGAAATAAAAAAAAAATTAGAGTCGAAAGGTTTAAGATTTAAATCTCAAACAGATACGGAAGTTATAACTTTATTGATTACAGAGGCTTTAAAAGACAATGAGCCTTTAGAATCTGTTTTTAAAACATTGAAACAATTAAAAGGTAGTTTTGCTCTTGGAATTATTTTTAAAGATTTTAAAGATATTATTATAGGTGCTCGAAGAGGAAGTCCTTTGGCTGTCGGATATTCAAATAAAGAAAATTATCTTGGCTCAGATTCTTACGCACTAAAGTCAATGACTAATAAAATTTCTTATTTAGATGATGGTGACCTATGTGTTTTATCTAAAGATAAAGTTGAATTTTATGATGTTAATAAAAGAAAGATTAATAAAAAAGTATACGCTTTATCTGATGATGAAAATATTTCTGATAAAGGAGATTATAAAAACTTTATGTCAAAAGAGATATTTGAACAATCTACAACTGCAAAAAATTGTATTAATGAATATATTGATAGCTTAAAAAAAGATATCAATATTTATAACTTTCCAATTAAACCAGAAAAAATAAATAAAATTATTTTAATAGGATGTGGTACTGCTTATCATTCATGTCTAGTTGCAAAATATTGGTTTGAAGAGCTAACATCAATCGACGTTGAAATTGATATAGCTTCTGAGTTTAGATACAGAAAATTAAGATTTAATTCTGATAGTCTGTATATTTTTGTTTCCCAGTCAGGAGAAACAGCAGATACTGCAGCAGCATTAGATATATGCAAAAAAAATAAAGTAAAAACTTGTTCAATAGTAAACACTGTAGAAAGTACTATTGCAAGAAACTCTGATTGGGTTCTTCCAATACATGCTGGCCCAGAAATCGGTGTAGCTTCAACAAAAGCATTTTTAGGTCAAATGTTAGTTCTTTATATTTTATGTTTAAAAATATCTAAAATAAGAAAAGATATAGATGAAATAAAATACCAAAATAGTATAAAGAATTTAAAAACTCTTCCTGAGGCTATTAAAGAAAGTTTAAAAATAGAAAACAATATTCAAGTTATGGCTAAAGAATTTCTTGATGCTAAAGGATCTATGTTTTTAGGAAGAGGTTTATCTTTTCCAATCGCATTAGAGGGAGCTTTAAAACTTAAGGAATTATCATACTTACATGCAGAAGGATATCCAGCGGGAGAAATGAAGCACGGTCCTTTAGCTTTAATTGAAGAAGGCCTGCCTGTAATTGTGATTGCTCCAAAAGATAAATATTTTGAAAAGACTCTCTCTAATATGCAAGAAGTTATAGCAAGAGGAGGAAAGATTCTATTTATTACTGATCACAAAAAACAATTAATGAATGAGAACATTAGGTTTGGTATCAGAGTTCCAGCTGTAGACAATTTACTTTCTCCTATATTGTTAACCATTCCGATTCAGTTATTGGCTTATCATGTAGCACTATTAAAAGGTTGTGATATAGATAAACCAAGAAACCTAGCTAAATCAGTCACTGTTGAGTAATTTTTTTTTCAAAAGTCTTTAAAAAGTCTGTTTTATAATTTATATATAGCTCAGGTTGAATATGAAAAAATGGAATTTAAACAGTTGGACTAAATATCCTGCAAAACACTTACCTGTGTACAAGGATAAGAAAGAATTGGATTTAGTACTTAGCAAAGTAAAGAAATATCCTCCATTGGTTTTTGCAGGTGAAACGAGATCTTTAAAAGAGTCTTTAGCAGAAGTTGTTAAAGGAAAGGCCTTCTTATTACAAGGAGGAGACTGTGCTGAAAGTTTTGAGGAATTTAATCCTGACAATATAAGAGATACATTTAAAGCTATTCTTCAAATGTCTTTAGTTTTAACTCATTCAGCATCAATGCCAGTCATTAAAGTTGGAAGAATTGCTGGACAGTTTTCAAAACCACGAAGTTCACCTACTGAAGAAAAAGATGGTAAAGAATTACCTAGTTATTTAGGTGATAATATTAATGGTATGGAATTTACAGAAAAAGCTAGAGTTCCAGATGCGAAAAGATTATTCAGAGCTTATTCTCAATCTGCTTCTACATTAAATTTAATTAGAGCATTCTCACAAGGAGGATTTGCAGATTTAAGGCAAGTTCATTTATGGAACTTAGGATTTATAAATAAAAAGACTAAAGGCAAATATAAAGAAATAGAAGACAAAATAAGTGATGCTTTATCATTTATGGAAGCTTGTGGAATAACTCCTGAAAACAACAGAAGACTAAGAACAGTCAACTTTTATACTTCGCATGAAGCTCTTTTACTTCCATTCGAAGAGGCTATGACAAGAGTAGACTCCACAACTGGAGAGTATCACGATACATCAGCTCATTTTGTTTGGATAGGAGATAGAACAAGACAACCAGATGGTGCACATGTTGAATTTTGTAGAGGTATAGAAAATCCTATCGGATTGAAATGCGGACCTTCGCTCAAAGCAGAAGAACTAATTAAGCTTTGCAATATTTTAAATCCCAAAAATGAAGCTGGAAGACTTACTTTAATTTCTAGATTCGGAGCAAATAAAGCAGAAGAGTTTTTACCTAAATTAATCAAAGCTGTTAAGAAAGAAGGTTTAAATGTAATTTGGTCTTGTGATCCAATGCACGGTAATACAATTAAGGCAACCAGTGGACTTAAAACTAGACCTTTTGAAAGTGTTTTGAAGGAAGTAAAAAATGTGTTTGGCATTCATCAATCTGAAGGAACCTACGCTGGCGGACTTCACGTTGAAATGACAGGTCAAGATGTAACAGAATGCACTGGTGGAGCCCAAAAAATATCAGATAGAGATTTATCTAATAGATACAGAACTCATTGTGATCCGAGATTAAATGCCTCACAAGCTTTAGAACTTGCTTTCTTAATTTCTGAGGAAATAAAGAAAAATTCTAAATATTCAAAAAATATTATTAAAGAAGCGTCTTAATAGTTATTGAAATTATTAAGACCAAACCTTAAAAGAGAGGTAGGTACTATTTATGGAAGTAAAAAAAAGAGCAGAAATTATAACTAACTGGATAAATAACTATTGCGATTCGGCATCTTATAAGCCGAAGGCTTTAATCGTTGGAATTTCTGGTGGAATTGACTCTTCTGTAGTTAGTACTTTATGTGCAAGTACTGGACGTAAAACAATTGTGTTAACGATGCCAATTAAACAAATTAAATCTCAACATGACTTAAGTTTGTTACATGCTAAATGGTTAAAACAAAAATATAAAAATGTGGAGCACCATTTATTAGAAATGGATAAAATTTTTACTTCATTTTCTCAGGTTTTAACTAAATTTAATAATGATCATGGATACGCAAACTCTAGAGCGAGGTTAAGAATGGCAACTTTATATCAAGTAGCAGCCGCTAATAATGGAATAGTTGTAGGTACAGGGAATAAAGTCGAAGATTTTGGCGTTGGTTTTTATACTAAATATGGTGACGGTGGAGTTGATATTTCTCCAATAGCTGATTGTACTAAAACACAAGTTTGGGAACTCGGAAAACATTTAGGTGTTTCTCAAGATATAATAGATACACCGCCAACCGACGGTTTATGGGACGATGGAAGAAACGATGTTCAACAACTTGGAATGAGTTACGAAGATCTAGAAAAAGCTATGGAAAATAAAAATGATCCTAATTATAAAAAATATTTAGAAATTAGAGAAAAAAATTTACACAAAATGAATCCTATACCAGTCTGCAAATTTAATGAGTAATCTTCAACTTACTAATTCCTTATCAAGAAAAAAAGAAATTTTTAAACCAATAAATTCTAAGAAAATTTCTTTATACGCTTGTGGCCCTACCGTTTATGATAATCCCCATGTAGGTAACGCTAGAAGTTTAGTAGTATTTGATATTTTGTTTAGAGTTTTAAGATTAATTTATGGAACAAATGTTAATTACGTAAGAAACATTACAGACGTAGATGATAAAATAATTGAAGCCTCTAAGAGAAATAAAAAAAGCATTAATGAAATCACAAATGAAGTCACAAAAGTTTTCCATGAAAATTGCAGAAGTTTGAATTGTTTAGACCCTACTGTAGAGCCAAAAGCAACAGAACATATTAAAGAGATGATTGAAATGTCCTCCTCTTTAATAAAAAAAGGTTATGCTTATGAAAATAAAGGCCATGTTTACTTTGCCATCAATTCCTTCAAGAACTATGGAAAGTTATCAAATAAAAATTTAGAGGAATTAAAAGCTGGAAATAGAATAGAAATTTCCGATCTTAAGAAAAATCCATTAGATTTTGTTTTATGGAAACCTTCAGAAGATAATGATCCAGGATGGGACTCGCCATGGGGAAGAGGTAGACCAGGTTGGCATTTAGAATGTTCTGTCATGAGCGAAAAATATTTAGGAAAAAATTTTGATATACACGGTGGAGGTTTAGATTTAATTTTTCCACACCATGAAAATGAAATTGCGCAGTCTTGCAGTAATAATTCTACAGAAAGTTTTGCAAATTATTGGGTTCATAATGGCTTTGTTACATTTAACAAAGAAAAGATGTCTAAATCTTTAGGCAACATCATTACAATTTCAGAAGCTGTGAAGCAATACTCTGGTCAAGTTGTTAGATTAGCTTTGTTGAGCGCACATTATAGTCAACCATTGGACTGGAATGATGAATTGCTACAAAATCAAAAAAACACAATTAATAAATGGTACAAACTTTATGAAGAAACTAAAAATGAAAATATTTTAGATATTTCAGAAACTTTATTAGATGATTTAAATACCCCAGGCTTTATTGCTAAAATACACGAATTATATAATGCTGCTAGTAACGGAGATAAAAAAAGTAAATCACTATTTAATAATGCATGCAAATTAATAGGTTTATTTAATATCAATAAACAAGAATGGGAGAATTTAAAAAAATCTAATATAAAAGTCTCAGAGGATTATATTTCAAAGAAAATTGCTGAGAGAACTAAAGCAAAAAAAGAGGGAAATTTTACTCTAGCTGATCAAATAAGGAAAAATTTGTTAGAGCAAGGGATTGTAATTGAAGATCAACAAGATAAAACAATTTGGAAATTAAAATGAGCAAAGATAAAATTTATATATTTGATACTACTTTAAGAGATGGTGCTCAAACTGAAGGAGTAGATTTTTCTATAGAAGATAAAAATAAAATTGCAAATGTTTTATCAGACATTGGAGTTGACTATATCGAAGGAGGTTGGCCAGGAGCAAACCCTAATGATACTAAATTTTTTTCTAATCCACCAAAATTAAAAAAAAGTATTTTCACAGCTTTTGGTATGACAAAAAAGATAGGAAGAAGCGCTGATAATGATCCGGGATTAGCATCTTTAATGAATGCAAATTCACCCGCAGTTTGTGTTGTAGGTAAAGCTTGGGATTTTCATGTGAAGGTTGCTCTAGGTATTAAAAATGAGGAAAATTTAGAAAATATTAAAGAAACTACAAAACTTTTTGTAAAAAATAAAAAAGAGTTTTTGTTTGATGCTGAGCATTTTTTTGATGGTTATAAAGCTAATTCAAGTTATGCATTAGACTGTCTTAAACATGCTTATGACTCTGGGGCTAGATGGTTAGTGTTGTGTGACACGAATGGTGGAACTTTACCCCATGAAATAACTGAAATAGTTTCAAAAGTTTCTAAAACTATTCCAGGAAAAAATCTTGGAATACATGCCCACAACGATACAGAAAATGCAGTAGCAAATTCTTTAGCAGCCGTAGAGGCAGGCGCAAGACAAATTCAAGGTACTATTAATGGCTTAGGAGAAAGATGTGGCAATGCTAATTTAATGTCAATTATACCTACACTTTTTTTAAAAAAATCATTTAGTGAGAAATATGAAATTAATATTAAAAAAGATAAATTATCTTCATTAACAGAATGCTCAAGATTACTTGATGAAATTTTAAATAGAAAGCCAAATAAAAATATGGCTTATGTGGGGGCATCTGCATTTTCTCATAAAGGAGGGCTACACGTATCTGCAGTGCAAAAAGATCCAAAAACTTATGAGCATGTTGATCCCAAGTTAGTTGGCAACCACAGAAATATAGTTGTTTCTAATCAAGCTGGTAGATCAAATATTCTTTCTCGTTTAGAAAAATATGGTGTTAAGATTGATTCAAAAGATCCAAAAGTTAAAAAAATTTTAGAAGAAGTTAAAGATAGAGAATTCAGTGGATATTCGTATGATGGCGCTGATGCTTCTTTTGAATTATTAGCTAACAGGCTTTTAGGAAAAGTTCCTGAATATTTAAAGGTTAAAAGTTATAATGTTAGTGTAGCAAAATCAGATACTATAAAAACAAAAGCGAATGTTGTTTTTTTAATTGATGGAAAAGATATTGAATGCAATGGAGAGGGGAATGGTCCTGTTAATGCATTAGACAATGCAATAAGATCTAATTTTAAAAAAGTTGAAAAATATTATAATTTTTTTTCTGATTTAAAATTATTAGATTATAAAGTAAGAATTTTAAACACAGGAACCGAAGCAACGACAAGAGTTTTAATAGAAAGCACAGACAAAACAGGAATTAGTTGGTTTACTGTTGGAGTTTCTCCAAATATTATTGAAGCTTCGTTTAAGGCCTTAATAGACAGCCTAGATTATAAACTTTATAAAGAAAAAGCACCCGCTAACTTAAATGAAAAATAAGTTTGGTTTCATTTTAATAAAACCACAGCTTGGTGAAAATATTGGGGCATGTGCACGATCTTTAAAAAATTTTGGATTTTCAAAACTATCCATTGTCTCTCCAAAACATTCTTGGCCTAACAATAAAGCAAAAGCCACTTCTGTAGGTGCATATGATATTATTAAAAAGGCAAAAATTTATGATAATACTCATGAAGCTATAAGTAATTTTAATATAATTATATCTTTAAGTGCTAGAAAAAGAGACATAAATAAAAAGCACATTTCAATTAATCAATTTTTTAAGATAATAAGATCAAACAAAAATACTAAGTTTGGTCTTATGTTCGGTCCAGAAGCATCTGGTTTATCAAATGATGATTTATCATTATCAAATTATATTTTGCAGATTCCAACTTCAAAAAAATTTAAATCACTAAACTTGTCTCATTCATTAAGTATTATATGTTACGAGATTTTTAAATTGGAAAATTTCGGTAAATTTGAAAAAAATATAAAAAATATAAAAATTTCTTCTAAAAGAAAAATTTCTTCTTTAGTCTTACATCTTAAAAAATTACTTGAAAAAAAAGGTTTTTTTGTACCAAATGAAAAAAAACACTCAATGTTAATGAATATCAACAACCTAATTTATAGAATGGAGCCTAATGATAAAGAAGTAAGGATTTTAGCCAGTATTATTAGCTCTTTAAGTAAAAAAAATATTAACCATAATTGACAATTACACCTGAAGTCTTATAAACACTCAACAATTAAATATGACAAAAAGACTTAAATCTAAACATAAAGTTGATCGTAGATTAAAAGCTAATCTATGGGGAAGACCTAAAAGTCCTTTTAATTCAAGAGCATATCCCCCAGGTCAACACGGACAAAACAAGAAAGGCAAGCCAACAGATTATGGAATTCAATTACAGGCAAAGCAAAAACTAAAAGCCTATTACGGGAACATTAATGAAAGACAGTTTAGAAATATTTATCGAAAAGCTCTTGCAAAAAGAGGGGATACCACAGAAAATTTAATTGCATTGCTTGAAAGTAGATTGGATACGATAATTTATAGAGCTAAGTTTGCCACAACTGTTTTTTCTGCTAGACAAATGATTAATCACGGTCATATTAGAGTAAATAAAAAAAGAGTTAATATTTCTAGTTACCTAGTTAAAGACTCTGATTTAATTGAAATTAGAGAAAAATCAAAAAAACTTACTTTCATAGAAGGTGCACTTCAAAGTAAAGAAAGAGATGTGCCTGAATACATTCAACTAGATGATAAAAATAAGACAGTAAAGCTAGTAAGAGTTCCAAAATTCTCAGAGGTGCCTTATCCAGTAATTATGGAACCAAGTTTAGTCATTGAATATTACTCAAGATAATTCATAAATCTAAGTATAAAATTACTTACCAAATAATATTCTTTCAAAAAATTTATAAAGCATTATTATCTATTAAATTAATGCAAATTATAAAAAAAAACTTTTTAATAATATTTTTATTTTTCTATTTAATCTTTGGCTCCTTTGCGGCAATTAAATCAGGTATTTCTTTTGATGAAAACCATGAAGAAATTAATTGGAGAGATAACATTAATATTTCAATGAAATTATCTAGTTATCTATTCTACGGTGAAGAATTTGATCCAAAGATTTTAGAAAGTACGATAGGATATGGAATTGGATTCCAACTAATTTCACAACCAATACAATTTCTTATAAAAGATTTGATAGCAACTAATAATATAAGTGATTTTGGTAAACACTTACTTGCTAAACATTTTGTTGTATTTTTATTTTTCTTTATATCAGGGATATTTTTTTATCTAATTCTAAAAAAGATTATAGAAAATGAGAATTTTAGTAAAACTGGAACAATAATTTATTTATTGTACCCGTATCTCTTTGGTCAATCATTATTTAGTCCCAAGGATGTACCCTTCATGTCCATTTGGCTTATTTGCACTTATCTAAGTTTAAAATTATTTGAAAAACTAATAGATAAAAGAAAGATCTCTTATTTTAATACTTTTTTGTTTTCTTTAATGACCTCATATTTATTGTCAATTAGAATAGCAGGTATACTAATCTTTCTCCAATACCTCATTACTTTTATAATTTATTTAAGTTTAACAAATACTAATGTCTTTCTTTTTATAAAAAAATTTTACTTAAATTTACTTTTTTTTATATTTAGTACAATTTTGTTAACTATAGTTTTTTATCCCGAATTGTGGATTAATCCATTCGGCGTTGTTGAAATAATAAACACAATGTCTAATCATTTTAATAACGTTGGAACAAATACATATGGAAAAATAATGTATTCTACTAATTTACCATCTACTTACATGTTGATTTGGTTTTCAGTAAAGTTACCCTTAATAATTATTATTGGCATCTGTTTAATTCCCTTTACTGAAAAAAGAATATTTAATTCATCTAAAAAATCAATTTATTTTGGCTCACTTTTGATAACTACAATCTTGATACCGTTAGTTTTGATTTTTAGAAAAGTTCATTTATATGATGAATTAAGACAAGTTATGTTTTTATTTCCATTAATATTTATTATTGGTTTAGTATCAGTATATACATTTTCTAATAAGTTTTTCTATATAACTGGTATGCTAACTATAACTCTTTTTTTGATTGAGAATATAAAGATTAACCCTTATCAGTATGTATGGTTTAATTTACCATCTCGATATATTGATTTAACAAATAAGTTTGAATTAGAATATCAAGGATTAAGCGGTAGAGAAATTGCAGAATTTTTAAATAGTTCAGATAAAAAAGATTTGTGTATTCTTGCAAATCCAATGCATAGTGTAAAACCTTTTTTGAATAAAAATAAATTTACTTGTTTTGATAGCTGGCAGAAAATTGACACAAATTATAAAAGACCATTTTTAGGTGTTCAAAATGTTAGAAATCTTAAAAAAAGCAAACCTTACATGTGTGAAATAATTCATGAGACAGGTTTTAAACTTTTATTTCATAAAAAAAAGTTCACAACAGGTAAACTGTTAGAGTGTACCTAACTAATCTATTTTTTTTAAAAATAATTCGTCTACAAAAATATGATTTATATTAGTTATGCTCGACCATTTTTTTTTATAGTTTAATTTTGTTAAAAATTTAAAAATATCAGAATTTTCAATAATTTTATCTGTTATTTCTACACAAATTATTTTTGGTCTATAAATTTCAAAATTTAGTGAGTTTAATGCACTTATGTCGGCTCCTTCTAGGTCTATATTAAGAAAATCTATTTTTCTATTACGAAATCTACTATTATCTAAAATTGTTGTTAATTTTTTAGAAGTCATTTTTTTTTCTTTAATTGGTCCTTGCATTCTATCTTTAGCTACATCTTTTCTAATAGTAGATAATTGGCTAATATTTTTTTGATGATAAACGATCACTTCTTTTTCTGAATTTGAAATAGCAGAATGAACATTTACATCATTTGGCCGCATATAATTAAATAAGTCTATTGAAAATTTACTTAGATCTATATTTAAACCACTCCACTTTTTTTTATATAGAAGGTAAGTATTATTTAGATGAAGAGGATGATAGCAACCAGCATCAACGTAAAATCCCTGGTTAATATTTTTAGTCATTTTAAGCAATTCTAAATCTTCACCCTCCATGGAATAACTTTTCTTTTTGATAAGAAACTTGTTTTTAAGATAAATGTTTTGAATTATGTGAAGTTTATTGTATACGTTTCTAATTATACCGATCATTCAGCAGACTTAAGTTCATTCTTAATCTTTTGAATGAACTGGTTAATTAAAACTCTTTCATCTTCGTCTAGATAATTTTCTTTTTTAATAGCTTTTTCCATCTCTATCTTGATAGAAGAAACCATTCCTTTTCTGCCTTCTTTAGTAAATAATATTTCAGTTTGTGAACTAATTCTGTTAATTGTTTTTCCAATAGTAAATTCAAATACAACTATTAAGGCTATAACTGCAATTAGAGTTTTATAAATATAGTTTCTCATTTATATAATTAGATTAATTTTTTAGTCTCTAGTAACTTTTTTAGCTCACCTTTTTCAAACATCTCTTTAACAATGTCACAACCTCCTATAAATTCACCTTTGATGTAAAGCTGAGGTATTGTTGGCCAATCACTAAAATCCTTTATTCCCTGTCTTAAATTTTCATCCTCTAAAACATTAACGCCATTAAAATTTATTTTTAGATGTTTAAGTACATTAGAAACTGCCATTGAAAATCCACATTGGGGAGAATCTGGTGTTCCTTTCATAAACAAACAAACGTCATTGTTATTTATTAAATTTTTTATTTTTTCTTTAGTGTTCATAATTTTCCTTCGGTAGTAATTGATAAAGCATGAAGTTCATTTCCCATTTTACCCTTCAATGATTTGTATACTAACTTATGTTGATCAATTTTATTTAAACCATTAAACATCTTAGATTTAATTATTGCTGAGTAGTGATTATTGTCTCCCATTAGATCTTTGATTTCAATAGATGCATCGGGAATTGACGAAAGTATAAGTTTTTTTATTTCTTCTACAGGTAAAGGCATTAATAATTATTGTACCATTGATTGTTAATTTTATACAGTTTTTTAATATCAATTTTTAATTCTTTTTGAATTTCAAAATAATCTTTTTGAGTGAAACCTATATTTTCATAAAAAATATTGTTGTTTTTTAATATTATTTCGACTTTTTCTAAATTATTTTTATCTACTTCCAAAATATATCTACCCTGATCTTCACCAAAAAAATACTTAAATAAATTTGTTAAATTTTTTGGTTTATTTATTTTAACACCATAATTAGAGCCCATAGACATTTCTGCTAATGCAACAATTAATCCGCCATTTGAAATGTCATGAACAGAATTAACTAAATTTTTTTTTATTATTTCTAGTACGCTTTCCCCATTATTTTTTTCATTTACTAAGTTTATTTCTGGAGGCTGACCATCAAATATCGAATAAATTTCTTCAAGAAACACACTTTGTTCTAGATGCCCAAAAGTTTTACCAACTATTAATATAATACTATTATTTTTTTTAAATTTATGATCCATGGGGTTTTTTAATTTTTGAATTAAACCGACACCACCTATAACAGGTGTAGGTGAAATATTTTTTTTATTTGTACCATT
>CACKCD010000003.1 GCA_902598595.1 uncultured Pelagibacteraceae bacterium
TGGGAAGATAGAATTTATACAAACAAAAAATTAATTAATGAAAATTTAAACTAAATTATATATAAGAATTACAAATGAATATTCATGAACACCAGGCTAAAGAGATATTAAAAGAGTATGGAGCACCAGTTTCTAAAGGTATAGTAATTTTGTCAATTAAGGACATAAAAGATAAAATATCAGAATTAAAGACCAACAATTATGTTTTAAAAGCTCAAATTCATGCTGGAGGAAGAGGAAAAGCGGGAGGTGTAAAGTTAGTCAAGAGCTTTGAAGAGCTAAAAAAAGAAGCCAAAATAATGATGGGTAAGGTATTAATAACTCATCAGACTGGCCCTGAAGGCAAAGAGGTAAAACGTCTTTATATAGAGGAAGCTTCTGACATATCAAAAGAGTTTTATTTATCATGCTTAGTAGATAGAGAAAGTTCAAAAATTGCTTTTATCAGTAGCACAGAGGGTGGCATGGATATTGAAAAAGTTGCAAATGAAACACCTGAAAAAATAATAACAACTAAAATTGAGCTTAAGAATGAACTAACGATTGAGGAGACAGAAAAAATTATTTCTCCTTTTAATCTCAGCAATAATCAAAAAATGGATGCAATAAAATTAGTTCAATCTTTATATAAAATTTTAATTCAAAAAGATGCAAACTTAATAGAAATAAATCCTTTAATTATTAATAAAGAAGGCAAATTAATCTGTTTAGATGCTAAAATGAATTTTGATGATAATGCAATTTTTAGAAGACCTGATATTTTAAAGCTTAGAGATTTAAATGAAGAAGAGCCAACTGAAATTGAAGCGAGTAAAAATGATCTAGCATATATAAAATTAAATGGATCTATAGGATGCATGGTAAATGGCGCAGGACTTGCTATGGCCACTATGGATATTATAAAACTTTATGGTGAAGAACCAGCAAATTTTTTAGATGTTGGTGGAGGAGCCTCTAAAGAAAAAGTATCTGCAGCTTTTAAACTTATTTTATCAGATAAGAATGTGAAAGGTATTTTAATTAATATATTTGGCGGTATCATGCGGTGTGATGTTCTTGCTCAAGGTGTAGTGGATGCTGCAAAAGAAGTGAGTTTATCTGTACCTTTAGTTGTAAGATTAGCGGGAACTAACTTTAAAGAAGGTCAAGAAATATTAAATAAGTCAAATTTAAAAATTTTATCTGCTTCAGATTTAAATGATGCCGCTAAAAAGATTGTGAATTCTTTAAAATAAATGTCAGTATTAATAAACAAAAATACAAAAGTTATTTGCCAAGGTTTTACTGGTAAACATGGAACTTTTCATTCTGAACAAGCGCTAAAATATGGAACAAAACTTGTAGGAGGAGTAACACCCAAAAAAGGTGGTCAAACTCATTTAAATCTTCCAGTTTTTAATACTGTTCAAGAGGCAAAAGATAAAAGTAACGCAAATGCTACCATGATATATGTCCCACCTAAATTTGCTGGAGAGTCAATAATTGAAGCTATTCATGCTAAAGTTGAATTAATAGTTTGTATCACAGAAGGGATACCTATTTTAGATATGATTAAAGTTAAAAAAGAATTGAAAAAAAGTAAATCAAGACTAATTGGTCCTAACTGTCCAGGAATAATTACTCCAGACGAGTGTAAAATAGGAATTATGCCAGGTAATATTCATAAAAAAGGAACAGTAGGCATCGTGTCAAGATCTGGAACCCTAACTTACGAAGCAGTTGCCCAAACTTCAGTAAATGGCATGGGTCAGTCTACTTGTATAGGAATTGGAGGGGATCCGATTAATGGAACTAATTTTATTGATTGCCTAGAACTTTTTTTAAAAGATGATGATACTAAATCAATCGTTATGATAGGTGAAATAGGAGGTTCTGCTGAAGAAGAAGCTGCAGAATTTTTAAAAAAAGAAAAGATAAAAAAACCTATGGTAGGTTTTATTGCTGGTTTAACCGCCCCTCCAGGAAGAAGAATGGGGCATGCAGGTGCAATAATATCTGGAGGAAAAGGTGGAGCAGAAGACAAGATAGAGCTGATGAAATCTGCAGGAATTACTATATCAAAGTCCCCAGCTGATATTGGAAAGACACTTTTGCAGAAACTAAATGGTTGATTTTTTGTAATTTATGTTAAAATAAATTATTGAATGTCATCATCTAATAGTAATACAACTTACAAAAAAACCTCTTTTTTAGTTGGAAATAATTCTGAATTTATAAATGAATTTTATGCTGACTATCTTGCAGATCCACAATCCTTACCGGAGAGTTGGAGGCAGTTTTTTGAGGGATTAAGTGATGAGCAAAAATTAGTTTACAACGATTTAAAAGGTCCAAGCTGGTCACCTGAAAAAAAAAATATAAAAATTGTTCTCAATGAACAAAGTCAAAAAAATAAAGATGAAAACAAATCTTCTGAAATAAATTTAGAATCGACTAAACAATCTACAAAAGATTCTGTAAGAGCGATTATGTTAATTAGAGCTTATAGAATTAGAGGCCATCTTATTTCATCTTTAGATCCACTCTCTCTTTTAAAAAAAGAGGAACATCCAGAATTAAGACCTGAAACATATGGTTTTACAAAAAAAGACTATAGTAGAAAAATATTTCTGGATGGGGTTCTTGGTTTACAGTATGCAGATTTGAATCAAATATTAAAGATTTTAAAAAAAACTTACTGTTCAAATATTGGTTATGAATTTATGCATATGGGAGACCCAGATGAAAAGACTTGGATAAGAAATAGAGTAGAGGGTCCTGAAAAAGAAATTAAATTTACTGAAAATGGTAAAAAAGCAATTCTAAATAAAATGGTTGAAGCAGAGGGATTTGAAAAATATTTGCATATAAAATTTGTTGGAACAAAAAGATTTGGACTAGATGGAGGGGAGTCTTTGGTTCCAGCTTTAGAACAGATTATTAAACGAGGAGGAAATTTAGGGGCTAAAGAAATTAAAATAGGAATGCCTCATAGAGGTAGATTGAATGTATTAGCAAATGTAATGGGTAAGCCATACAAAGCTATATTTAGTGAATTTTTTGGTAAAAGCGCCAACCAAGAAATTGGTGGAGATGTAAAATATCATTTAGGAGCATCATCTAATAGAGAGTTTGACGGAAACTCTGTTCATATAAGTTTAACAGACAATCCATCCCACCTAGAAGCAGTTAATCCTGTTGTTCTAGGTCAAGTTAGAGCTAAGCAATTTTTTCATAAAGATGCTAAAAGACAAAAGGTTATTCCTGTATTAATTCATGGTGATGCAGCTTTTGCAGGACAAGGAATAGTAGCAGAATGTTTTGCTATGTCTGGATTACCTGGGCATAACATCGGAGGTACAATACATATAATTGTAAATAATCAAATAGGTTTTACAACTGCTCCACGTTTTGCACGTTCATCCCCATATCCTTCAGATGTTGCAAAGATTGCTCAGGCTCCAATTTTTCATGTTAATGGTGATGATCCCGAGGCAGTAGTGCACTGTGCAAAAATAGCTACTGAATACAGACAAAAATTTAACAGAGACGTAGTTATAGATATGGTTTGCTACAGGCGTTTCGGTCATAATGAAGGTGATGAACCATCTTTTACTCAACCAATTATGTATAAAAAGATAAAAACTCATCCTACGACTCTAAAAATTTATGGCAATAGATTATGTGAAGAAGGATTAACCTCGTTAAACAAAATAGAAGATCAAAAAATAAAATTTAAGAAATTTTTAGAAACTCAATTGGAATTATCTAAAACTTATAAATCAGAGTTGACATGGTTTGAAGGCGCTTGGTCAAGATTTAAACCTGGATTAGGTAAAGATAAAAGAGGAAAAAGTGGTGTAGATAAAAATAAACTAATAGAAATAGGAAAAAAAATTTCTACTGTGCCTAATAATTTAAATGCTCACAAAACAATAAAGAAGATATTTGATTTAAAATATCAAATGTTTGAAAAAAATAATCCTATTGATTGGTCTACTGCAGAAAATCTGGCTATTGGAAGTTTATTAACTGAAGGATTTTCAGTAAGACTCTCTGGTCAAGACTCTGGACGAGGGACTTTTAGCCAAAGACATGCAGTTTTAAGAGATCAAAATAATCATGACAGATACATACCTTTAAACAATATAAAAATTAATCAAAAGAAATTTGAAATAATCGATAGTCTTTTGTCTGAGTTAGCAGTTTTAGGTTTCGAGTTTGGATATTCTTTATCTGAACCAGAAACTCTAGTTATATGGGAAGCACAATTTGGCGATTTTGCCAATGGTGCCCAAGTAATCATCGATCAGTTTATTGCATCGGGTGAGTCAAAATGGGGAAGAGCTAGTGGACTTGTAATGTTACTACCCCATGGTTATGAAGGACAAGGACCCGACCATTCTTCAGCTAGACTAGAAAGATTTTTGCAATTATGTGCGGGAGAAAATATGCAAGTAGTAAACTGTACAACCCCATCAAATTATTTTCATGCATTAAGGAGACAAATGCATAGAGATTTTAGAAAACCATTGATAGTAATGACACCTAAATCTTTGTTAAGGCATAAAAGATGTATTTCAAATCTAAGCGAGTTTACAAAAAAAAATACATTTCATAGAGTATTAGATGACGATGCTTATTCTAAAAATAGTGGTTTAATTAAATTAAAAGGAGATAACGATATAAAAAAAGTAGTGATGTGTTCTGGTAAAATTTATTACGACCTCGTTGAAGCTAGAGAAAATACTAAGAATAATGATGTTGTTTTTATACGTGTAGAACAGTTGTATCCTTTTCCTGCAAAAACTTTGGCTAATTTATTAAAGAAATACGAAAAAGCGGAATTCATTTGGTGTCAAGAAGAGCCGAAAAATATGGGTGCCTGGAATACCGTAAGAAATTACATAGATAGAACCTTAGAAATAATATACTTTAATAGAGATAAGGTAAAATATGTGGGAAGAAAAGCATCATCTTCAACTGCGACTGGAAATCTAAATAAACATCTTGCGCAACAAAAAGAAATATTAGAAAAGGTACTTAGAAGATAAAATGTCAGATAAAATTATTGTTCCAACTTTAGGTGAGTCAGTGACTGAGGCCACTGTTTCAAAATGGCTAAAAAGCCAAGGAGAAAAAGTTTCTGCAGACGAACCTATTGTAGAACTTGAAACTGATAAAGTAAATGTCGAGGTGCCAGCACCATCAAATGGTTTTTTAGAACTTATATCAGTAAAGGAAGGTGAAACCGTTAACGTAGGTGCGTTACTTGGAATGATAAATGGATCTGCTAAAGAAAGTTCAAAAAGTGTCAAAGAGGTTAAAAATTATTCTCCACCAAAGAAAAAAAATAAAGTAACAAAAGAAGCTACAGAAGAGGTTCTTAACCTTGTGGAAGAAAAAAAAGAAACTGAGACCGTAGAAATTCAGGAGGAAGAAGCATTAGTATTGGATAACTTTCATGAA
Organism: uncultured Pelagibacteraceae bacterium; assembly: GCA_902598595.1. Lineage (GTDB taxonomy): Bacteria > Pseudomonadota > Alphaproteobacteria > Pelagibacterales > Pelagibacteraceae > Pelagilacustribacter. Next base: position 5,449 of record CACKCD010000003.1, read on the forward strand.
GAAAAAAAAATAAAAGAAATCCCAAAAGCTAAAATTCAAAAGCCATCCGTCTCACCTGCTGCAAGAAAGATAGCTGAGGAAAATAAAGTAGACTTAAATAAGGTTGAAGGATCAGGCAAGCACGGAGTTATTTTGAAAGAAGATATTATGAGTTTGATGGGGTCTAAACCATCTCCTTCGGAAAGAAAAATTAAGCATGGACCTGAAGAAAGAATTAAAATGACAAGGTTACGATTAACTATTGCTAAAAGATTAAAAGAGGCCCAAGAAAATGCTGCAATGCTTACTACTTTTAACGAAGTTGATATGAGCGAAGTAATTGCAATGCGAAATCAATATAAAGAAGAATTTCAAAACAAGTATGCTGTAAAACTTGGATTTATGTCTTTCTTTGTAAAAGCTTGTGTTATTGGATTAAAAAATTTTCCAGCTATAAATGCAGAAATACAAAATGACGAGATAGTTTATAAAAATTATTATAATATAAGTATAGCTGTGGGAACGGACAGAGGTTTAGTAGTTCCAGTTTTGAGAGAAACTGATGAGATGTCTTTTGCAGACATAGAAAAAAATATAGGTCGATTAGGAGAAAAGGCTAGAGATGGGAAAATTACAATTGATGATTTACAAGGAGGAACCTTTACAATCACGAATGGGGGAATATATGGTTCAATGCTATCAACACCAATATTAAATCCACCTCAATCAGCTGTTTTAGGGATGCACAACATTGTTCAAAGAGCTGTAGTAGTTGAGGGAAATGTTGAGGTAAGACCAGTTATGTATTTAGCTTTATCTTATGACCATAGAATAATAGATGGAAAAGAAGCAGTGTCATTTTTAAAAATAGTTAAAGAGTCATTAGAAAATCCAAAAAGACTTTTTCTTAATATCTAAAAATGGAAAATAATTTTGACGTAATCATAATTGGTGGCGGCCCAGGAGGATACGTTTGTGCTATTAGAGCTGCACAGCTAGGCCTTAAAACTGCTTGTATAGAGTCCAGAGGTTCTTTGGGAGGCACTTGTTTAAATATTGGATGCATACCTTCAAAAAGTTTATTAAATTTATCTGAAAATTTTTACAAAGCAAAAAAAGATTTTAATCATCAAGGAATAGAAATTAGCGATATAAAACTGAATATAGACAAGATGATGTCTAATAAGAATAAATCAATTCAGATTTTGACAAAAGGAGTGGAATTTTTATTTAAGAAAAATAAAGTTACTTATTTAAAAGGAAAAGGTGTTCTTTTTTCAAAAAATGATGTTGTTGTTTATAACAATAATAAAAAAGAAAATTATAAAGCTAAAAATATTGTAATTGCAACTGGTTCAGACGCAACTACTCTTCCAGGTATAAAATTAGATGAAAAAAATATTATTTCATCTACTGGTGCTTTGTCATTAAACAAAGTTCCAAAAAAATTAGTAGTAATCGGAGGTGGATATATTGGTCTTGAAATGGGTTCGGTTTGGTCTAGGCTAGGTGCTGAAGTTACTGTTATAGAATATTTAGATTATATTACTCCTGGTATGGACAGGGAGGTTTCTAATGAATTTCAAAAAATTTTAAGCAAACAAGGAATAAAATTTAAACTTAATTCAAAAGTAAATTCAGTTAAAAATAAAAATGACTCAGTTTTAATAGAATTTACTGATAACAAAACTAAAAAAAATGAAATAATTGAGGCTGATAAAGTTTTAGTTTCTGTAGGCAGAAAACCTTACACTGAAGGATTAAACCTTTCTAAAGTTGGAGTCGTTAAAGACGAAAAAGGTAGAATTAAAGTAAACGGTAAATTGCAAACATCTATAAGCAATATTTATGCTATTGGAGATGTTATTAAAGGTCCAATGCTTGCTCATAAAGCAGAGGATGAAGGCATAGCTGTGGCAGAAATTTTAGCAGGACAAGCTGGACATGTTAATTACGATGTTATCCCAGGTGTTATTTATACATCTCCAGAAGTTGCAGCAGTAGGAAAGACAGAAGAGCAACTCAAATCTGAGAAAAAATCTTATAAAGTAGGTAAATTTCCCTTTCTTGCGAACTCAAGGGCCAAAGTTAACAACGAAACCGAGGGATTTGTTAAGATATTAGCAGATAGTATTACTGATAAAGTTTTAGGAGTTCATATTATAGGTCCTCATTGCGGGGATATGATTGCTGAAATGGCACTAGCTATGGAATTTGGAGCAAGCTCTGAAGATATAGCAAGAACTTGCCATGCTCACCCAACTCATACTGAAGCAATAAAAGAAGCAGCATTAGCTGTTGATAAAAGACCAATTCATTTTTAAATAAAAATAATTCAAATACTATTGTTTTATGAAAGCACAAGTTTTGTTGCCTAAGGTATTTAACTTTCCATTTACCTACATCTCAAAGATTAACATCGACGTTGGAGATATAGTTGAAGTACCATTTGGATCAAAAAAAGAAATAGGAGTCATTTGGAATAATAACTACCATGAACCTAAAAATATTAAAATTAAAGAGATAAATAAAAAGACAAACTATTCAATTGATAAAAAATTAGTTAATTTTGTCGAATGGTTTTCAATTTATAATATGGTTCCAATTGGTCTTGTATTAAAAATGGTAATTGGTAATGCTGATAAATTTATTAAAAAAGATAATGATTTTACAAAGTTTAAAAAAACAAAATCAAAAAAATATTCTTTAAGTAAAGAACAATTATCTGCACTTAAATTTCTTGAGAAAGCCAAAAATAAATTTGATGTATCAGTTTTGCAAGGAACCACTGGTTCAGGTAAAACATTAGTTTATTTTGAAAGAATAAAAAAAATTATAAATGAAAATAAACAAGCTTTAGTATTACTTCCAGAAATATTTTTAACTAATGATTTTAAGTTTAGATTTGAAGACTTTTTTGGTTTTGAACCAGCTATCTGGCACTCAAAAATTACGCCTAAACAAAAAAGAATAATATGGAAAGGTATAATTAATAATAAAATAAAGATATTAGTTGGTGCACGATCTGCACTGTTACTACCTTTCAAAAAACTTGGGATTATAATCGTAGATGAGGAGCATGATACATCTTATAAACAGGATGAAGGGGTAATTTATAACGCCAGAGATATGGCAATCTCAAGAGCAAATTTTGAAAAAATTCCTGTTCACCTAGTTACTTCAATCCCTTCTATTGAAACTTTTAATAATATTGAAAATAAAAAATATAGACATATTAAAATTTTTCAAAGATTTGAAAATTATCCATTGCCTAAAACAAAAATTGTAAATTTAAATTTAGATAAGATTAAAAATAAATTTATTGCTGTTGAAACTATTGAACTAGTTAAAAAATATTTAGCAAAAGGAGAACAGGTTCTTTTTTTTATTAATAGAAGAGGTTTCGCTCCATTTTTAATTTGTAAAAAATGCGGTTATAAACATGTCTGCAATAACTGCTCTATGTATTTAACATTTCATAAGATAAAGGATAGACTGATTTGTCATCACTGTTCATATGAAAAAGAAATAAAAAATAAATGTAAAGAGAAAGAATTTTGTAATTTTGTCATGTACGGTCCAGGAGTTGAAAAAATTTATGAAGAAGCGAAAGAAATTTTTCAAAATAAAAAGATTAATATTTTTTCAAGTGACTACCTTAAGAAAAAAGAGGAAATTAACGAATTATTTAGAAAGATAAAAGATAATCAAGTAGATATTTTGATTGGAACTCAAATGATTTCAAAGGGTTTTAACTTTCCAAAACTTAATTGCATAGTTGTAATAGATGCAGATTTTTCTGGGCGAGGCTTTGATTTGCGTACAACCGAAAAAAATATTCAGTTGTATCATCAATTAAGTGGTAGGGCAGGAAGATTCAGCTCGGAGTCTTTAATAATCTATCAAACTTTATCTCCTAAAGATGAAATACTTAATGAATTGATAAAAAACAAATCAGATGAGCTACTAAAAAATGAACTTTCAATAAGGAAAAAAAATGAATTACCTCCGTTTGTAAGACTAATTGCAATTATTATTTCTTCAAAAGAACATAGTTTAAGTCTGAATGGCGCTAGAGAGATTAAAATGCAGTTAAATAAGATAAAAGGGATTGAGATTCTAGGGCCAATCGACTCTCCATTATTAAAGATAAAAAAAAATTTTCGTTCAAGACTTCTAATCAAATTTAGTAATCAGAAATTGATGCAAAAAAAGATCTCAAATTTGCTTAATAAACTTCAGATATCATCGAAAATTAAACTTACGGTTGATGTGGATCCTGTCAATTTTGCTTAAATTCAAAATTGGTAACTTGATCAACCAATACTCTTGTGATACGACCAAGCAATATTTTCACTATTATTTCTAACAATTAAAAATGAGCACAAATAAAAATTTCTCAACTGAAACTTCAGAAAGGTATTCTCGTGCTTTATTTGAGGTTGCTAATGAAAATAACGAACTAGATAAAACTGAAAATGATGTTAAAAATTTTCAATTTCTTTTTAAATCTAGTCAAGAAATAAGAAACTTTATAAAAAATCCTACTCAAAGTATTAAAGTCCAAAATAGTGTTATCATCTTATTGTCTGATAAAATAGGATTTTCAAAAAACTTAAAAAATTTCTTTTTACTACTAGTTGAAAAAAGAAGAATTTTTTTTGTTTATAAAATTTTTGAAAATTTTTTGAGATTATGCTCTCAAAAAAGAGGAGAAGTTAAAGCTTCATTAATTTCTTCCAAAGAATTATCTAAAACAGAGCTTGATACAATTAGTAAAGATTTATCTACGTCAATGGGATCTTCTATAATATTTGATTATAAAGTGGACAAAGAACTAATCGGAGGTTTAAAATTACAATTGGGAAGTTTTATGATTGATACTTCAATTAAGAATAAATTGCAAAAATATGAACAGGCAATGATAGAAAATTAATATGACTATTAATCCATCAGAAGTTACAAAATTATTAAAAGATCAGATTAAAAATTTTGGTGAAAAAGCTGAAATTTCAGAAATAGGAAAAGTTTTATCAGTTGGAGATGGAATCGCTCGAGTTTATGGGCTGGATAATGTTCAAGCCGGAGAAATGGTTGAGTTTGAAGATGGATCAAAAGGAATGGCTTTAAATTTAGAAAACGATAACGTAGGTGTTGTAATTTTTGGTGATGATAGAAATATAAAAGAGGGAGATACAATTAAAAGAACAAAAGCCATTGTAGATGTTCCGGTAGGTAAAGAACTTTTAGGTAGAGTTGTCGATGGATTAGGGAATCCTATAGATGGAAAAGGTGCACTTTCAGCAAAAAATAGAAAACGAGTTGAGGTGAAAGCGCCAGGTATTATCCCAAGGCAATCAGTAAATGAACCAATGCAAACAGGATTAAAATCAATTGACTCTCTTATACCAATAGGTAGAGGACAAAGGGAATTAATAATTGGGGATAGACAAACTGGAAAAACAGCAGTAGCAATTGATGCAATAATTAATCAAAAAAAAATTAATGAATCAGACGATGAGAAAAAAAAATTATATTGTGTTTACGTTGCTATTGGACAAAAACGATCTACAGTTGCGCAGATATCTAAAACTTTAGAAGAAGCAGGAGCCCTTAAATATACTACAATAGTGGCTGCTACAGCATCTGACTCAGCTCCTTTACAGTTTTTAGCTCCCTATACAGGTTGTACAATTGGAGAATATTTTAGAGATAATGGAATGCATGCTTTAATAGTTTATGACGATTTATCAAAACAAGCAGTAGCATACAGACAAATGTCTCTATTATTAAGAAGGCCACCCGGAAGAGAAGCCTACCCAGGTGATGTATTTTATTTACATAGTAGATTATTAGAGAGATCAGCTAAATTAAGTGACAAAAATGGAGGTGGATCACTAACTGCATTACCTATTATTGAAACTCAAGCGGGCGATGTATCTGCCTATATACCAACAAATGTTATATCAATTACAGACGGTCAGATATTTTTAGAAACTGAACTTTTTAATCAAGGTATACGCCCTGCAGTGAATGTTGGTTTGTCTGTATCTAGAGTTGGATCTGCAGCCCAAACTAAAGCAATGAAAAAGGTAGCTGGATCAATTAAATTAGAGCTTGCTCAGTATCGAGAAATGGCTGCATTTGCTCAATTTGGATCAGACCTAGATTCATCTACTCAAAAACTTTTAAATCGAGGTGCAAAATTAACTGAATTATTAAAACAAGATCAATATTCTCCCCTAACAGTTGCAGAACAGGTAATTTCAGTTTTTACCGGAGTAAAAGGATATTTAGATGATGTTGAATTGAACAAGATTAAAAAATTTGAAAGTGAAATAATAGATAAAATTAAATCAGACAAGCCTGAAATTATAGAGGAAATACAATCAACTGGTAAACTAGACGAAAAAACAGAAAAATCTTTATCTCAAATAATAGAAAATTATAAAACTGAAAATAAATAAAAATGCCAAGTTTAGACGATTTAAAAAAGAGAATTAAAAGTGTTAAATCAACTCAAAAAATCACTAAAGCTATGAAAATGGTTGCAGCTGCCAAATTAAGGAAAGCTCAAGAAAGCGCTGAAAAAGGAAGACCTTATAGCAAAAAAATGCAAAATATCATTCTTAATCTTACAAAATCAATTAGTAATCTAGAAAACGCACCAAAGCTTTTAGTCGGAACAGGAAAAGATGAAGTTTACTTATGTGTTATTATGACTGCAGATAGAGGTTTGTGTGGAGGATTTAACTCTAATATTTGCAAATTAGCAAAAAATCATTTGAAAAAATTGTTGAGTGAAAGAAAGCAAATAAAAATTATTACAGTTGGGTCCAAAGGTTTAGATCAAATAAAAAGAGAGTATGGAAAATATGTTATAAAAAAATTTAGTTTTAAAGAAAAAAAACAAATAACATTCAAAGAAGCAGAGATTGTAGGAAGAGAGATTATAGAATTATTTAACAAAAAAGAATTTGATAAATGTATTATATTTTATAATAATTTTAAAAATGTAATAACTCAAATACCTCAAGCCCAACAAATAATTCCTGCTGAAAAGATGGATTTAAAGGATGGTGATAAGCAAGAGGAGCAACTTTCATATGAATTTGAGCCTGACGAAGATGAAATTTTAGAAGATTTATTGCCAAAAAACATATCAACACAAGTTTTTAAAGCTTTTTTAGAAAATGCTGCTAGTGAACAAGGATCAAGAATGACAGCAATGGATAATGCAACAAGAAATGCAGGAGATTTGGTTGATAAATTAACAATAAATTATAATAGAAGTAGACAAGCATCTATCACAAAAGAGTTAATCGAAATTATATCTGGAGCTGAAAGTTTATAATTATGAACAGAAAAGGAAAAATTACTCAGATAATTGGAGCAGTTGTAGATGTTAATTTTGAGAATGATCTCCCAGAAATCTATACAGCTCTAGAGGCTAATAATGGAGGCAATAAGCTTATTTTAGAAGTAGCTCAACATTTAGGAGAAAATGATGTTAGAACTATCGCTATGGATGCTACTGAAGGTTTAAAAAGAGGTGATGAGGTTACTAATACGGAAGCTCCGATAAGTGTACCAGTTGGTCCAGAAACTTTAGGCAGAATAATAAATGTTATAGGAGAGTCAATTGATGAAAAAGGAGAAGTTAAAACAAAAGAAAAATGGCCAATTCACAGACAGGCTCCTAAATTCACAGATCAAGCTACTGAAACAGAACAGCTAGTTACAGGAATTAAAGTAGTAGATTTATTGGCACCCTATGCAAAAGGTGGAAAGATAGGATTATTCGGTGGTGCTGGAGTTGGTAAAACCGTAACGATAATGGAATTAATTAATAACATTGCTAAAGCACATGGAGGATTTTCTGTTTTTGCTGGAGTGGGTGAGAGAACTAGAGAAGGAAACGATTTATACCATGAGATGATAGAGTCGGGAGTAATTAAAACTGAAGGTAAAGGCTCAAAGGCAGCTTTAGTTTACGGACAAATGAATGAACCTCCAGGAGCAAGAGCAAGAGTTGCTTTAACAGGATTAACTGTAGCAGAATATTTCAGAGATAAAGAAGGTCAAGACGTACTTTTCTTTATTGATAATATTTTCAGATTTACTCAAGCTGGCTCAGAAGTATCAGCTTTATTAGGAAGAATTCCTTCAGCAGTAGGTTATCAACCAACTTTGGCTACAGATATGGGAAATCTTCAGGAAAGAATTACCTCTACAGACAAAGGATCTATTACTTCAGTTCAAGCAATTTATGTTCCTGCAGATGATTTAACCGATCCAGCTCCAGCGACTTCATTTTCACATTTGGACGCAACAACTGTACTGTCTAGACAAATAGCAGAGATAGGAATTTATCCTGCGGTAGATCCATTAGACTCTACTTCTAGAATATTAGATCCAAGAATTGTAGGAGAAGAACACTATAGAGTAGCTAGGGATGTGCAAAGGATTTTGCAAGCTTATAAATCATTACAAGATATCATCGCAATTCTTGGAATGGATGAACTCTCTGAAGAAGATAAATTAACGGTAGCCCGTGCAAGAAAGATTCAAAGATTTTTATCTCAGCCTTTCTTTGTTGCAGAAGTATTTACTGGTTCACCAGGAAAACTAGTTGATTTAGACTCAACCATAAAAGGATTTGATGCAATTTGCAAAGGTGAATACGATAATTTACCTGAAGCAGCATTTTATATGGTAGGTGGAATAGAAGAAGTCATAGAAAAAGCTGAAAAAATGTCAAAAGAAAACAAGTAGTGATGTCAGAAAATTTTTTTGTAGAAATTATAAGTCCTGACCAATCAATTTTAAGATCGGAAGCAGCAGAAGTAACTATCCCATCTTATGAAGGACAAATGGGAATATTAAAAGACCATATATCTTTAATTACTTTTTTAAGACCAGGTTTGGTTGTAATTAAAAAAGAAAATGAAGAAAAAAAATTTTTTATCGAGGATGGTATTGTAGAATTTAAGAATAATAATTTGCTAATATTAACTTCAACCTCAAAATCTTTGGAAAGTTTGGATAAAAATCTTTTAGATACAATAATTAAAGACTCCGAAAAAAAAATGAGTGATGAAGGGATTAGCGATAAAGAAAAGTATTTATTGTCCCATAAAGTAGATACAATTAGAGAAATCAATTAATAAATTTTTTTAATTCTGCAACTAATTCAATATAGACGTGTTTTTTAAAATCAACAATTACTTTTGTCAGCTCATCTATTTCAATCCATTTCCACTCAATGAACTCAGGGTGTTTTGTTTTTAAATTTATTTCACTTTCATTTCCAACAAATCTAACAACAAACCATTTCTGTTTTTGTCCTCTAAACTTACCTTTCCAAATAATACCTAAAAGATTCTTAGGTAACTCGTATTCAAACCACTTATCTATTTCTTTTAAAACTTTTATGTTTTGGATACTTGTTTCTTCTTTTAACTCTCTTTTTATTGCAGCCAAAAAATTTTCACCTTTATCTACTCCTCCCTGCGGCATTTGCCATTTATCTATGGGGTTGTCTAATCGTTTTCCTACGAAAATTTTATTTTCACTATTTAAAACAATAGCTCCTACGCCGACTCTTAAAGGAAGCTTTTTTTGATTCATCGCTAAGAATTAAATAATTTTAAAGCGTAATTTAGTTGATTGTCGTTCTCAGAATTAATTTTAAAATTGTTCTCTGTTTCTTCTACCACTATATCAGGAGTAACCCCTACTTCAGATATAGAGTCCCCCGAAGGTAAATAATATTTAGAAATGGTCAGTCTAATTCCTCCACCATTACGTAAGGGAATAATTGATTGAACTGAACCTTTGCCGTAAGAGTTCTCTCCCAAAATGATTGCTCTTTTGTGATCTTTCAGTGCTCCTGCAAATATTTCTGAAGCGGACGCAGAACCATTATTAATTAAAACTATTATTGGTTTTCCTTTAATTTCATCTCCCTTTTTTGCAAAAAATCTCCTTGTTTCTGAGACTTTACGTCCTTTGGTTGAAACTATTTCACCATCATTTAAGAAAAAATCTGTAATATTTATAGCCTGAGTTAATAGTCCTCCAGGATTATTTCTTAAATCTAATATGTAGCCTTCTATTTTTGAGTCTTTTTCTAATATTTTAACAATCTTTAGAAATTGTTTATCACTATTTTCATTAAATGATTTAAGTCTTATATATCCCAAATTTTTGCTTTTACCTAAAATTTCAGAATCGACTGATTTAATTTCTATTATTTTACGAGTAATTACAAATTTTAAAGATTTTTTAATATTTTTTCTTCTTATGGTTAATTCGACTGAAGTGCCTATAGGTCCTCTCATTAATTTAACCGCCTCCATAAGAGATTTTCCTTGAACTTGATTGTCATCAATTTTTACAATGTAATCCCCAGCTTTTATTCCAGCTTTTGCCGCTGGAGTATCATCTATTGGAGCTATAACCTTTACTACTCCAGACTCCATACCAATTTCTATTCCTAATCCTCCAAATTCACCACGAGTATCAGTTTGCATTTCTTTAAATAATTCGGGACTCATATAAGCAGAGTAGGGATCTAAGGATTGAAGCACACCGTTAATAGCAGAGTCCATCATTTTTGACTCATTTACATCGTCAACAAAATCTTCTTTAATTTTTTCTAATACTTCTCCAAAAAGGTCAATCTTCTCATAGAGTTCGTTGTTAGAATAAGAACTCGTAAAATTTAAATTTAAAAATAAAATAATTAAAAAAATTTTTTTTTTCACAGCATTGCCTTTTCTTTAGGTGTTTCTTCAGACCACATTTTTTCTAAGTCATAAAACTGTCTTTTTTCAGGGTGAAAAATATGAACAATGATGTCATTAGTATCTACCAACTTCCAGTCATTACTTTCTCTTCCTTCAATTCGACATTCTTCAAGGCCTATCTTTTTTAATTCAATTATAAGAATTTCTGCTAAAGATTGTAAGTGCCTAGATGACGTTCCTGAAGCGATAATCATATAATCTGCTATATAAGACTTATTCTTCAAATTAATAGAAGTAATATTTTTAGCTTTGTTATCATCTAAAATTTTTTCAATATTTTTCTTTACATCAGTTATTTTCATTAAAATTTATTTGAATAATTTTTTTTAATATTTGATGAAGAAATATCTATTGATTTGTTATTTATGTAAATTATATTTTTTTTTTTAAGATATTTCACTACAACAGATTCTTTACTCTTTTTATCATATCCTTTTCTAGAAAAAACAATTAATTTCGTTAATTTAACTATTTTCTTCCAATTTGTCCACTTATGAAACTTCAATAAATTATCTGCACCTAAAATTAAGTATAAGTCTTTTTGTTTTTTCACTTTTCTAAAGTAATTAATAACATTAATAGTACGAGAAGATCTAATTTTTTCGTCTAAAAACAAAACATTAATATTTCTATATTTTTTAACGGATCTTTTAGCTTTTGATAATCTATCTTTTAAGGAAAAAAAGGGTTTTTCTTTAAAGGGATTTTTTTTGGTAACAATCCAAAAAATTTTTTTAAGTTTTATTTTCTTTAAACTAATTTTAGAAATTTCAACATGCCCTTTATGTGGTGGATCAAAGCTTCCTCCTAATATACCAATTTTTCCTTTGCTTGGATTCAACATTAATTAAGATCTAGTAATTCCTTTTCCTGAAACAATATACTTATAAGAAGTAAGTTGATTAATTCCTACTGGGCCTCTAGGAGGAAGTTTGTTGGTAGAAATTCCAATTTCTCCTCCAAATCCAAATTCACCTCCATCAGCAAATTGAGTAGAAACATTATGCATCGCTATAGAGCTATTGACTCCTTCTAAGAATATTTTAGCAGTTTTGGGATTATTTGTAATAATACTATCTGTGTGCATAGTTCCATACTTCAAAATATGATTAACCGCGGCTTGAACATTTTTAACAGTTTTTATTGATATTATTGAGTCCAGGTATTCTGTTTTCCAATCAATTTCTTTAGCATTTTTCAATTTATTATTAAAAAGTTTATTAATTTTTTTGTCAACTCGCACTTCGCAACCAGAAGATATTAATGAATTAATTATTATTTTACCGTGAGATTTTAATGCTTTTTCATTAATTAACAGAGTTTCTAAGGCTCCACAAATACTTGTTCTCCTCATTTTTGCATTAATAACGATTTTTTTTGCCATAGATAGATTTGAATTTTTATCTAAATAGATATGGCACAATCCTTCAAGATGTCCAATAACATGAACATTAGAAAAAATTTGAACTTTTTTTACTAATCCTTTACCTCCCCTTGGGACAATTACATCTATATAATTATTCATTTTAGACAAAAGAAAGTCTACTATTTTTCTGTCTTTTTTTTCTATAAATTGAACACAGTTTTTATCTATTCTATTCTTACCTAATGAGTCACGAAATAAGTTTGCTAGTAATTTATTGGAGTTGTAAGCCTCAGAACCTCCCCTTAAAATAGAACAATTTCCTGATTTTAGACATAAAGCTGCAACATCTGCAGTAACATTTGGTCTACTTTCATAGATTACACCTATAACTCCTATTGGAGTAGAAATTTTTTTAATTTTAAGTTTATTTGGTCTTTCCCATTTTTCTAGAACTCGTCCAACTGGGTTTTTAAATTTAGCTATTTCATTTATTGAGTTTCTAATTCCTTCAATTCTTTTATCGTTTAAAATTAATCTGTCTATTAAATTTTTTCTTTTTACATTTTTCACGTCTTTTAAATTCTCTTTTATTATTCTTTTTTTATTTTTTAGAATGGACGTATTATAATTATCAAGCACTAACTTAATTTTATTGTGTTTTATAGTTTTTAATTCCTCATAAGCTTTTTTTGCATTGAGACCTATTTTTTTTAAATATTTCATTATAATTTTACCATATCATCTTTATGAACTATTTCTGATTTACTAAAATAACCTAGAATATCTTCTATTTCTTTGCTCTGCTTTCCTTTAATTTTATTAATTTCAAATGATGTAAATGAAGATAATCCTCTAGCAAGGTTTTTGTTATTTTCATCTACCACAAGTACATTTTCTCCCTTTTCAAAATCACCTTCAACTTTTACAATTCCTGCTGCTAGTAAGCTTTTTCCTTGGTTTAATGCTCGAGCTGCCCCAAGATCAATATATATTTTGCCAGATGAGTTTAAAGAACTAATGATCCATTTTTTTCTTGCATCAAGTCTAGAAATTTTTGGAATAAAGTGTGTATAGGTTTTGTTTTTAATCATATTATTAATGGGATTATTTCTTTTACCATTTCCGATAAACATATGACATCCAGAGTTTATACAAATTTTAGCTGCATCCAATTTTGTACTGATTCCTCCAGAACCATAGGAATTTTTTTTATTATCTATTAAAGCACTTATTTTTGCATCTATTTTATATACAGTTTTAATAATTTGTTTACTTTTTGACTTATCGTAAAGACCATCAACATCAGTTAGAATAATGAGAGTATCAGCACCAATGATTTGAGCAACTCTCGCTGCTAGTCTATCATTGTCCCCATACTTTATTTCTGCTGTAGCAGTAGTATCATTTTCATTTACAATAGGTATTGCTTTTAATTTAAATAAATTGTCAAAAGTTCTTCTAACATTTAACGCTCTTCTACGCTGTTCTGTATCATCTGGACTTATTAATATTTGGCCAGTCTTTATTTTATATTTATCGAATAATTTTTGAAATTCTCCTGCCAAATGAATTTGGCCAACAGCCGCGATAGCTTGACTCATTTCTAATTTTATTTTTTTCTTTTTAATTTTCAAATAATTTTGACCTAGGGCTATAGCTCCAGAGGAAACAATGACTAAATCTGTTTTCTTCCTGAATTTTTGAATATCTTTAATTAAACTTGTTACCCATTTTTTTTTGAACTTACCTTTGTTATCAACAACAGTAGATGATCCAAGTTTGATTACTATTTTTTTTGAATTTTTAATTAACATTTTTTATTAATAGTTTTTTTACTTTTTTGATATCTTCATTTGAAAGCACTGATATAACTTCAAATTTTGTTTTGATTTTATTTTTAAACTCTCTTAATTTTTTATCAATATCATCTTTTTCTAATAAATCAGATTTATTAAAAAATATTATCTCTTTTTTTTTATCTAAAATTTTATCGTATGACAAAAGCTCAATTTTAATTTTTTTATAACTATTTATTAGATCTTCTTCAGATAAGTCGATTAAATGCAACAGTATTTTGCATCTTTCAATATGGCGCAAGAATTTATCTCCTAGTCCTATACCCTTATGAGCGCCTTCAACCAAACCAGGTATATCAGCTAAAGTTATTTCTTTTCCATCGTAATATGTAACCCCTAAGTTTGGATTAATAGTAGTAAATGGATAATTAGCAATTTTTGGTTTAGCTCTGGTTAAAGCCGCAAGTAAACTAGATTTTCCAGCATTTGGCTTTCCTATAATGCCTACATCAGCAATTACTTTTAATTGCAACCAAATCCAAAATTCCTCACCAGTCTTACCATTTGTTTTTTTTCTTGGCGCTCTATTCGTGGAACTTTTAAATCTTACATTACCTAACCCGCCTTTTCCGCCAGATGCTACAAGGTACTTTTCTTTATTTTTAGTAAAGTCATATATTAAGGTATTATTATCTTCTTCGTAAATTTGAGTCCCTGTAGGAACTTTTAAAATTAAATCTCTACCGTTACCACCTGTTTTATTTCGCTTACTTCCAGGTTTTCCATGTTGTGCTTTAAAATGCTGAGCATATCTAAAATCTATTAACGTATTTAAATTACGATCGGACTCAATAATAATAGATCCGCCATTTCCTCCGTCTCCCCCATCTGGACCGCCAAATTCAATAAATTTTTCTCTTCGGAAGCTAGCTGAACCGGAGCCTCCGTTTCCTGCTTTGATATATATTTTTGCTTGATCTAAAAATTTCATTTTGGACAGACTATAAATAACTAAAGTTATTTATAGATTTAGTTGGGGATTACAGAAACAAAAGTTCTGTTGAATTTAGATTTTTTAAATTTAACTTTTCCCTTAATAAGAGAAAAAATAGAATGGTCTTTGCCCATACTAACGTTGTCACCAGGATGGATTTTTGTCCCCCTTTGTCTCACAATTATGTTTCCTGGTATTACAACTTGATCTCCAAATCTTTTAACTCCAAGACGCCTACCTTTACTATCTCGTCCATTTTTCGATGATCCACCAGCTTTTTTTGTTGCCATAAATAGTCTCTATTTTTTTAAAGTTTGTTTACTAAGAGTTTTTTTCTCATTATCTTTTTTATCTTTAGTTTTATTTATATTTACTTTAGTTTTAGTTTTGGCTTGAGTCTTTACAGTCTCTGCACTTGCTATAAGTTTTCCATCCTTAGATAAAATCTTTGTTATTTGTATTTTAGAATGCCTTTGCCTATGTCCATTTTTTTTTCTGGAATGCTTTCTTCTTCTTTTATGAAAAACTAAGACAGTTCTATCCTTAACATTTTCTAAAAGTTTAGCTTCCACTGATGCTCCTTCAATATTGGGGCTACCAACCTCAGTATTTTTATCATCGTTTAGAAGTAAAACTTTTTTAAATTTTAAAACTTTTCCAACTTCAGCATCTATTTTTTCAATCTCTAATATCTTACTTGCTGAAACCTTATATTGTTTTCCACCTGTTTCTATTATTGCAAATGACATAAATTATCTTTCTTTAAATTTATGGCAATATAGCCTTAAGAACTGTCAAGTCAAGATGAATGAGATTAAAAACTATCTTTTAAATCACGTAATTTAGAGAAAATTTCTTGTTCAGATGTACTATCTAATCCCAAAGCAATTTTTATCGCTGGTTCATTACATCTTAGAAATATATTAGTTTTTTTTTCTTCATCAATTGAAACTGGAATAGTGGGGGTATTAGATTTTATTTTTGACTCAATCCAATTAATTTTTCTTTTTAAAAATTCGTTATTAGGATCATATTTAAGACAAAATTCTAAATTTTTTTTTGTATATTCATGGCCACAATATATCTTAGTGTCTGACGGTAAACTTTTTAATTTATTTAGAGATTTAAACATTTGTTCATGTGTTCCTTCAAAAATTTTACCACATCCTAAAGAAAACAACGTGTCACCAGAAAAAACTAATTTTTCATCTTTAGAGTAAAATGCTATATGACCCTTTGTATGACCAGGAATATATATAACTTCAAAAAAGGTATTACCAATTTTAAAATTTTGTTTTTCTTTGAGAGTTATATCAATACCAGGTATACGATGTTTATCTAATTCAAATCCTAAAACTTTAGATTTAAATTTATCTTTAAGTTTTTGATTGCCTCCTACATGATCTAAGTGATGGTGGGTATTTAAAATATAATCTAGCTTATTATACTTTTTAATTATTCTTTTTTCACAGGTATCGAAGTCTGCCGGGTCAATGATTGCTACTATATTTGCACTTTCATCATGGATTAGATAACTATAGTTATCATTTAGACAAGGAATAATTTCTATGTTCAACATTAACTTATTAAAAATATTCCAAGCTTAGAAAAAAAATTTTTAATTTCAAGATTGTTTTTTGTTATTTCTGAAG
This sequence comes from uncultured Pelagibacteraceae bacterium, assembly GCA_902598595.1. Classification (GTDB taxonomy): domain Bacteria; phylum Pseudomonadota; class Alphaproteobacteria; order Pelagibacterales; family Pelagibacteraceae; genus Pelagilacustribacter. The sequence continues at coordinate 22,047 of CACKCD010000003.1, forward strand.
TCTTATTTTCATTAATTCCTACAGCTTTTTTAATTTTTATTCTTTTTTTTACACAAAAATCAAATAGATCCTTAATCGTGCACATATGTAGATTAGGAGTGTTATACCAAGAGTTTGGTAAAGTTTTTGTGACAGGCATCTTTCCAAAAAATAGTAAACTTGTTCTAACTTTCCAATATCCAAAATTAGGTATTGATATAATTACAGATTTTCCAATTCTTAACAAATCTTTCAGAACTTTTTCAGGGTTATAAAAAGCTTGAAGTGTTTGACTTAATATAACAAAATCAAAAGACTGATTGGGGAATTGATTAAGTTCTGTTTCAGCATTTCCTTCTATGACTGGAAGACCTTTATAAATACATTTTGTTACATTTTCCTTTTTCAGTTCTAAACCACGAGCTTCAATATTTTTTTCTGCAATTAAATGACTCATTAAAGATCCATCACCACATCCCACATCTAGAACTCTTACGTTATTGGGTAATAAATCTGCTATTACTTTAAATTCTTTTTTCATTTTTAAATTTCACGTGCATAGAATCTATAAATCCTTTTAAAGTTTTTAGAAATTCTGTCTCATTTACTAAAAAGGAGTCATGACCTTTATCTGTTTTAATCTCAGAAAAAGAGACATCTGCTCCAGAGGCATTAAGTGCAATAACTATATCTTTATTTTCTTTTGTTGTATAAAGCCAGTCAGAAGAAAATGAGATTACTAAAAATTTTGTTTTTTGATTTCTAAAAGCTTCGATTAGTCCATTTTTAAAATGCTTAGATAAATCAAAATAATCCATCGCTCTTGTTATGTATAAAATAGAATTTGCATCAAATCTTTCGACAAAAGTACTACCCTGATGTCTTAAATAACTTTCAACTTGAAAATTTGCATCAAAACTAAATTCGTAATCAGCTTTTTCCTGAAGTTTTCTTCCAAATTTTTCTTGCATTCCTTTCTCGGACAAATAACTAATATGTCCCACCATTCTTGCGACTGCTAATCCATTTTTTGGTTGAACATTTTTGGCCAGATATTTTCCTTTATCCCAAACAGGATCTGCCATGATAGCTTGGCGAGCTAATTCGTTAAGAGCAATATTTTGTGCACTATGACTTGTACTACAAGCGATAGGAATTGCTGAGAATGTTTTATTTGGGAATATTGTGCAAAATTCTAGTAATTGCATTCCTCCCATAGATCCTCCTGTAGCGCAAAGAAGTTTTTCTATTCCAAGATGATCTAATAGAGTTTCTTGAGCCTTAACCATATCTCTTATAGTTACGACAGGAAAATTTAAGCCATATGGTTCTCTAGTTTTTTTATCTATCTCCTTAGGACCCCATGAACCCATACATCCTCCAATTACATTTGCACAAATTACAAAGTATTTATTTGTATCAATTGCTTTACCTGGTCCTACAGCAGTTACCCACCATCCTTCTTTTTTTGTTACTGGATTAATTCCACTTACAAATTGATCTCCAGTAAGAGCGTGGAAAACTAATATAGCGTTGTCCTTAGACTTATTAAGTTTTCCGTAGGTCTCATATGCTAAAGGAAAATCTTTAACAGTTTGTCCGCAGTCTAATTTTAGTGCCTTAGAGACATTAAATGTCTTAATATTTTCAATTTTATAGTTCATTCAAAAAAAAAGCCCAGCTAAACTGGGCTATCCCCTTTTTAGCTAAATTTATTATGCGCTTGCAATATGGTTAAATCAGCGCGAGTAATGTTTACTAAATCATCACAAACTTGTCAATTTTATATGAAATGAAAGATTTATAGAAATAATCGAACATTTTATATATTAACATTAATAAATATGAGATTACCGAAACCAAATAAAATTCCAGGCATTAAATATGTAGCTGGTTTAAGCTCTTTTAAGCGAAAACTAGTCAAAATTAAACTTTCCGCCAATGAGTCAGCTTTAGGACCAAGTCCGAGAGCTATAAAGGAATATAATAAAATTTCTAAAAATTTTAAAAGGTATCCCGATTCCAATGGCAATTCTTTGAAAAATACAATCGCAAAAAAATTTAAACTTGATAAAAATAGAATTATTTTAGGCTCAGGCTCTGATCAGATATTTGAATTAATTTGTAGAGCTTATATTAAAAAAGGTGACGAAGTAATAGTCCCTAGATACAGTTTTATTATTTATAGACTTTATAGCAAGAGTAATGGAGCTAAAATAGTTTACTCAAAAGAAAAAAATTTTACAGTTTCGGTTAAAGACATTCTTTCTAAAGTTACTAAGAAAACAAAAATAGTTTTTTTGGCTAATCCAAACAATCCGACTGGAACTTTTATAAATAAACAAGAACTTAAGAATTTAAGAAAAAAACTTAGAAATGATATTTTATTAGTCGTAGATGATGCGTACTTTGAATATGTTAAACAAAAAAATTATTCATCTGGTCTTAAATTATTTTCCAAATACAAAAATGTTTTAATAACAAGGACTTTTTCTAAAATTTATGGTTTAGCAGGATTAAGAGTTGGATGGGGATATGCGTCTAAAGCAATCATTGATATTTTAAATCAAATAAAACCTCCCTTTAATGTTAACAGACCAGCTTTATTTGCTGCATCCGCAGCTATCGAAGATAGCAAATGGTTACAAAAAGAGATTAAACATATTAATAAGTGGAGTAAAATATTTTTTAATGCTTTTAAAAAAATGAAAATTGAAACAAATGAAAGTAAGGTTAATTTTTTACTAGTTAATTTTGATAGAGTTAATATTAGTTCTAATAAGGTGTTTCAAAAATTAGCTAGGTCAGGTATCTTAGTTAGAAAAATGGATATTTATGGTATAAAAAATTCACTAAGAATAACTATTGGTAAAAGCAAAGAGAATAAAAAATTAATTATTAGTTTAAATAAAATATTAAATGTTTAATAAAATTACTATCATTGGATGCGGATTAATCGGATCTTCTTTACTAAGGGCTATTGATAAAAAAAAACTATCAAAAGAAATAAATGTTTTTGATAAATCAAAAGAGGCTTCAGAATTTGTTAAAAAGAATCTTTCAGCTAAAGTTTTCAATAATGTTGCTGAGTCGGTGTTAGGATCGGATTTAGTAATTATTTCCTCTCCTCTAAGTAGTTATAAAGAAATTTTGCTTTCTATAAAATCTAATCTTAAAAAAGATGTTATTTTAACTGACACAGGATCTGCAAAGAAAGAAATTAATAAAATTATAAGTAATTTAAATTTAGATAATGTTCACTGGATATCTTCTCACCCAATAGCTGGAACCGAGTTTAGTGGCCCAGAGTCTGGTTTTGCTGAATTATTAAAAGATAGGTGGTGTATTTTGTCAACTGAAAACCAAAAAGAGACTCAACAATTAAGCCTACTGAAAAAATTTTGGGAAGCATTAGGCAGTAAAGTTAAATTTATGTCTTTTGAGGATCATGATTATGTTCTTTCTTTAACTAGTCATTTACCACATGCAATAGCTTACAGTATTATTAGAACAGTTACAAAAAATGATGACAAGTTTAAAGACGAAATAATCCAATATAGCGCCAGTGGATTAAGAGATTTTACTAGAATTGCTGCTTCTGACCCAATTATGTGGAGAGATATATTTATTGATAATAGTGAAAATATTTTAAAAGTTTTAGATAGTTTTTCAGAGAGTCTAGAGGAGATTAAAAAAGCTATTAAAAGTAAGAATAGTGATAAATTAAATAGTATTTTTTCTTCTACAAGAAAACTAAGAAAAGAAATAATAAAAGCTGGTCAAGAAACCGACAAACCAAACTTTGGTAGAAAATAACTTAATTAAATTTTTTAATTTCTGAATAAATTTTATTTTCTATTTCTTTAATAAATTCATCTTTATTCTTGCCTGGCATAATTGGCTCTAAGAAAGAAACATTTATGTTGCCGGGGTGTTTTATAAAGCTGTTCTTAGGCCACACTTTTCCAGAGTCTAAAGCAACTGGCACACAAGGTAAATTTAATTTATCATAAATTCTTCCAACACCCTTTTTAAAGGGAACCTGTTCAAAGGGTTTAACTCTAGTGCCTTGAGGAAAAATTAATAAAGGTCTATTTTCATTAGTAATTTTATCTTTTACTTTATCAAAAAAATCTAAATTTTCTTTTGTTGTAGTTTCTCTTATAATTTCAATTGCACCAATTTTTTTTAAATACCATCCAAATAAAGGAATACTCAATAATTCTTTTTTAAGAATAAATACAGGCCCATTCAAGGGTATTTGTAGTACAAATGTTTCAAACATAGATTGATGAGCGGAGGCTACAAAAAATCTTTCTGTTTTTTTTAAATTTTCAACTCCATGAAAGAAAACTTTAGTATTAAGAATTAATCTCATTAATATGACGATATATCTTGCAGAGACTCTTCCAAAAAATAAAGTAAATTTACTTGGAAGAAACAATGTTGGAATAGCAAGAATAAAAATAAGAACTAAACCTGTATACAGTAAAATATTAAAAACAAAAGATTTTAAAAACTGCATTAGTAATTAATTAATTTGTGTAGATCTTGCTTTCGTCTGATGACAGTCACTTTGTTTTTAGTTACAAGCAACTCAGCTATTAAAGGTTTTGTGTTATAATTTGATGAAAGAGATGCACCGTACGCTCCAACATCCATAATAGCCACATAGTCAGATTGACTAATTTTTTGGTAATTTTTGTATTTTATAAATCTACAAGTTGTTTCACATATAGGACCAACAAATTCTATAGCTTTATTAAATTTTTTGTTATTTTTAATTAAAGGTACAATATTGTGAGTAGCATCATATAGTGCTGGTCTCATAAAATCATTCATTCCAGCATTCAAAATAGCAAAAGTTTTATTAACTCCTTTTTTCAAGTATTGAATTTTAGCAACAAGGACAGCTGCGTTTCCTAAAATAGCTCTACCAGGTTCAAAAATTATTTTACAATTATATTTTCTTTTAAATTTTTCAACTAAGTTTGAATAATTCTTCAGTTTAATTTTTCTGTCACTTTTTTTATAAGCAATACCAAAACCACCACCTAGGTCTACAAATTTAAAATTAATTTTAGTTTTTAAAATAATTTCCTCTAAAACTTTTAGAGTTTTTTTAAAAGGATTTTCACTTAAAATTTGACTACCAATATGTACACTTATAGCCTCAAGTCTCAAATTTTTAAGTTTTTTAATATTTTGACAGAAGATTATTAAATTTTTTTTAGATAAACCAAATTTATCTTCTGCTTTTCCTGTAGATATTTTTTGATGTGTAGGAGCATTGATATCAGGATTTAGTCTGATGCCTATAGAAGTTTTTTTACCAATTTGACCAGATATTTTATTGATTACAACAGCTTCATTTTCAGACTCAACATTTATTAATAAGATATTCTTTTTAATAGCTAGTCTCAGCTCTTCTTCTGTTTTACCAACACCAGAAAATACAATCTTATTTGGTTTAATACCTGATTTTAATGTTTTTAGTAATTCTCCTCCAGACACTACATCTGCACCTGAGCCTATTTTTTTTAAAATTTTTAAGATCTGGACATTTGAATTTGCTTTAACGGAAAAACATATTAATGGATCTACTTTTTTAAAATTACTGTAAAAAGACTTATAATTTCTAATGATATTATCATTTGAGTATAGATAAAAAGGAGATTTATACTTTAAGGCAAGTCTTTTTACAGAAGTGTTTTCAACAAATAGATTGTTATTTTTATATTTTATAGAGGACATTTTTATTAAATTGTTATTATGAAATTAATTGATGATTTTTGATATTCTGGATCTGATTTTTTTCCACAAGACCCTAAAATAAATAATAAAATTATAACAGATAAAATTAATCTCACTTTAAATCCTTTTTGTATTTTTTTATCATCTTTGTAATGTTTTTTTCTGAAGTTCCCCCAAAAGAATTTTTTGAATTAACTGAATTTTTTACATTAAATACTTTTAAAACTTTATAATTTAAGTCTTTATAAAACTTTTTGAGTTCTTTTAAGCTTAGTTTATCTAAAGTCTTTTTATTTTTTTCAGCATAGTTGACTATTTTAGAAGATATTTTATAGGCTTCTCTAAAAGATAACTTTTTTTCTTTAACCAAATAGTCTGCAAAATCTGTTGCGGTTGTGTAACCTGTGTTGGCCATTTCTAACATTCTTTTATTATTTGGTTTTACATTTTTGATTAATTCATTGCTCATTATTAAAGTATCTTTTAATGTATCAAATCCATCAAATACTAATGCCTTATCATCTTGCAAATCTTTAAAATATGAAATTGGAAGACCTTTCATTATTGTAAGAATTGAATTTAGCTTACCATAATTTATTCCAGTTCTTCCTCTTATGAGTTCCGCAGGATCAGGATTTTTTTTCTGAGGCATAATTGATGAACCTGTCAACATTTTATCATTGAATTCAATTAGTTGATAAGCATCAGAATTTAAAATTATAAAATCCTCTGCTAATCTTGACAAGTGCATTGCACAAACTGCACAACAATAAAGAAAATCTATAGCAAAGTCTCTATCGGAAACAGTATCTATAGAATTGTTAGTTGGTTTATTAAAACCTAATTTTTTTGCAGTAAAAGTTCTGTCGATATTATATGAAGTACCAGAGAGGGCTGCTGCTCCAAGAGGAGACTCATTCATTAATACAAGACTATTGTAAAATCTCTTTTTATCTCTGTTAAGCATCTCATAGTAAGCTAAAAGATAATGAGCAAAAGAAATAGGTTGAGCATTTTTTAAATGAGTGAAACCTGGCATCACAGTGCTAATATTCTTCTCAGCAATATTCACAATATTTTTCATTAATAAATTAAGTTCTTTAATTATTAGTAAAGTTGAATCTTTAACCCAAAGCTTAAAATCTGTAACTACTTGATCATTTCTTGACCTAGCAGTGTGCATGTATCCCGCAGAATTTCCAATATTTTCATATAATTTTTTTTCTATATTTAAGTGAATATCCTCAAATTTTTCTTTAAAATTAAATTTACCTTTATCGATTTGTTTTTTTATTTTGTCTAAACCTCTAATAATTTTTTTTCCATCTTTTGAGGGTATGATTTTATTTTTAATAAGCATCTGCGTGTGTATTTTTGACGCAAAAATATCCTGGCTGTAGAGTCTTTTGTCTACATTTATTGATGCCCCGATTCTTTGAAAAGATTTAGAAGTAGAATTCTTAAATCTATTTGACCAAACAGTCTTATTTTTATTTACCATAATCTATGTTATTCAATTTAAATTAATATGAAAATTAGTAAATCTTTTAAAATCTATATTCACATAATATTTGTATTTTTAATCAGCAAAACCCTTTTTGCCAGTGATGATTTTTCTAAAAATATAGTTATTTATGAAAAACCAAAGGCGATTAAAGAACTTAAATTTAAAGATTTTAATCTTCAAGAGGTCGATTTAACGAATAAAAAAGGCAACATAATGATAATTAATTTTTGGGCATCCTGGTGCCTGCCCTGCAAAAGAGAAATGCCTTCTTTAGAAAAGCTAGCCCAAATGTATCCTGAGATAAAAGTTTACGCTATAAATATGGAGAAACCCAATAAACTTAGGGCAGCAGATTTTTTTAAAAGCATAGGAGTAATGAGTTTAGATATTTACTTTGATCCTGATTTTAAATTGGTTAAGCAGTTTAAAATGAGAGGTTTACCTACTAGCATATTAATAAATAAAAGCGGAAATGAATTTGGAAGAGTCGTTGGTGAAATTGATTTTAGTGATCAAAATTTTATAGAATTTCTTAAAAAGTATATTTAGTTTTTTAAAAAGTAAGCCATTAAGACTAAAACGATAATAGCGATAAACTGCAGTAGAACTCTTAGCTGCATCAATTTATTTGAATATTTTTTACTGGTACTTCCACCTTTAAATAAAGTATAAATACCCAATATTAAAACTATGGCAACAGCACCTAATAAGGAGAAACCAATAAAGTTAAATATAAATTCTGTCATTATAATAATTAAATATCATGAGCTTTTCATTAAATACAATTGTTTTAGAGCCTTTATCAAAAGCTAAGCCTAAGAATGCTGTAATACTTTGTCACGGTTATGGAGGTGATGGAAAAGATATCTCTATTCTTGCAAGTTATTGGAAAACTCATTTGCCTGAAACAATATTTATTTGTCCAGATGCTCCTGAAAAATGTGCAGCCAATCCATCTGGATTTCAATGGTTTGACCTTTTAGATCAAACTCCAGAACAGATTTTATCTAAGTCTTTGGTTGCTGAAATAAAATTAAATAAATTTATAGATGATATTAAAGAAAAATATAATCTACTAGCTAATCAAATTATAATTAGTGGATTCAGTCAAGGCTGCATGATAAGTTTGCAAACAGGTATTAAGAGAAAAGATAAAATTAATTCAATTATAGGTTATTCAGGTAAAATTATTGATACAGATCACTTAGGTAAAAATATTTTTTCAAGACCAAATATTATTTTGATGCATGGAGATATAGACCAAGTTGTTACAATTGATGGATTGCTAGAAGCCAAAGATTTTTTTGCTAAAAATGATTATAAAATTGAAACTAAGATTTTCAAAAATTGTGAGCACCGAATCCCGACAGAAGGATCAAGTTTAGGCTTACAATTTATAAAAAAACATTTGTATTAGTTTATTTGGTCTGGTGTAACATATTTATAACTTGATAAAATTTTCTGTTTCAGTTAGCTTTTAGCAATGATTATTTCTTCGATAGACAAAGTACCGTTAGAAAAATGTCCAGCATTAGTTCTTAATGCTGACTTTAGACCGTTAAGCTATTACCCTCTTTCATTATGGTGTTGGCAAGATGCAGTAAAATCAGTTTTTTTAAATCGAGTGAGCATTGTTTCAAATTATAAAAGAAAAATTAGAAGTCCATCTTTTGAAATGAACTTACCAAGCGTTATTGCTTTAAAAAATTTTATAAAACCATCTGAAAATCCTAATTTTACGAGATTCAATGTATTTTTAAGAGATAAATTTTCATGCCAGTATTGTGGAGATAAAAAAGATTTAACATTTGATCATTTGTTGCCCAAGTCAAAAGGCGGACTTACAGACTGGAACAATGTAGTTACTGCTTGCTCGACATGTAATGTAAAAAAAGGTGGAAAACTTTATGAACATTGTGATTTAAAATTAACAAATAAGCCATACGCTCCTACTGTTGAAGATTTGCATAAAAATGGAAGAAATTTTCCTCCAAATTTTCTTCATGAAAGTTGGATGGACTACTTGTATTGGGATATTGAGCTAGAACCTTAATTAAATTTTTTCTGATATAGTAATTGCAATCCGAGAAGAAGTTTTAATTATTTTATCTAAAACACCGAATAAACCTTTTTTGGTAGCTCCATTATCATAAGCAATATCTTTATGATCTAACTCATCTTGTCTAAATTTCATTATTTTTTCTTTTAATTTCTTTTCGTCTTTACCTAATTTGTATGTTTGATCTTTATAGTGACCGTCGATAACTTCTTCCACTGATGCAGTGCATAACATTGCTGCTTTTTCTCCTAGCATAGCTGTTCCAAATCCCAAAGTAACACCCATTATATCCCACAATGGAAGTAATTTAGTTGGCTTTATATTTCTTTTTTTAATCTCACTATCGAAATATTCATAATGTTCCCTTTCGTGTTCTTTCATTTCCTCTATCTTTCTTTTAAGAGAAGCATTTTGTTTAAAAGTTTTTAAAGCAAGTAGCTGACCTTCATAAATTTTGATAGCACCACGTTCACCTGCATGATCTACTCTTATTATTTCTTCTAAAGTTTTTTTATTTGTTTTGTCCATAATTTTTAATAACTTTTAGCATAATACCACTTAATAAGATTGATATAATTGTATTTATTGTAGCAAGAGAAAGCCCTAAAAGCCTAAAAGTAACATCTTTACAACTCACAACTGTTTTACTTTCCAGTTGTTTAAGAAGATCCTCTTTAGATAAATTTTCATTAGCGCTACCTAAATCACAAACTAAAGACTCGCTAAAAAAACCTTGTTCGATCCCTACATGATAAAAAGAGATTAAAGCTCCAAAAATAAAAAATAACATTACAATCCCAGCAATTACTTTCTCAAATTTTTTAATTATAAAGATCAAAGAAACCAAGATTATCGCAGAAATGTATGGAATTCTTTCAATTAGGCACAAGTTACAAGGTTTGTGTCCTAGTATGTATTGAATATAGTAAGCAATTACTAGAGAGAAAATACTAAAAGCTAAAATACCGTTTAAAATAAATTTATTATTATGCAACATTAAGTAAAAATTATGTACAGGACGACTGCTAAAATTACAATAAAGATTCCAGTTATAGTAAACCATATCGCACCTTTTTTCTCAATGAAGTCACCAAATTTTTTACCAAAAAGAAACGTAAAATAAGAAACTAAGAAAAATCTGAGCCCTCGGGTAAATAAGCAAATGAAAAAGAATACTGGTAGGTTATAAGCAATAACTCCACTTGTTATGGTGAAAACTTTAAAAGGAAGAGGAGTAAATCCTGCTAGGAACATTATACCTAACCAAGCTAGAAAACCTCCTTTTGTCGACATCTTATCTTGCATCTCAAAAACTTTTTCCTCATAACCGTAAAATTCAATAATCACCATTGAAGCATCAAGAAAAAAAACTCCCAGCATGTATCCAAATAATCCGCCCAATACGGAACCAGTAGTAGCAATTAAAAAAATTTTAAGATAATCCTCTTTTTTAGCCACTACCATCGGTACAATCATTAGATCTGGTGGAACCGGGAAAAAAAAACTTTCTATAAAAGCAACGAAACCCAATAAAGGCTTAGAAAATTTATGTCTAGCAAGCTCTACGCATCTATCGTATAATTTTTTTAAAATCATGAATTTAAAATGCACAATACTTAGGTACCTGGCAAGTTTAATATTATCCACCGTAGTTATATATGCAATCGTGATTATTGCAGGGTTATTTGGAGCTGATTACGGCTTTTCTCCCGGAGAAACATTTATCATTTGGATACTAATGGCAATTTTAATTAATCAAAGTGTTACTTGGAAAAAATGAACGATCCGATTGATTTAAAAACTAAAAAAATAATACCAAAAGTAGAAAATAAGTTTCAAAAATCTCTAGTCCTAGAAAGTCTTGAACAAAATATACTTTCTCACTGGGATACATGGGGTAAATTTCAACAAGCTTGGACTAGTCGAGCTTATAAATCCTTTAAAGATTTAGATAAGTATGTAGTTCTAATATATTTAATAAGAAATAATTGGATGACTTTATCTGGCAAATTTCAATATCAATCGATGGATGAATTTTATGAAACAGAAGGAGTTACTATAGAAAAAATTAACTTAATTCAAATATCAAATGATCTCAATATCCCAAAAGAAACTATTAGAAGAAAAGTTAATGAACTACAAGAATCTAATATTCTTAAAAGAGAAGGAAAGTCTATTATATTTAATAGAAAAGGAATAGAAACTCAAAAACCAAATGACATGATCGAACTACTGTCAATATTTATTGAAAAAAAATCAAAAATGTTACACGGTAAAGAATGGTTTGGCGAACACCTGGAAAAAGATTATATTAAAGCATTTGTAAAGAAATATTTTACAATAGTTTGGTTAAGATTTTTTAGAATGCAAATACCTTTTTTAACAAGACATAGAACAGTTTTTGGGGATCTAGAAACTTGGATAGTCTGGGGGAATATAGGTCTTAGTCATCAATATCAATTAGCAAAAGCGGCTGAAAGAAATTTAATAACTTCAGAAATTACACTTAAAAGTTATTATTCAAATGTCGCAGATGTGAAAATTGATAGGGGGGTAAATGCTTCATCAATAGCTGATATTTCGTCAATACCCAGGGCAACAGTAATTAGAAAATTAAAATGGTTAGTTTCACAAAAAGCTATTAAAAAAAATAAAAATTTAGAATATCAAATGACAAAAGGCGGCAAACTAAATAAAAAAATTTCAGAGAATTTTTTGTTAAATCAGCACAGTGTTGCTGAATTTTTAACTGATATTTTTGATTTAATGAAAAATTCGCAATTTAAATTATAAATTTCAATTAAATAATGGAAATAGCAAAATCAATAGCTCCTGTTTGTCTAGCGATAATAATGTTCGGTTTAGGTCTTGGCTTAACTATTTCAGATTTCACTAGAGTTGTAAAAAATCCAAGAGACTTTTTCGTTGGCTTTATCTGTCAGGTTATTTTACTTCCAATTATAGCTTTTCTGCTAATACAAATTATTTCACTTCCTATTGAAATAGCTATGGGGGTCATGATAATTGCAGCAGCTCCAGGAGGTGTAACCTCAAATATTTTAACTAAATTCGCTGATGGAGATGTTGCTTTATCAGTAAGTTTAACAGCAATTGTAAGTTTATTATCTGTTTTAATAGTTCCATTGATTATTTTTAATTCTGCAGATTTTTTAGGCATAGAAATTATAAAGGAAATATCAATGTTTAATATAGCCACAAAAATGTTTTTTGTAGTAACTATTCCAGTTATTTTTGGAATGATTGTTAGAAGTTTAATGACTGATTTTATTGTCTCCAAAACTCTTATTATCCAAAGACTGTCAGTAACTTTATTCTTAGTCGTATTTATTTCAATTTGGATAGAGGAATGGGATAGAATTGTTTCTTTTATTACTAGAGCAGGTTTAATAGCTTTAATTTTAAATATGACAATGATTTTTGTAGGATATTATGTTGCAAAATTTTGGACCTCAGGTATTGCGCAAAGAAAATGTATTTCTTTAGAATGTGGCTTACAAAACGGAACTTTAGCAATAGTAGTAGCTACCCAATTATTTAATGATATTGTATATATGGTTCCTACTGCAGCTTATGCTTTAGTAATGTTTACAACATCTATATTTTTTGTTCTCATAGTAAGAAAAATCAATTAGATTACTAAAAAAGGGCGAATGGTGGAACTGGTAGACGCGCCGGACTCAAAATCCGGTGGTAGCAATGCCTTGAGAGTTCGAGTCTCTCTTCGCCCACCAAATTATGGATGTAAGTAAATTAAACAGTTTAGTTGAACTTTATTTTAAAAAAATAGAGGAAGTTAATGGTAAACAACCATTTTTAAGGTGGTTAAAACCAGAGAAACCAACTTATAATTGGGAAGATATCACTCAAAGAATTTTTAAATTAACTACAAAAATTAAATCGTTAATTAATGAGAGAGATAGATGTTTAATATTATCTGAGAATAGACCTTATTGGCTAATGACTGACATTGCTATTATGAATGCTGGAGGTATTTCAGTTCCGATATTTACAACTTATTCTGCAAATGATTATGAGTACATTTTAAATGATTGTAAGCCTTCTTTGATATTTGTGTCAAACCAGGATCAATTTAACAAAATAAAAAAATTTATTAATAAAGATGTCAAAAAAATAATATCATTCGAGAAAATTGATACAGACAGTTTATTAATTGAAGAAATACTTGATAAAGAAATTAATGAAAAAATCATAAATAAAAATTTAAAAAGAAATATGCCAGCATGTATAATTTATACTTCAGGTACTTCAGGAAATCCAAAAGGAGTAGTGTTAAGTCATGGAGGTATTTTATCAAATTGCGAGGGCGCAGTTGAGTTACTAGAAACTTTAACTAAAAAAAAGGATCCGGTATTTTTAACTTGGCTACCTTTGTCGCATTCGTATGAGCACACAGTTCAGTTTATACAAATTATAGTTGGTGCAAAAGTTTTTTATGCAGAAAGTTTAGAAAAACTAATTTCTAATATGCAGGTTGCTAAACCCACAATAATGACAGCTGTTCCAAGGTTTTATCAAAACCTTTATACAAAAATAAATATGAATTTCGAAAAACAAACTGGCTTAAAAAAAAAATTAATACATAAAACCCTGGAGCTTGGAATAAAAAAACTCAAAAAAGATAAGTTAAATTTTATAGAAAAAAGCATTAATTTTTTATGTGAAAAATTAGTGCGAAAAAAAGTGCAAAAACAATTTGGAGGAAATCTTCAAACCTTTGTATCTGGTGGAGGGGCACTAGATCAAAAAATAGGTGAATTTTTAAACGCTATAGGACTGCCCACCCTTCAAGGATATGGACTGACAGAGGCTTCTCCAGTAGTAAGTTGTAATTTACCAGATATGGTAAAGGTTGAAACTGTAGGACCAGCTTTTAGAACAAATAAAGTTAAAATAGCTGAAGATGGAGAAATTTTAGTTAAAGGAGAAAATGTAATGTTGGGCTATTGGAATAAAAAAGAAGAAACAGATAAAGTCATAAAAGATGGTTGGTTGCATACTGGTGATATAGGTGAGTTAGATCAAAATAATTATTTAAAAATAACTGATAGAAAAAAAGATATTATAGTTAACCTCGGAGGCGATAATATCTCTCCAAGTAAAATAGAAAATATTTTGTGTTTGAATGAATCTATTAAACAATCTTTTGTTTATGGAGATAAAAAGAATTATCTAGTAGCATTAATTGTTGTAGAAAAAGATACAAATAAAGAAAAAATTAACAAAATTTTAGAAAATATTAATAAAAACTTAAGTTTAATTGAAAAAATAAAAAAATTTATTTTAATTTATGAAGAATTTACAATCAATAATGGAATGTTAACACCGACTTTAAAGTTAAGAAGAAAAGATATAGTTAAAAATTATAAACAACAATTAGAAAATCTTTATTGATTAGTTAATAAATTACTAATTAAATTGCTTAAAAAAACATTGATATTACTAACTTTTTTTAAATTTAATTAAATATTAAATTTTTGATTAATTTTTTAAATTTGAAACAATAATTACAAATTATTTAATAATTGACATGAATACTAAATTAATTAAAGTTTAAATTAACAAACGAATCATTAAGATTTGTTTAAAACAAGGGAGAATAAGATGGCTAAACGTAGAAGAAAAAAAGCTAAAAAAGCTAAAAAAGCTAAGAGAAGAAGAAAAAGAAGAAGATAGTTTCGCTTTTTAAAACGCCCTTTTTAATTATTCTTTTAGAAAGGGCGTTTTTTTATTACACGCTTTCTAAACTTACAGTCCTTCCAAGTGCTTTATCCATTTTTTTCTGAACATCCTCAGGACTAACTTTTAATACTGCTTCGAATTCTGATTTTAATCTTTCATAAGCTTTTTCAAAAAGCTGTCTTTCAGAATAAGATTGATCAGCAATAATATCTGTATTTTTATTTAAGTCTTTTACAACTTCAGCAAGCTCATAGATTTTTCCTGAGTTGATCTTTTGATCGTATTCTTGCGCTCTTCTACTCCACATTGTTCTTTTGATTTTGGGCTTAGTTTTTAAAATAGAAATACATTTATTAATCTGATTGATAGATGATATGGGTCTAAGTTTAGATTGCTGATTAATAGGGACGGTCAGAGTTAATTTTTCTTTTTCAATAAATATTTTGTAGAATTGTATATCTATCTGCCCAATAGTTGCTTTTTCGACAGCAGTTATTTTTCCTACTCCATGTTTCGGATAAACTACATAATCTTTCAAATTATAAATACGTTTTTCAGTTGGTTGTTTTTTAATTTTCTTTATCTCTGGTTTTTCGTCTGGACTATTATTAAATGTTTTTTTATCAGAAGCTTTTATGCTTGGGTTTATTTTAGTTATCTTTTTTTTAAGAATTTTAGTTTTTTTAGTTTTTTTGATTTTTTTCTTTTTTGGCATATTTATTTATTTTCCAGGTTTTTCTGAAAAATGTTTTTCATACTTATCTTTAATATTTCTAAATTTTTCATGTTCTTTCATAGGTTCTTTTTTTTCAGAAATATTAGGCCATATTGCAGAAAACTTTTTATTAATCAACAACCATTTATCCATATCTTTTACAGTTTCATCAGTATCTGCTTTTATAGCATCTATCGGGCATTCAGGTTCACACACCCCACAATCTATACATTCGTCAGGGTTGATTACTAAGAAATTCTCACCTTCATAGAAACAATCTACTGGGCATACCTCTACACAATCAGTAAGCTTACATTTAATACACTCATCTTTAACGATATAAGTCATTTATTATTTAATAGTCTTAATTTTATTTCAGCACACATTTTATCAGGAAAGTAAATCAGTCCACAAATTCGTCTCATCAAATTCGATTCATATTGATCAATGGTATTGTCAGATATAATAATTTTCCATAGATGTTCTATAATATCCGCTTTAACTTCTGTAGTATTTTTTTTTACTAAATTAGTAAAATTTAATAATTGATTAGAATTACTTTCTATTTCCTCTGCTTCTTTTAATATTTCATTATCTTTACTGTCTTTTAAATAAGAATTAATAAATCCTTTAATAAGTATTTTTTCATGATCTGAGTATTGTTCATCAATTTTTGCCGCATGAACTAATAAAGCTGCAATACCTACAATTTGTTTTTGATCTAAAATTTTCATTTATTTAATATTTAAATTAAGGAGCTTTTTAAATGGGTTTTCATTTTTGTCAAACTTAATAAATTTATTTGATTTTTTCTTTTTTTCTCCTTTAAAAATATAAGTATCCTCTGATTTATCTTTTTTATAGTCCATATAAGTCATTAATTTATAGAAATTTTCTTTTGTACAACCAAGTAAATTCATCATTTCTGAGTTTATTTTAAATTTACGATCTTTAGTATTATTTAATATTTTGATAAATAATTTTTCTAAAATATCTATTCTTATAAAATAATCTTTAAATTTTTCAAAACCACATAATAGAAGAAAATTCTTTTCATAATCTTTATTAACAATAAAATTTAGCCCTGACTTTGGTATAGTATGATTTTTAGTAAGATTATAAAAAATCTTCCATAGTGATATTCTAAATTCGACAGCTTTAGGTTTTAACATTTTATGTAAATAAACATGATATCTTCCAATTTTAATACCCATTCCCCATAATTTTTTCCTTTCTTCAGGTGGAATTAATTTTACGATATTATCTATTTCACTTCTCTTTATTACTCCATTTTTTTCATAAAGTTGAAATACTAAAGCTCTTAAATATTGGTTATCTTTTTTTTGTTTTGTTAAATTAATTAAATCTCCAAGTATTTCATTTATATAATCCTTAAACCATTTTTTTAAAAATTCTTCTAATTTTAGCTTTGAGTCTGGGTCTATAGTCTCATCTGCGATCACTTCAATTTCAGGGTTGAGATAATCATGACCTTTTTTGAGTCTTCCTATAGGATTGTTTTTCCAAATAATTTTGCTATTTGGGTCAATAGATATCTCTTTATTTTCTATAATCCTATCAATTCTTTTCTTTAATTCTTCCTTCACACCTTTTCGTGCAGCTTTTTTTATAGATTTAATATCTGTATCAAGGGTTTTAGAAGTAAGTTCAATTATAAATTTAAGACCTTTAAGCTCTCCTATTAATTGTCCATCAATATATATTTTATTTTCTTTATTAATCTCAGTTTTTAAAATTAAATCTTGTTTTAAACTTCTAGACAAAATGCTAATTTTTTTATCAATAAAGCTTTTAGTGAGTTCATCGTGTAACTTATCGGATAATTTATCTTCAATATTTTTTGTTAATTGAACCCAATAATCTGAATTTTCAACCCAATTTTTTTTATTTGCGACATATGACCAAGTCCTAACATTTGAAAGTCGATGGGATAATAAATCAACATTACCATGATCCTTTTCAAGTCCTTTTAATTGTTCTTTCATAAAAGTGCTTGGTATTTTTCTTTTTCGAGTAGACAAAAATTGAAAAACTTTATCTACAATACTTATATGTTGGCCGTAAGCCTTTTTTTCAAAATCAGGAATTTGACAACACTCCCAAAGTAACTCAAGGTTTTTATGATATAATATATTATTTGCACCCTTTTTTAAAAAAAATCTCAATACACTTTCATCAAGAGAGTCGTTAGTTCTTAAAAGATTTTTTCTACCAGGTTTAAGTTCAAGAGAGGTAATAAGCTTGTTGGGACTTTGAAAATTTAGATCAGAGTTTCGCCAATAAATCATCTTTGTTTCAGGGAGTTGATGTTTTTCTATATTTTCGATTTCATCTGAATTTATTTGTTCACAATCACCAGTTGTTCCAAATCCACCGTCATTTTTATATCTGCCAGCTCTTCCAGCTATTTGAGACAACTCAATTAAATTTAGCCTTCTTGTTTTTTTTCCATCGAATTTTTTTAAATTTGAAAAATAAATTTCATTAATATCCATATTTAAACCCATACCAATAGCGTCAGTAGCAATTAAATAGTCAACATCTCCTGATTGATAAAGACCTACTTGAGAATTTCTGGTTCTAGGACTTAAAGATCCCATGATAACTGCTGCGCCACCTTTTTGTCTACGGACCAATTCTGCTATCGCATAAACTTCTTCTATTGAAAATGCAATAATTGCAACTTTTCTATCTAATCTAGAAATTTTTTTGTATCCTGCATGGCTCAATTTTGAAAATCTTTCTTTTTTTTCAAATTCAACATTCTTAATTAAATCTTTTATTATGCAGGCCATTACTTGAGATCCCAGAAACATGGTTAACTTTTGTCCTCTAGAATTTAATAATCTCTCAGTAAAAATATGTCCTCTTTCACGATCTCCACACATTTGAATTTCGTCAATAGCAATGAAATCTACCTGCTTATCTTTTGGCATAGACTCTACTGTGCAAATAAAATAGTCAGCAGAACTTGGAATAATTTTTTCTTCACCAGTAATTAAAGCGACTTTATCTATACCGATTTTTTTAACACATTTATCATAAACCTCTCTTGCAAGAAGTCTTAAAGGTAAACCAAAAATACCTGAACTAAATTCAAGCATTTTTTCAATCGCCACATGGGTTTTGCCAGTATTAGTTGGACCTAAGAGAGCAATAATTTTTTCAGATCGATTTTGCATTATTGTGTCAGGTAAATTTTTTTATACTATATATAGATCAATGTTGAGAACAAAATAGGATTAAAACATGACCGAATCAATTTGTCAAATGTTCTAATTAACAAAATTTGAATTGACTTAAAACCCTAAGTCCCCGTAAGGTCAGAAATAGCTTTTATCAAAAAGTTATTATGAAGCACCTTACCAAAAAAAGTATTTTAAAGCTTAAGCAGTCTTCAACATTAGTTATTAACGAAAAATGTAAGAAACTTATAAGCAAAGGAAAAAAAGTATATCAATTTGGTTTTGGACAATCTCCATTTCCAGTTCCAGAAAAAATTGTAACTGCATTAAGAAATAATGCTCACAGAAAAGAATATTTACCAATACAAGGTTTAGATAAGTTAAGAGACTCCATATCTAAGAATTTAAAGAAAAAAACAGGAATAAATTACCCTAAAGAAAATATTGTAATTACCCCAGGATCAAAAGAGGCGATGCTTCTTATGCATGTGGCATTTAATGGGGAAATAATTCTTTCTGCTCCAAGTTGGGTATCTTATGAGCCTCAAGCAATTATTGGCAGAAATAAAGTTCACTGGATACAAACTTCAAGAGAGAACAATTGGTTTCCAACTGCTAAACAACTTGAGAAAAAAATTAAATCTATAAAAAAGAAAAATCTTATTCTTATTATTAATTCACCTAATAATCCCTCAGGAACTATATGCAAAAATCTGAAAGAATTGGCTGTTGTTGCAAAAAAATATGATCTTATTGTTTTATCAGATGAAATTTATACGGATTTAACTTTTTGTAATAAATATGAATCAATTTCACAATATTATCCTGAGAAAACATTTATTAGCGGAGGTTTGAGCAAATGGTGTGGGGCTGGTGGATGGAGAGTAGGATTTTTTGCAGTTCCAAACCAATTATCAGAACTTTTAGAAAATATAAAAACTTTAGCTAGCGAATCATATTCTACAGTTAATAGCCCAGCGCAATTTGCTGCAGTAGAGGCGTACAGCGGTGATTTTAGTGAATATAAAACTAACACCTTAAATATTTTAAGATCGGTAGGTTACTATGTTTATAATAATCTTAAATCAAATAAAGTTTTAATTAATCCTCCTCAAGGCGCATTCTATTTAATGCCAGAGTTTCCAAATCAAAAATATAAAAGCTCTACAGAATTATGCGAAAAAATATTAGATGAAACTGGAGTAGCAATGCTTCCAGCCTCAGATTTTGGTTTTGGATCAAAAAGGATGCTAACAAGATTATGTTACATTGATTTTGATGGAAATGAGTTTCTTAAGGCCACAAAAAATGACAAAGTTATTGATGATAAAATAATTGAAAAGTATGCACCAAATGTGGTCGAAGGTGTCAAAAAATTATCAAATTGGGCTAAAAATCTATAAAGATTCTCTTTGACCTTAGTCTTCATCCATAGTTAAATTATTACATTAACAAATGGGGGATCACATGAAAAAAATAATATCAATGATTTCTGCTATTTTAGTAACTTTTGCTTTATCGAGCCCAATTACTTCAATCGCGAAATCAGCGGAGTTCTTCACAATAGGAACTGGTGGACCTACTGGAGTATATTTCCAAACAGGTAATGCTATTTGTAAAATGCTTCACAAATCAGCAATAAGTGCTGATCACGGTAGAAAAAAAGGTACAGCTAAAGCTTATAGATGTACTGCACCTTCTACAGGTGGTTCAAACTACAATATTGGTCAAATCAAAGATGGTGAGTTTCAATTTGGTGTAGCTCAGTCTGACTGGCAATTCCATGCTTATAACGGATCAAGCAAATGGGAAGGAAAACAGTTCGGAGATTTAAGAGCTGTATTTTCTGTTCACAATGAACCTTTCCAAATTTGGGCTAGTAAAAAATCTAAAATTAAAGATTTTAAAGGCTTAAAAGGAAAAACAGTAAACATTGGTAACCCTGGTTCTGGTCAAAGAGGAACAATGGAAGAATTAATGAAAGCTATGGGAGCAGATATGAGTATGTTTAAAGCAACTACTGAACTTACTTCATCTGAGCAAGTAAAAGCTCTTTGTGATGGTAAAATAGATGCATTCGGATATTCTGTAGGATTTCCTAATGGAGCTATGGAGCAAGCAGCAACATGTAAAGCAAAAGCTAGCCCAATTAATTTAACAGGTGCGCCTGTTCAAGGTTTAATTGATGGAGCTGACTATTATGCTAAAGCTGTTATTCCAGCCGGAACTTATTCAAATCAGAAAAAAGACGCTACAACGTTTGGTGTAAAAGCTACTGTTGTAACAAGTGCTAATGTTTCTGAAGAACTTGTATACTTAGTAACAAAAGCGGTAATGGAAAACTTTGATGATTTCAGAGCTCAACACCCTGCTTTTGGACCTCTGGAAAAGAAAAATATGATAGCTGATGGTTTATCAGCTCCATTACATCCAGGTGCAGTTAAGTATTATAAAGAAGCTGGATTAATGTAATCTAATTAATTGATTAAATTAAAAAGGCCCAAATTTTTGGGCCTTTTTTTTTAGAATAATATATCTAAATCAAAATGGATAAAAATATTCAAAGTAAGATTAAAGATAAAATTCAAGGAGATATATCTCCTACACGAAATTTATCTGGCATTCATTTAAAAGTTGTTTTTGGTATTGCTATTCTTTGGACATTTTTTCAACTTTGGTATGCTTCACCGTTTCCTTTTTGGTTTAACTTTGGAATGTTTAAAGGCTTACCTGCTAGAGCTATACATTTAGGTTTTGCTTTGACATTAACGTTTTTGATTTTTCCTATAACTAGAGGAAAAAAAATTTCGGTATTTGATATTCTTATAAGTATTGTAGCGGCTTTTTGTTGTTTATATATTTATTTTTTTTATGATGATCTTGTAAACAGAGGTGGAATACTTTTAGTAAAAGAATTATTTGGAATTAAAATCCCTGTTGAACTCATATTAGGGACTATAGGAATATTGATTTTATTAGAGGCGACACGACGTGCAATAGGAATGCCTTTGGTTATAATTGCTATCTGTTTTCTTTTATTTTCTTACTTTGGAAAGTATGCTCCTGATATTATTTCTCATGGAGGTCTTTCATTAAAAAGATTAGTTGGGTTTCAATGGTTTGATCAAGAGGCAATATTTGGAATTCCAATAGGAGTTTCAGTAGACTTTATATTTTTGTTTGTACTTTTTGGAGCATTACTGGAAACTGCTGGTGGAGGAAAATATTTTTTAGATTTAGCTTTTGCTATGGTTGGTAAGATGCGAGGAGGGCCTGCCAAAGCTGCTATATTGGGATCAGGAATGACAGGCATGATTTCAGGCTCTTCAATTGCAAACACTGTTACGACTGGAACATTTACAATCCCAATAATGAAGAAAACTGGTTTCTCCCAAGAAAAAGCTGGGGCTATTGAAGTCTCTTCATCAGTTAATGGTCAAATAATGCCACCAGTTATGGGAGCTGCAGCATTTGTAATGGCAAGTTTCATAGGAGTTACTTATTTTGAAGTTGTTAAACATGCTTTTTTACCTGCTGTTATTTCATATATTGCTTTGTTTTATATATCTCATTTAGAAGCTCTTAAATTAGGTCTTAAAGGAATGGATGACGCTGATGTACCGCATTTGAAGAAAACTTTTTTATCAGGATTACATTTTTTAATACCAATTTTTGTTTTAATTTTTCTACTTGTTTATATGAGATATACTGCAGGCTTTTCGATTTTTTATGCAACTTTATCTTTGATTTTTGTAAATTTAATAAACAGAGTAATTAAAAATCCAGATTTTAAAACTGGTTTGATTGACTGGTATAATCAAACAATTGTTGGACTTCAAAAAGGTGCAATTAACATGGTAGGAGTGGGGATTGCAATTGCGACAGCAGGTATAATAGTAGGCGCTGTTGGTTCAACAGGTTTAAGCACTAATCTAATTATAGTTATTGAGACAATTGCTAGAGACAATGTAATCATTTTAATTTTGCTTACAATAATACTTTGTTTATTACTTGGAATGGGTCTTCCAACAACTGCTAATTATGTTGTTGTAGCCTCACTTATGGCCTCAGTTCTTGTAGATGTTGGAAATGCTTCAGGTTTTATTTTTCCCTTAATAGCTGTTCATTTATTTGTTTTTTATTTTGGCTTAATGGCAGATGTAACGCCACCCGTTGGATTAGCTTCTTATGCAGCGGCTGCAATTTCTGGGGGTGATCCATTAAGAACTGGATTGCAAGCAATTTGGTATAGTTTAAGAACAGGTATCTTGCCCATAGTATTTTTATTCAACCACGAGCTTTTACTTATTGGGGTGGATAATATTTGGCAAGCTTTAATAGTAATAACAACTTCTTTAATTGGAATCTTAGTTTTTACCGCTGCAACTCAACAATGGTTTATAAATAAATTAAGATGGTATGAGATTATTGCCTTCTTGATTATTTCTCTTTCTTTTTTAGCTCCTGACTATGTTTTAAGTAAATTTTATCCTAAATTTAATGAGCAAGATTTATCTTCAAAATCAATTCACAGTTTAACCTTCGATCCTTTAAAAGAAGTACATATTAAAGTAACGAGAGTTACTGAATATGGAGAAAGATATAAATTATTTGTGATTGATAAAGGAATATTCGAAAATGATTATAACCTAGAAGATTTTGGAATTAATTTAACTGAGGATAACAATCAAGTTGTTGTAGACAAACTTAACTGGAAGGGACTTGCAAAAAAATCAGGTATTCAATTGGGCGATATAATCAGTAATTTTAAAATTGAAAATCCAGAGAGACCCAACAAAGCTTTAGTTTATCCATTTGCGTTATTATGTCTTTTTGTCTTTGGATATTTTAATTATAAAAGAGGATAATGTTTAAATATAAAAAACTTTTAATATTTACTTTCATTACTATTATTTCATTGTTAGCAATAAGTTTTTGGTCAATCACTAGCAAAGGATATGATAGACAAAATAGAATAATCTTATTTTTAAAGAAAATAATTCCAGCACATATTGCTAGATCGATAAGAGAAACTGTTTTTTTTATACCTAATTTAAAGCAAAGAAATGAGTTCTTAAAGATCCAAGTCGATAAATATGAACAAGGATTAGATGGAAACCTTTTCAACCAAACATTGGTTAAGTCAAAAAATAATAAAAAATTTGAGATTAAAGAGTTTTTTTTACCATTTCCTAGATTAGATACTAGACTGGGTTGGGCTGCTACGGAAAATTCAAAAAGGGCTCATTATCTTGAAATTGTAAATGATAAAGTTTTAGTTATTTCTGGACTAGGACAAACTATTATTTTTGATAAAAAAAATATAAATAGTAAGCAACTTAAACAAATTAATATCCCAAATAATTTAAATAATTATTTAAAAAAAAATGATTTTAATTTAATTGGCATAAGAGATTTGTTCGTTGATGATAACTTTGTTTATATATCTCTTGTACATAAAGAAGAAAAAGGAATTACTATAAATGTTTATAGAGCACCTATGAATACTGATCGACTTACCTTTTTAAAGTTTTTTGAAACAAATGAGTACTGGAAAGATTATAACGTTTTTTCGGGAGGTCGTTTAGAAAAATATAAAGATAATAAAATTTTATTTAGTATTGGATTTTCCGGAATACCAAAAGTTGCACAAAATAAAGATTCTTTGCTAGGTAAAATTATTTCAATAGATAAAAATACATCTAAATATGAATTAATATCCATAGGGCATAGAAATCCTCAAGGACTTTATTATGAAGCTTCAAGAGATTTAGTAATTAATTCTGAACATGGCCCAAAAGGAGGAGATGAAATAAATTTAAATTTTCAAAATCATAGAGATATACCAAACTATGGATGGGATATAGCTTCATATGGCTCTCCATATAGCGGTGAGGATTTTTTTAAAAAATCTCACAAAGAGAATGGATTTGTGGAACCTTTTAAAAATTTTACGCCATCTATTGGAATAAGTGAAATTGTTAGTATTACAAAAGATAAAAATTTTTTTAATAGTAGTAATACTATTTTTGCTTCGTCATTAAGAGCTGGTTCAATCTACATAATAGAGACAGATGAAAAATTTCAAAAAATAATAAGTGAAGATAGATTATTTTTTAAAGAACAAAGAATAAGAGATTTAGAATTTGATGAGGACTTAAAAATTTTATTTGTATTGTTTGAGCATACACCTTCTATTGGAACTATAAATTATTTAAATTAAAGTATTTTCCAGGTTCCTGATGCTGTAGCAACAATTTTTTCTGAGCTAAATATTTCACTTGAAATAAAAACTAATGTTTTTGTTCTTTTTAAAACTTTAACTTTTCCAATTAGTTTTTCATTTAATTTTCCAGCTGATATAAATTTAATATCTAGATTTATTGTTACACATCTTTTATTTCCTGCTGCAATATGAGCTGCATTACCCATTCCTGTATCAGCGATTGTAGCAATAAAACCTCCGTGAGCTATACCACCAGTGTTCAAACAGTTTTCTGAAATTTCGATTCCATATTCGAAATTTGATTCATCTATCTTCTTAAAAGATAAATTCCCGATATTTTGCATAAAACCTTTTTTAGTTTTGTCCATAGTATTTTTTACCATATATTGGAGCTAGTTGAGAGAAAATTACGGCCAATAATATTAATACAATCCCAAATATTTTAAGATCACTTAAGAATTGACTTAAAAGGATCCATCCAAATATTGCAGCGAAAACACCTTCCAAAGAAAAAATAATTGCAACTGGCGCAGGAGACAAATTCTGTTGACTGTAAGCTTGTAGCAAAAATGCTATTCCACTAGATAAAACGCCAGCATAAAGAAGTTCATTTTTTTCCAATAATAAATTTTCTAGCGAGATATTTTCAAAGGCTAAAGATGGGATAAAAGTAATTATGGATCCAATCAGACAAGTTCCCATCGTTATAGTAATTGGATAATTAAATAATTTTAAAAATTTTGATAAATAAACAATATGAAAAGCCCAAAAAAAAGCTCCTAGCAAGACCAATGAATCCCCTAATCTTACTGTTACATTATTTGTTTCAGTAAGTAAAAATCCTCCAATTACACAAACGAAGACCGAAGGCCAAACTGACCAATGAATTCTTTTAGAAAACAAAAAATAAGATATGGCAGGAACAATTAGAACATAAAATATTGTAAATATTGCTGCATTTGCAACATCTGTATAAAGCAATGAATACTGTTGGAATGCAAATCCTCCACTTAGAAAAAGAGCAAGAAGAACTAAATAAGTTAAAATCATATTATGAGAAAATTTTTTTTCTTTAATTTTTTTAAATTCGAAAAAGAAAAAAAAGGGGATTAATGTAATAAAACCTAGAAACATTCTTCCGGCAGTAAAGGAAAAAGGACCGATATAATCCATTCCCAAGTCTTGAGCAACGAATGCTGTACCCCATAAAAATGAGCAAGAGATAGCACAGATCAATGAGATCAATTTTTTATTCATGAGGCTTATTATTGTAATTTAAGTTAAACAGCAAGCTTGAAAGCAAAATCTTTACCTAAACATTCACTTAAATAAACGCAAAATCTTGCTCCTTCAGCTCCATCAATTATTCTATGATCATAAGATAAAGAAATTGGCAAAATTTTTCTTGAAACTATTTTACCTTTTACCTTAACTAATCTATCAAAACTTTTGCCAACACCTAAAATTGCTACTTCTGGAGGATTTATAATTGGCGTAAAAAAAGTTCCTCCTATCCCCCCTAAACTTGATATTGTCATGGATCCACCAAAGAATTCTTTTTTATCTATTTTTAATTCTCTACAAAGTTTACTAATTTCTTTTAGTTCTTCACCTATCTCTTGAATACTTAGTTGCTCTGCATTTCTTAATTTAGGAACCATTAAACCATGAGGTGTATCTACTGCAAAACCAATATGAAAATACTTTTTATATATAATTTTACTTGAATGCATGTCTATAGAAGCATTAAAATTTGGAAATTCTTTAAGAGCACTAACTAGAGCTTTTGCAATAAATGCTAATGGTGTGACTTTTATTTTTTCACCAGAGTAATAGTCGTATAAAGAAGATCTAAACTGCTCCATCTCCGTAATATCTATCTCTTCATGTTGTGTCACATGGGGAATTTCAGTCCAAGATCTTACTAAATGAGGTCCAGATAACTTTTTTACTCTTGGTATATCTTTTATTTGAATTTCACCAAATTCTTCATGAGAATATTCTTCAACATATTTTTTCTTCTCAACTTTACCTCCACTTACAGTAACTTGTGATCTTACAAAATTTTTTACATCATCTTCTGATACACGTCCTAATCTTTGAGTGCCTTGTACTGCAGAAATATCAGCTCCAAGTTCTCGAGCAAATTTTCTTACTTTGGGGCTTGCTGAACTTTTACCACTTCTTGGGACTTCAGGTGCAGATATTATTGGAGATGCAATTTTTTGAGGGACTTTTACTTTTTTTGACTCTTTTTCTACCATTTTAACTTCTTTCTTAACTTCTTTTGTACTTTCGGTTGAATCTAGAGTTAAAATAGTATCACCTTTATTTACTTTGTCTCCGACAGACACATTTACTTTTTCTATTTTACCTGAGTGAGTAGATGGCACCTCAACACTAGATTTATCACTTTCTAATGTAATAAGAGAATCATTCTTATTTATAGTTTGGCCATCTTTTACCAATACTTCAATAATTTCGACATCCTTGAAGTCACCCATATCAGGAACAGAAATTTTTATTTTAGTCATTTATAAATTAGCTGGAAAATCTCTATTTTTATCTATTTTAAATTTTTTAATTGCTTTTTCTGCATCTTTAGAAGCAATTAGCTGTTCTTTTACAAGAGCACTAAGTGTAAAAGCAACAATATGTTCTTTATCAACTTCAAAAAACTTTCTTAAATTTTTTCTTGTGTCACTTCTTCCATAGCCATCAGTACCAAAAGAGTAAAACGTTTTATCTGTGTAAGGTCTTATCTGATCAGCAAATGCTCTAGTGTAATCTGAAGCTGCAATAATTGGTCCCTCTCGCTTATCTAAACATTTTTGTACATACGTTTTTTTTGGTTTTTCTTTAGGGTTTAAAAGATTTACTCTCTCAGTTTCCATCCCGTTTCTTCTAAGTTCGTTAAAGCTAGTAACACTCCATATATCAGCATCAATATTATATTCCTTTGATAAAATTTTTGAAGCTGCAATAATCTCTCTAAGAATTGTTCCTGAACCAAGTAATTGAACTTTTGTTTTTCCTTTGTTTCCACCCTCTTTAAATAAATACATGCCTTTTAAAATTCCCTCATCACTACCCTTAGGTTTTTCAGGATGTGAATAATTTTCATTCATAGCTGTGATATAATAAAAAATATTTTCTTTTTTCTCGTGCATTCTTTTAATTCCTTCTCGAAATATTGTTGCCATTTCATAAGCAAAAGTTGGATCGTAACTAATACAATTTGGAATATTCGATGCTAATAAATGACTATGGCCATCTTGGTGTTGAAGACCCTCTCCTGCGAGTGTCGTTCGTCCTGCTGTAGCTCCGATTAAAAACCCTCTAGCCTGTGAGTCTCCTGCTGCCCAAGCAAGATCTCCTACTCTTTGAAATCCAAACATAGAATAAAAAATGTATATAGGTATCATTTCGATATCATGATTAGTATAAGCAGTACCAGCAGCAATCCATGAAGACATTGCTCCAGATTCATTAATACCTTCTTCCAATACTTGACCACTTTTATCTTCTCGGTAAGAGCTTAATTGTTCTGAGTCAACAGGTTCGTATTTTTGACCTTCGTGAGCATAAATTCCAATTTTTTGAAAAAATCCTTCCATACCAAAAGTTCTTGCTTCATCTGGAATTATAGGAACTAATCTTGGAGAAACATTTTTGTCTCTAAGTAAAGCTGTCATCATTCTAACAAGCGCCATAGTAGTTGACATTTCTTTCTCACCAGTTGATTTCATGAAGGTATCAAAAATATCTTTTGGTGGTGCTTTAATTTGTTTAGCAAAAGATGATCTTTCTGGAATAAATCCACCTAGTTTTAATCTTTTATCTTTTAAATACTTAATTTCTTCTGAGTCTTCTTTAGGCTTATAATATTCAATGTTTTTTACTTGATTATCTGTAAGTGGAACTTTGAATCTGTCTCTGTAATAAAGTAAATCTTGCTCATCTAGCTTCTTTTGTTGATGAGTAGTATTAACACTTTCACCTGTCTTACCCATCCCATAACCCTTAATTGTTTTAGCTAAAATTACCGTCGGAGAACCTTTATTTTTCATTGCGGCATCGTATGCTGCGTAAACTTTATGTGGATCATGGCCACCTCTATTTAATTTCCAAATATCTTTGTCTGTCATTGAAGAAACAAGCTCTTTTAGTTCAGGATATTTTCCAAAAAATTTTTCTCTAACATACGAACCACCTTTAGCCTTAAAAGCCTGGTACTCTCCATCTAGACATTCATTCATACGTTTTATTAAAAGACCTGTTTTATCTTTTGCTAACAATTGATCCCAGTATGACCCCCAGATAACTTTGATCACATTCCAACCTGAACCTCTAAAACTGCCTTCAAGCTCTTGAATAATTTTTCCATTACCTCTAACTGGTCCGTCTAATCTTTGTAAATTACAATTAATAACAAAAATTAAATTATCTAGTTTTTCTCTTGCAGCTAATCCAATAGCCCCTAGAGATTCGGGCTCATCCATTTCTCCGTCACCTAAGAAGACCCAGATTTTTCTTCCCTCATCTTTAACTAAACCTCTATTAATTAAATATTTTAAAAATCTCGCTTGGTAAATTGCCATGATAGGGCCAAGACCCATAGAGACAGTTGGAAACTGCCAAAAATTCGGCATTAGCCATGGGTGAGGGTAAGAAGAAAGACCTCCTTTATTTACCTCTTGTCGAAATCCATCTAATTGGGAAGCGCT
>CACKCD010000004.1 GCA_902598595.1 uncultured Pelagibacteraceae bacterium
CTTTGTTTGGGAATTAAAAATTTTTGAGAAATATTTACTTTTTCGTCTTCAGTATATCCTGATAATCTAATCACTTCCATTCTATCAAGTAAAGGAGGTAAAATATTCAAAGTATTTGCTGTAGTCACAAACATTACATCTGACAAATCATAATCAACTTCTAAATAATGGTCGTTGAATTCTTTATTTTGTTCTGGATCTAAAGCTTCCAGTAATGCTGAGGAAGGATCACCTCTATAATCATTTCCAACCTTATCAATCTCATCCAATAAAAAAAGTGGATTTTTGGTGCCAGCTTTTTTCATCATTTGTATTATTTTTCCTGGCAATGAACCTATGTAAGTTCTTCTATGCCCTCTAATTTCTGCCTCATCTCTTATTCCTCCGAGAGAAATTCTAATAAATTTTCTATTAGTTGCTTTTGCAATTGATTTACCTAGAGAAGTTTTTCCTACTCCTGGTGGTCCAACTAAGCATAAAATTGGTCCTTTCATTTTTTGAATTCTTTTTTGCACAGCTAAAAATTCAATTATTCTCTCTTTAACTTTTTCTAAGCCGTAATGGTCTTCGTCTAATATTTTTTGCGCATTTTTTAAATCAGTATTTATTTTCGATTTTTGAGACCAAGGTAATTCTGTCATCCAATCTAAATAGTTTCTTACTACAGTAGCTTCAGCCGACATAGGGCTCATAGATTTTAATTTTTTTAATTCAGACAAACATTTTTCTTTTGCTAGTTTTGGCATTTTTGCATTCGCTATAGCTTTTGAAAGATTTGTTAATTCATCTTTACCTTCATCTATTTCACCAAGTTCTTTTTGGATAGCCTTCAATTGTTCATTCAAGTAATACTCTCTTTGAGTTTTTTCCATCTGATTTTTTACTCTACCTCTAATTTTTTTTTCTACTGATAGAACACTAGTTTCTTTTTCAATAATTGAATAAATTTTTTCTAACTTCTTTTTTAAATCTAAGATTTCTAGAAGTTCTTGTTTTTCATGAATTTGAATATTTAAATTTGATGAAATATTATTTGCTACTTGTGAAGCATTTTTAAGATTATTCAAAGTATTTGTAGCGTCATTAAAATCTTTTTTATTTAAGATAAGTAATTTTTCATATTTTTTAACTAAACCCATAGCAAAAGTATCCAAATCTTTTGAAATATTTTGATCTTCTGCAACTTCTACTTCGCAAGTTAAAAATTTATCGTCTTTTTTATTGTGTTTTAATATCTTAACTCTTTTTTCTCCTTCTACTAATACCTTAACAGTACCGTCAGGCAATTTTAAAAGCTGAAGAACTTTGCTTAAACAACCATAACCAAAAAGATCTTTTTCTTCAGGGTCATCTATCTCAGAATTTTTTTGAGTTACTAAAACGATTGATTTGTCAGATTTCATTACCTCTTGTAAAGCTTTGATAGATTTTTCTCTTCCTACAAATAATGGAACTACCATTGATGGAAATATTACTATGTCCCTTAATGGTAATAATGGTTTTATATAAGAAGCTTTCATATTTAACTTATATGGCAATTATTATGATTATTTCAAGAAACAAATTGTGTCTATGCCACTGATGTTGATTGTTTTTTGCCGTAAGTGATAATTGGTTCAGAATCTCCTTTGACTGAAGGTTTATCAACTGTTACTTTCATTACATCCTCCATGTCAGGTAATTCAAACATTGTTTTTAAAAGGATATTTTCCAAAATTGATCTTAGACCTCTAGCTCCAGTTTTTTTGGAAATAGCTTTTTTAGCAATTTCTGAAATTGCGTCTTCTTGAAATTCAAGTTCGACATTTTCAAACTCAAACAATCTCTTATATTGTTTTATTAATGAATTTTTTGGTTCTTGTAAAATTTTTATTAATGATTTCTCGTCTAGATCATTTAATGTTGCAATAATTGGCATTCTACCAATAAATTCTGGAATTAAACCATATTTAATTAAATCTTCTGGTTCTAATTTTTTCATAATTTCTGATAACGATTGTTCTTTTTGATTTTTAACTTTAGCACCAAAACCTATCGAGCTACCTTTTCCTCTATTATCAATTAATTTGTCAAGCCCTGCGAAAGCTCCTCCGCAAATAAATAATATATTAGTTGTGTCGACTTGTAAAAATTCTTGTTGAGGGTGTTTTCTGCCTCCTTGAGGTGGCACGCTTGCAATTGTTCCTTCCATAATTTTAAGTAATGCTTGTTGCACTCCTTCTCCAGAAACATCTCTTGTAATAGATGGATTTTCAGATTTTCTACTTATTTTGTCAACTTCATCAATATACACAATTCCTCTCTGAGCTTTCTCAACATTATAATCAGCAGCTTGTAATAGTTTTAAAATAATGTTTTCTACATCTTCACCGACATAGCCCGCTTCTGTTAATGTAGTCGCATCGGCCATAGTAAAAGGTACATCTAAAATTCTTGCAAGTGTTTGTGCTAATAAAGTTTTACCGCAACCAGTCGGTCCAACCAAAAGAATGTTAGATTTTGATAATTCTATATCTTTATTATTTTTTGTTTCATGGCTTAATCTTTTATAATGATTATGAACAGCTACTGATAAAATTTCTTTTGCAAATTTTTGGCCAATCACATAATCATCTAAAACATTACATATTTCCTTTGGAGTTGGAACTCCATCTTGATGTTTTACTAATGAACTTTTATTTTCCTCTTTAATGATGTCCATACAAAGTTCTACACACTCATCACAAATAAATACCGTTGGACCTGCAATGAGTTTTCTTACTTCGTGTTGGCTCTTTCCACAAAAAGAACAATAAAGAATATTTTTATTATTTTTTTCAGTCATATCGAATCAATATTTATATAATAAATGTCTCAATTATTCTTATCAAGCTGAAGTTGTAAGTAATTCAATATATTGTGTTTTATTTTCTTTTTTCCACAACAGAGTCTATTAAACCAAATTTTTTAGCGTCTTCTGCAGTCATAAAATTATCCCTTTCTAAAGCCTTAGAAATTTCTTCTACTGGCTTGCCGGTATGTTTAGAATATATTTTGTTTAATCTTTCTTTTAATGCAAGAATTTCTTTAGCATGGATTTGTATATCAGTTGCTTGACCTTGAAATCCTGCTGAGGGTTGATGCACCATAATTCTTGAATTTGGCAATGAAAATCTTTTACCTTTTTCACCGGCTGCTAATAAGAAAGACCCCATTGATGAAGCTTGGCCGATACACAAAGTGGAAACTGGTGAATTAATATATTGCATAGTATCATAAATCCCTAAACCTGCGGTAACAAGACCACCGGGACTGTTGATATAAAAACTTATCTCTTTATTTGGATTTTCAGACTCTAAGAATAAAAGTTGAGCTGTTACTAATGAAGCAACATTATCATTAACTGGTCCTACTAAAAAAACTATTCTTTCTTTTAAAAGCCTAGAATAAATATCATAAGCTCTTTCTCCTTTGCTTGTCTGCTCAACAACCATAGGAATTAAGTTATTCATTTTTTCTTCATTATTACGACTCATAAAGGGCTTTATACAACTATTGGTTACTTTTTACTAATTTTTTTTGATTTTGATCTATTTTTTTCAGAGGAATCCATTTTCTTAGTATTGCTTTGACCAACTTTAGGCTTATTAAATTCTGAAATAATTTTTTCAGCCTCCTTAGTATTTACATTTTTAATTTCAAGTTTAATTTTTGACTTTATTAAATTAATAATTTTTTCTTCATAAATAGAACCTTTTAAGCTTTGAGACGCACTTGGGTTTTTTTTGTAATATTCTAGAACCATTTTTTCTTGACCAGGCATACCTTTTATTTGTTTTTGAATTTCGGATTTTACCTCTTCATCAGAAACTTTAAGATTATTTTTTTCCCCATATTCATTTAGAAGCAAACCTAACTTGATTCTAGATTTTGCAATCTTTTCATTATTAGCTTTATGTTTTTCTTTATCTGCATCTTTTAGCCTTTGTGTCATTATTGAAACCTCTTGGTCAATTAAGTTTTTAGGAAGATCTAATTCATGATTTTTTTCTATTTGATCTAAAATTTCCTTTTTTGTTATCGAGTTCAACGCCTGTAAATATTGACTAGAAATTTGTTTCTCAATCAATTTTTTTAGATCTTCTAAATCTTTAGCTCCCATAATTTTTGCAAAATTATCATCGATCTTATTATCTATGGACTCTTTTACATTTAAAATTTTACACTCAAACTTCGTTTTTTTGTTAGCAAGCTCTTTTTTGGGATGATTAGCAGGCAATATTGAGTCTAAAATTTTTATATCACCTTTTTTGACGTCTACTAATTGTTGATCAAAACCTTTTAAAAATAAATCTTTTCCAAGTTCAAGTTGAACACCTTTTCCCTCGCTTCCTTCAAATTTATTTCCATCCACTGTTGCTGAATAATCAAAAACTACTTGGTCCCCAATTTTGGCTTTTTCTGTTTCTTTTTTATCTTTGAATTGTTTATTTTGAACTGATATTTCCTTTAATTTATCATCAATTATTTTGTCTTCAATTTTAACTTTGTATTCAACAGCCTTGTACTTTTCGAAAGATTTAAGTTTAATATCTGGTAGAGAATCTATCTGTAATTCATAGTTCAAATCTTTACCTTCTCCAAAAGTTTTTAAATCTATTTTAGGCTGACCAGCTAGTTTTATTTTTTTTTCTTCTATAGCTTTTGCAGAAGTTTCTCTTAAAATTTTGTCTATCACCTCTCCATATATAGATTTACCAAATTGACTTTTAATAACTGATGGAGGAACTTTACCTGTTCTAAAACCTTTTAAGGAAACTTCCTTTTGTAATTCATTAAGTCTTTCGTCCATTTTATTTTGGATTGTCTTCTTATCAACTATCACAGATAAAATTGTTCTAAGACCTTTTTTTGACTGTATTTCTACTTTCATAACTTTTTCTGGTGGGCAAGAAGAGACTCGAACTCTTAAGCCTTGCGGCACTGGTTTCTAAGACCAGCGCGTATACCAATTCCGCCACTTGCCCAAATTACAATTGATGTTTTATATATCAATTTAATTTTTTGTTAAACGATAAAGTCGAATATAAATCAATGTATAAATTAAAATTAATAAAAAAAACCAATACTTACAAATTAAACTGTTATCAGCAAAATATAGACTAGGTAAAACTAATATAGAGAAAACAAAATTAATGATAATTGAATTTGTATAATTTCCCTTATCAATCCCAAAAATTCTTGAAACTTTTAAGTAAGAAAGCATATGTAAATGCTCTTTGTCTGGTAAGACTGGAGATTTTTTTTGATATAATTTTCTAAAAAAAGAAAAGAAAACTTCAAAAAACAAATAAGATAGTAAAATACAAAGAAAAAATGAAGAAACATTTGAATTTAAATTATCTGTAATAATTGTATTTAGTGCCACTAATGACCCAAATAAATATGACCCGCTATCTCCCAAAAACATTTTAGCTTTTGGAAAATTAAAGAGAAGAAAAGAAATCAGGATAATAATTTGAGCAGTTAAAAGAAATGAAAATTCAAATCTTTCATTATTTAAATTTATAAAAAGCAAAACAGAATTAATAATTATTAAATTTATTGTTAAAAGCCCATTAAAACCATCAACTAAATTTGCGCCGTTTATTATGAATAAAAAGCACAATAGAACAAAAATAATTGAAAAAAATTTATTTTCTAGCCATAAATTTAAAAAAATTAAATCCATGTGCTTAATTTCTATTTGTAAAAAATTTATCAAAATAATTAGAAATAATATCATCATTAGTAATCTTTTTTTTGGACTAATCATGATTTTTAAGTCATCTAAATATCCAAGTAAAAATAAACTAGTACATAAAAAAATATATTCGTAAAGAATTTTTGAATAAAGAAGATAGTAAATTCCAAAAAATACAAATAAAGAAATTATGCTTGCTAGTCCTCCACTTCTAGGAATTGCTTCGCTATGAAATGCCTGAGGCTTTAAAAAATCTGTATCTATGAGATTGCTATTATTTGATGAATTAAAATATTTGCTTACTATTAAAAAAACGAAGAAAGTTATAAATGCAAAAATTGATAAAAAACTTAATTCAATTGACTCTGTCTGCATTTTATTTCTTTAAACCCTTGTTATTTTTTTTAACAATATAAATACCTAATATTATTATAATCAATGAAATTAAAACTCTCCAAGTAATTATTTCATCCATTAAAAAATATCCAAATAAAACTCCGAAAATTGGAATTAAATAAGCTACTTGAGTCTGAAAAACCAAACCATTTACAGTTAAAATCCTAAATCTAATCAACCAAGCCAATCCAGTGGCAACCACTCCAAGATATAATAGCGCTAAAGTGGACTCTAACGAAGGAGTTGATTGCCATGGAGTTTCAAATATCATTGATAAAGGAAGTAGAAAAATTACTGACCAGAGTGTTGTGGATGTAGTAACATTCTCATTACCTTTTGCTTTTAATTTTAAAGTTAAGATCCCGCCTATAGAATAAAATGTGGATCCTAGAATGGTAATTAATACATAAATAAAATTACTTTCATTTATGATCAATTTGTCAAAAAATAAAAATAGTATTCCTAAAAAACCAATTAAAATTCCAATAGATTTTAACAAAGTAATTTTCTCATCTTTTGTAAAAAAATGGGCAAGAATTGACCCGCTCATTGGTGTGGTGCTCATTAACATAGCAGCTAAATAACTATTTATCTTAGCGGTTCCGATAGCAATTAAAGTAAATGGGATTGCGATGTTGCAAAGGCCAATAAGTGCATATGGTTTCCAATTTTCTGAAAATGCCAAAACTTTTATCTTTTTATACCAACAAAGAATTAATAAAGGTAAGCTTGCAAAAATTACTCTTATTAAAGCTAGAGTGAATGGTTCATAGGAATAAGTAGCAATTTTAATGTTAAAAAACGAGGAACCCCAAATCAAACCTAGTAAGGTTAAAAGTAATATATCCCCTGATTTAGCTTCTCTCATTTCAAGTAATGATTGTATTATGAATAAAATGCATAGCTGATATATACTAATTATTATATATTGAAAGCAATACTTATGTATGTTCAATAAAAATTAACCAATACAAAGGACAAAAGATTAAATGAGTTCAAAAAATATTCTTAAATTAATGAAAGACAAACAAGTAGAATTTGTTGATTTAAGATTTACTGATCCTAGAGGAAAACTTCAACATGTAACTATGGATGCCACTGTTGTAGATGATGATTTATTAAATGATGGTGTTTTTTTTGACGGATCATCAATTGCTGGTTGGAAAGCTATTAATCAGTCAGACATGCTTTTAAAACCTGACTTGTCTAGACCTATTATTGATCCTTTTAATTCTCATACAACGCTCAATATTTTTTGTGATATTCTTGATGCCGTAAAAAAAGACCCATACGAAAGAGATCCAAGAGGAACTGCAAAAAAAGCTGAGGCATACCTAAAAAAATCTGGAATTGGAGACAAATCTTATTTTGGTCCTGAGCCAGAGTTTTTTGTATTTGACGATGTGAGATTTAAAAATGACATGAACGAAACAAGTTTTAGCATTGATAGTTCTGAAGGTCCTTACAATACCGGAAAAAAATACGAAAATGGTAACATGGGTCACAGACCAGGAGTTAAAGGAGGATATTTTCCTGTCCCTCCTGTAGATAGTGCTCAAGATATGAGAGGAGAATATTTAAAAGCTCTTAGAGATATGGGTGTAAAAGTAGAAAAACACCATCACGAGGTCGCTCCAAGCCAACACGAGCTTGGTATGTATTTTGGAACCTTAACTGATATGGCTGATAATCTTCAACTCTACAAATATGCAGTTCAAATGGTTACCCACTCTTTTGGTAAAACAGCTACTTTTATGCCTAAACCTGTTAAAGGTGATAATGGATCTGGTATGCACTGTCACCAATCGATTTGGAAAGGGAATACACCAGTTTTTATGGGTAAAGAATATTCTGGTTTATCTAAAACCGCTTTATACTACATTGGAGGAATCTTGAAACACGCTAAAGCTATCAACGCTTTTTCTAATGCTACTACAAACAGCTATAAAAGACTAATACCTGGTTTTGAAGCCCCTGTTATTTTAGCCTACTCAGCAAGAAATAGATCTGCATCATGCAGAATTCCAATCATTAATAATCCTAAAGCTGCTAGAATGGAAATTAGATTCCCTGATGCTGCTGGTAATCCTTACTTAACATTTGCCTCAATGTTAATGGCAGGAATTGATGGAATTAAGAATAAAATAGATCCAGGTAAATCTTTCGATAAAGATTTATATACATTGTCTGAAAGTGAAGTAAAAAAATTACCTACTGTATGTGGTTCATTAAGGGAAGCAATGGAAAATCTTGATAAAGATAGAAAGTTTTTAACTCAAGGTGGTGTTTTTACAGATGATCAGATTGATGCTTATATTGATTTAAAATTTCAAGAAATTTATAAGTTTGAACATACTCCACACCCTATTGAGTTTGAAATGTACTATAGCGGATAGTTTAAACTTTAAAAGACTCTCCACATCCACATCTCTCTGTCTCATTTGGATTTTTAAAAACAAATTGAGATGAAAACTTTTCTTTTTTATAATCCATTTCTGTGCCTAAAAGGTACATTATAGCTTTTGGATCTATTAAAACTTTCACTCCTTTATCTTCTATAACTTCTTCATTTGGTTTAACTTCCTTTGCATACTCCATAACATATGACATGCCTGCACAACCTCCAGATTTTACACCCACTCTAACCCCTATAGTTGAGTTTTGGGCTTGAGACATAATTTCTTTAATTCTATTTACTGCTTTGTCGCTAAGTTTTATTACTTTCTCGCTCATAAATTTAATTCTAATTTTGCTGCTTCTGACATTTTATCTTTTGTCCATGGAGGATCCCAGACTAAATTTAAGTCTACATCTGAAATACCTTCGATCTTTAGTATATTGTTTTTAACCATTTTTGGCAAACTGTCTGCCACTGGGCAATTAGGAGTCGTTAAAGTCATATCAATATTTACCTTTTTTTTATCGATTATTTCTATTTTATATATCAAACCTAGTTCATAAATATTTACTGGTATTTCAGGATCATAGATCTTCTTTATTTCTTTAATTATTTTTTCTTTTAGATCGCTCATATTAAATATTTTTTTTTTCAATAGCTGACAATAATGTGTGCCACGCCATTGTAGCACATTTTATTCTCATAGGAAATTCATGAACTCCAGATAGTGAATTAATTGTAGTTACTTGGTCTTCTGATAAGCTATTTAAAGTTATCTTACTCTTATTTTTAAGCATATTTAAAAAATCATCAGTAACTTTTTTTGTAAATGATAAATCTTTTCCTTTTAGAGTGTCGGTCAAAATAGATGCTGAGGCCAAAGAAATTGCGCAACCCTCACCTTCAAAACTCAAACCTTTTATATTTTTATCTTTATCTAAATTTAAATAAATATGAACTTTGTCACCACATAGAGGATTATGAGCTTTTGCATCATGATTATAATTTTCACACTTACCTTTATTGCGAGGGTTTTTTGCGTGATCTAAAATTACTTCTTGGTATAATTCTTTGAGTTCCATTTAAATATTAAAAACTTTCTTACAATTATTGATGGCGTTACATAATATATCTATGTCTTCTTTAGAATTATAAACTCCAATAGAAGCTCTTGCGGTTGCTGATATACCTATCTTGTCATGTAATATTTGACAACAATGATGGCCTGCTCTGATGGCAACCCCATCCTCATCTAAAATTGTTGCTATGTCATGGGGATGTATACCTTTGATGGTAAAACTTAGTACTGAAACTCTTTCTTTAGGGTCGCCGATTATGTTTACTGAGTTATTTTTTTTTAATTTTTCAATACCGTATTCCAAAATTTCATTTTCATGATTTTGAATATTTTTAATTCCTAACTTTTCAATAAAATTTATTGCTTCAGAAAAAGCTACTACTTCAGCAGTTTGCAAAGTTCCTGCTTCGAATTTAGTTGGTGAGTCAGCAAAAGAAACTTTATCTTTAAGCACTTCACTTATCATCCCGCCACCACCTTGGTAAGGTGGCAATTCTTCAAGCCATTTTTTTTTCGCATAAAGAATTCCTAATCCATTCGGACCATACATTTTATGACATGATATAGCATAAAAATCACAATCTATTTCTTGAATGTCTATTTTTAAATGTGGAGCTCCTTGAGTTCCATCTACTAAAACAGGAATTTTTTTTTCTTTTGCTAGATCTACAACCTTTTTTAGTGGTGTTATAGCCCCAGTTACATTTGATATATGGGTGATAGCTATTATTTTTGTTTTAGAATTAATAAGTTTTTTTATCTCATCGATTTCAACTTCTCCTCTTTCATTAACAGGTGCAAATTTAATTTTTGTACCCTTTTTTTGTCTTATAAAATGCCAAGGTACATAATTTGAATGATGTTCTAATTCTGTTATCAAAATCTCGTCTCCTTCTTTTATAAATTTTTCCCCAAAAGATGAAGCGATTAAATTAATCGACTCAGTTGCGCTTTTAGTAAAAATAATTTCTTCTCTATGTTTTGCATTTAAATATTTTTGAACTTTATCTCTAGACTCTTCAAATCTGTTAGTTGCTTTCACAGCTAATGAATGAACACTTCTTCCTACATTTGAAAACTCGGTTTCATAAAAATTTGTCATTCTATTTATAACAGCTTTTGGTTTTTGAGATGAATTAGCGCTATCTAGATAAACTAAGGGCTTACCATTTATTTTTCTCTTAAAAATTGGAAATTCTGATTTAATGTTTTTTATATCCATTTAGTAATTGAGTCTCCATTTTAGTTTTAATAAAATTTCTTATTGAATTACTTTTAATTGTATCGGCTATTTCATTTAAAAAAGCGTTTATTAATAATTGCTTGGATTCTAGTTGGTTTAAACCTCTAGTCATCAAATAATAAATCGAGTCTTTATCTAAATTGCCTGATGTAGACCCATGAGAACATTTCACATCGTCTGCATAAATTTCTAATTCTGGTTTTGAGTCAAATTCCGAATTTTCGCTTAATAAAATTGCTTTACTTAATTGATAAGCATCTGTTTTTTGAGCTACATCTTTAACAAATATTTTTCCTTGATAAACACCTTTACTTTGAGCATTTAGCACATTTTTTACTTTTTGATGACTTTTACAATTTGGAGATAAATGATTTATTCGCGTTTTAATCTCTTGATGGTCTATGCCATCTAAAAAAGAAGCAGATTGTAAATTACATTCACTTCTTTCACCCTCTAAATTAAATTCTAGATCTAATTTATTAAATTTTAAACCAGCTGGAAAAATGAAAGAAGTATAATGTGATCCAGTAAGTAATTTATTTTTTGAATACTTGTGAAAATAACCTGAACTTTTACTATTTTGAAGGTAAATATTTTTTAAAATAGCAGAATTTTCTAATATAATATCTTCGTGCACATTGTTAAAAAAATTCTTTTTTGAGTCGTTCACAAAGTAATCTAATAAATGAAGTTCAGAATTTTTTCCAATTTTAATTCTATTTTTACTATTTAATATATTTTCATCTAAGTCTTTTGTAAATAAATAATAAATTACTAAAATTTTTTTAAATCTATAGTTTTCTTTGATCTCTAAAAAAAAACCTTTATTAGATAAAGCATGATTTAAATTGATAAGAGGATTTTTTTCTTTTTTATTTGAATAATTATTGTTAGTAAAAGATTTTAATGTTATATTACTTTTTTCTTCGTATTTAAAATCGCTAATAGTTAATTCTCCATTAACTACTACAATATAGTTATGTTCAAAATCTTTAATAAAATCCACTTTTTGTTTTTTAGATTTTGATAATTGTATATCTAGTTTACTAAAATTTTTTGAGACAATTGCCTTTAAATCTGAAAATTTCCAATCTTCATTTTTTTTATTTGGAAATCCAATATCATTGAAATAATCTAAATTCTTTAATCTAAAATTCCTTTCTTCTTCTGTAAAATTTCCAATTTTATCAATTTCATCAGAATTAATTTTATAGTTAAGCATTTTAATTGATTCCTTTATAACCCGTTTTTTCTAATTCTATTGCAAGATCTTTAGTTCCAGACTTAATTATTCTGCCGTCTGAAAGTACGTGAACAAAGTCTGGTTTAATAAAATTTAATAATCTTTGGTAATGCGTAATAACAAGAAAAGATTTTTTACTATTTCTCGATGAATTTACTCCCTCTGCTACAATTTTTAAAGCATCTATATCAAGACCGGAGTCTGTTTCATCAAGAATTATTAAATTTGGATCTAAAATTTTCATTTGTAAAATTTCATTTTTTTTCTTTTCTCCCCCTGAGAAACCTACATTCAGTTGTCTGGATAACATTTTTTCATCCATTCCCAGTTCATTTGATTTTTCCTTAACAATTTTTAAAAATGATAAAGCATCTAATTCTTTTTTTCCTTGTGCTTTCCGCACCTTATTTAATGATGTTCTAAGAAAATTACTTGTATTAACTCCTGGAATTTCTGTGGGGTATTGAAAGGCTAAAAAAATTCCTTTTTGAGCTCTTTCGTCTATAGGTATTTCATCAAGTCTGCTTCCTTGATATTTTAAATCTCCAGAAATTGTATATCCTTCTTTACCAGATAGAATATTTGCTAATGTGCTTTTACCAGAACCATTTGGGCCCATAATGGCATGAACTTCTCCTGGAAGAATCTTTAGGTTAAAACCTTTTAGTATATCTTTATTATTAATTGATGCTTTTAAATTTTTAATTTCTAACATTTTTTATTTTTACAATCATCATTTCTATCATCTCAAAAAAACCTGTTTTTCTATTCATGGTAAGTAGTTCATCCATCTTTATTTTTTTAAAATCGTCGACAGTGATTTTTTTTGCTTGGTCTAATTTTAAAGAGTTAAATATATCTATTAACACATATGCATATCCCGCTGCGACCATTGCCTTACTCCATGCTTTAAATTTTCCATTTTCATAATCTACAAATAAATCAAATTGACATTTTTTTACTTTATTTTTTTCTATTCTTTTTTCTTCACTTAAAGGATCATCGTTCAATTTTTCCCCTAAAGACATCAGCCATCTATAAACCTCGAGACTCTCAATTGATTTGAGTTCCTCTATATTGTTTTTGTATTCATTTAACTTGGTTTCTAAATTCATGTTGCTTTATTTTTTAAATAGTGTGTTTGGATTCTTCATTGTTTTTATTTCCATACAATTGCCATTTGGATCCTCTAGAAACATGGTTTCTTGTTCAATATCTTCTCCTTTAAATCTAATGTAAGGAGGGTCAATAAATTTTATCTTTTTATCAATTAGTCTTTGTTTTAGAGTTTGAAATGTCACATTGTCTAAGTGAACTCCAAAATGAGGAACAGTGACATTTCCCATATCTACATTGTGACGTTCGCTAATATTTCTTTTATCTGGATCTGTTGCGTGCAAAGTTAATTCATTTCCCCAAAAGTTTATGTCTGCCCAAGCATCGGGATATTTAAATTCTGAATTTCCTCTTTCACAGCCTAGAACTTCACAATAAAATTTAATTGCTTTGTCTAGATCCCCTGCTGGTATTGCTAAATGAAATCTGTTTTCCATTAACCCACACTTCCTTCAAGGCTGATACCAACTAGCTTTTGAGCTTCTACAGCAAATTCCATGGGAAGTTGTTGGAGCACTTCTTTGCAGAAACCATTAACTATCAAGCTTACAGCTTCTTCTTGGTTTAATCCTCTTTGATTACAATAAAATAATTGATCCTCGTTTATTTTTGATGTTGTAGCCTCATGTTCAATTGTAGAAGAAGAGTTCTTATTTTTAATATATGGAACAGTATGGGCTCCACACTCATTGCCCATTAGTAAAGAGTCACATTGTGTGTAATTTCTCGAATTCAAAGCTTTTCTTCCTATGTCGACTAATCCTCTATAAGTATTATCGGCTTTACCAGCTGATATTCCTTTTGAAATAATTTTACTTTTTGTATTTTTTCCTAAATGTATCATTTTAGTTCCAGTATCAGCCTTTTGATGGTTATTGGTAATTGCTATAGAATAAAATTCTCCTACAGAATTATCTCCTTGTAAAATACAACTAGGGTATTTCCAAGTTATTGCTGAGCCTGTTTCAACCTGAGTCCAAGAAATTTTTGAATTTTTTCCTCTACAGGCACCTCGTTTAGTTACAAAATTATAAATTCCACCAACTCCATCTTTATCTCCCGGGTACCAATTTTGAACTGTTGAATATTTAATTTCAGCATCATCTA
Source organism: uncultured Pelagibacteraceae bacterium (assembly GCA_902598595.1). Lineage (GTDB taxonomy): Bacteria > Pseudomonadota > Alphaproteobacteria > Pelagibacterales > Pelagibacteraceae > Pelagilacustribacter. The sequence continues at coordinate 14,304 of CACKCD010000004.1, forward strand.
ATGCAATAAGCTCTACATTAGCAGCGTGTAATTGATTTTCATCTCTCATAGGTGCAGTACACCCTTCTAAATAACTTACATAACTGCCTTTATCAGCGATAATTAAAGTTCTTTCAAATTGACCTGTTTCAGATGCATTAATTCTAAAATAAGTAGATAACTCCATAGGACACCTCGTGTTAGGAGGAATGTAAACAAAAGATCCGTCAGTAAAAACAGCTGAGTTAAGCGTTGCAAAATAATGATCACTGATTGGAATCACAGAGCCTAAATATTTTTTAACTAAATCTGGATGTTTTTGAATAGCTTCAGAAATAGGACAAAAAATAATACCTTTTTTTGTTAATTCATCTTTATAAGTCGTTGCAACCGAAACCGAATCGAATACCGCATCGACTGCAACTCCACTTAATTTTTTTTGTTCATTTAATGGAATTCCTAACTTATTATATGTTTCAATAAGTTTAGGGTCTACTTCATCCAAACTTTTTGGCTTATCTTTCATACTTTTTGGAGCTGAATAATAATACAAATCTTGATAATCTATTTTTGGATATTTTGGTTTTTGCCAATCAGGTTCTTTAGAAACCTTTAATCTATTAAAAGCTTTAAGTCTCCATTCTAACATCCATTTGGGTTCTTTTTTAATTTTTGAAATAAATCTTATCGTTTTTTCTGAAAGACCTTTTGGGGCTTTTATGTTTTCTATATCAGTAGTAAATCCATATTTATACTCTTGACTGTAATCTAAATTATTATTTGTCATGATTAATTCAATTCCTTTTTTACTAAATCTTGTAATTTTACTTTTTCAAAAAACTGATGAATATGTTGGTCTAACTCATCCCACAAATTATGTGTAATACATTTTGTTGTCTTGTTGTTACATCCTTTTTTAGAATTTTTTTTGCAATTGAGCATTTTGACTTCTTCGTCTACAGCAAAAATTATATTAGATATCCTAATTTCTGACGCAGGTTTTTCTAAAAGATATCCACCAGTTGCTCCTCTTGAGCTTTTTACGAGTTTTCTTTTTTTTAGTTTGATAAAAATTTGTTCTAAGTATGCTACAGAAATATTTTGTCTAAGAGATATTTCTCTTAAACTAATTGGTCCAGAGTTTATATTAGAGGCGAGATCTGCCATAGCCATCACGGCGTACCTGCCTTTAGTTGTTAGCTTCATAAAATTAATGTTGTAATACAATAATTTTGAACTAATTCCTATTAAAATAGTCGGATTTAAAATAATATATTTGCCACATCAAAACGTGATATAAACTTAATCTTTTTTTGAGAATAATAATCAGTATTAAAAAAAATGAAACTTAAAAGTAAAAGCTTAGAAATCTTTATTCCTGGACCAGCAGGAAGACTTGAGGCAAAATATTATAAGAATCCAAAATTTGGATCCCCAGTGGCAATAGTTTTGCATCCTCATCCCCAATACGGCGGAACAATGAATAATAGAATTGTTCAATTAATGTATAATATTTTTTTGGAAAATGGTTTTTCTGTTATTAAAGTAAATTTTAGAGGTGTAGGAAAAAGTGACGGAATTTTTGATAACGGTCAAGGAGAATTGTCAGATGCAGCGGCAGCTTTAGATTGGATAGAGAGACAAAATTTAGATTATAGTCAATGTTGGGTATCAGGGTTTTCATTTGGTTCATTAATCTGCATGCAGCTTATTATGAGAAGACCTGAAGTAAATAATTTTATTGCTCTTTCTCCTCAACCTAACGTTTATGACTTTTCATTTTTAGCTCCCTGCCCAACTTCAGGTCAGGTTATATATAGTGAAAATGACGAGTTAGTTACCAAGGACAGTATAATTGAATTAGACAACAGAATAAAAAGTCAAAAAGGGGTTGAGGTAAATTTTTCAAAAATAAAAAATTCCAATCATTTTTTTAAGAATAAAGAAAAAGAACTTACCTTAGAAATAGAAAAATATATTAAAGAAAAAACTGCATTAATTTAATATTTTATAAATTCACCCCCGGAAACAGGTTTATTACATCTAGTAGTATCAGGAAATGAAATAGGTAGTTTTTTAATTGATCTAATAGCAAGAAATGCAAATGCTTGTGACTCTATATGATCTCCATTAACCCCATAGTCATCGATTGATTGAATAATCAAACTTGGTAGGGTATTTTTTTTTATTTTTTCAATTAAAACTTTATTTTTTCTTCCTCCTCCGCAAATTAAGACTTTGGAAATATTCTTTTTTAAATTTGATGAAATAGACATTAAAGCCTCGCCTATGATTGAGGCTGTAAAATCTGTTAAAGTAGTAGCTCCATCCTCTAAAGAAAGACCTCGAGCAAAAGATACATCGAAATCATTTACATCAAAAGATAAAACATTTTGATTAGGCCTATTAGAAAATAGTTCTTGAGCTTGTTCAAAAACTATCTCATTTCTTTTTCCTTTAGCAGCTAAAAATCCATTTTCATCAATTTTTTTTTTTGAATTTTTTCTTACCCAGGAATCAATTAAACAATTTCCGGGCCCAATATCTCGACTGGTAAAACCAAATGATCCAACCGGTTCTTTAACAACAGTAATATTTGATATACCTCCAATATTTAAAATACATACAGGTAAATCAATTTTTTTATTCGTTACAACAATTTGATGAAATATTGGTGCAAGTGGCGCCCCCTCTCCTCCATTTTTAATATCATTTTGTCTAAAATTATAAACAATATTTTTTTTAGTTAATTGGGATAAAAGTTTTCCATCGCCAAGTTGTTTTGAAACTTTTTTTTGAGAGTCATGAAAAATTGTCTGGCCATGAAACCCAACTAAATCTAACTTATATTTATTAAAATTACCTACAACGTTGGCATGAAATAGAGTAATTTTTCTTTCTAATTCTTTTAAATCTTTTCTAAATTTTTCTAAATCTCTTATTTCATTAATTTTTTCCTTTAAACTGTGTATCTTTTGATAAATCTCATTATTATATTCGAAGTATTGATCTTTAATAACCTCATAATTGCTCTCTCCATCTGATTTAATAATTGAAGCATCTACTCCATCGGCTGAAGTACCGCTCATTAAACCTAAAGATGTGTATTCTTTGTTCATATTTTTATTTATTTATAATAATTTTTGTATAATAGTGGATTACACAAATTGTTCTATGAAAAATGCTTTTTTATTAGAAATGCAGGAACGTGGATATCTAAATCAATGTACTGATTTAGAGAAACTGGATAGTGTTTGTAATAAACAATCAATAACTGCATATATTGGTTTTGACTGCACAGCAAGTAGTCTCCACGTTGGAAGTTTATTGCAAATCATGGTCTTGAAATTAATGCAAAAATACGGTCATAGACCTATTATACTATTAGGAGGAGGTACAACTTTAATTGGAGATCCTTCAGGCAAAGATTCAACTAGAAAAATTTTAAATCAGAAAGAAATCAAAAATAATATAAAAAATATTAAACAGGTCTTTACTAAAGTTTTAGACACATCAAAAAATAAGACTAAACCAATTTTCGTAGATAACTATGATTGGCTGGCAAAATTAAATTACATTGATTTTTTAAGAGATGTAGGAAAACATTTCACTATTAATAAAATGCTCACTTTTGATAGTGTTAAGTTAAGATTAGAAAGAGAACAATCGCTTAGCTATATGGAATTTAATTACATGATCTTACAAGCGTATGATTTTTATCAACTATTTAAAAAAAATAAATGTATTTTACAAATTGGTGGTTCTGATCAGTGGGGAAATATTGTAAGTGGAGTTGAATTAATTAGACGGATGCTAAAAAAAGAATCCTACGGACTTACTACTCCATTAATAACTCTATCTTCAGGGGCTAAAATGGGAAAAACTGAAAAAGGTGCAGTCTGGCTAAATGAAAAGTTATTTTCTTCATACGACTATTGGCAGTTCTGGAGAAATACAGATGATAGAGATGTTAAAAATTTTTTAAATTTTTTTACTGAAATTAAATCTGATGAAGTAAATCAATTAATTGAAAGTGAAAAAAATATTAATAAATTAAAAATTCTTCTTGCCAATGAAGCAACAAAGATATTGCACGGTGAAGCTGCTGCAAAAAAAGCTGAAAAAACAGCTAAAGAAACTTTTGTGTCAGGTGGATTCGGATCGAATCTTCCGGAAATCAAAATTAAAAAAGATGACCTAAATCAAGGAATTAAAATATTGGATCTACTAGTATTAAATAAAGTTATGTCCTCAAAAAGTGAAGTAAGACGAGCCATCAAAAGTAATGCTTTAAAAATAAATAATGAAGTCTTAACAGATGAAAATAAAGTAATAAGTAAAAATGATTTTGCAAGTGATAAAGTTTTGAAAATTTCTTTTGGCAAAAAGAAACATTATCTCATTAAGATTATTTAGATTGTTTTGATTTTTCTAACGCTTTTGTGATAAAACGAGGTGTCAACGTCTTAATTGGATTGATTGTAGTTTTGATTTTACCTGGCATGCCTTTCATTTTAAAACTGACTCCGAACAAACCTTCTCCTATTTCTTTTGGAATTATAATTTTTCCTATAACTGGAATTTTAGACAAAAGCTTATTTAAATTTTTAGCAGGTACCAAAGTTCCTCTTAAACTAGTTAAACCACTTGGCGTTTTGTATCCTTCCATTAAAACAGATATACTTGGGCCAATTGCAAAAAGTTCATTTAATTTTATAAAACCTTTGTCATTATTCATATTAATTTCTAGCTTTTCAAAAGATAACCCCTCTCCCTCTGCTAAATCAGCAAGGCCTCCAAAATCTGCAAGAGATAAAAGTTTTACAACACCAGGAGCATTAACTATTTTAAAATTATCAATAACTAATTTTGAAGTAGATGTGTCATCTTCTATAATTGCTGAATAAGTTAAAACACCATCGGATAAACCTTTAAAAAAACTATATTCTGATAGTAAAGGCTGTGGCAAATCAGAGTAAATTTCTAGATATTTTTTTTTAGTTTTTTTATCATTTTTCATATTAATATCTAAAAATTTATTATCACCAAAATCTCCTTTAGATGAAATTTTTGCAAATTTTCCTTTTTGTATATTTCCTATTAATCTAAAATTTTTCAATTTTTTTGATAAAGGTGTGTCTATATTTTTCATATCAATTTCTATTTCTGAATTAATTTTTTTAAGAATATTATTTTCAGATTTATTAATTAAAAACTTATTTAAATTTTGAGCGTCGTAATTGTTACCAGAAATTTTAATCTTTTTTCCAAAATTCAAGGTAAAATCATTCTTCAGTTTATTATTTGAGAAAGTCTTAATTTTAATATTTTTTAGAGAAGATATATAATTTTTATCGATTACAAGTTTTTCTACTAAAATTAAATTTTTATCTTCGCTATATTTTAATTGTTTTAAATCAATAAAATTGCTTTTCATAGTTAAATCCAAAGATATTTGTGCAATACTTAAGTCATTCTTTTTATAATTTAGAAAATCAATTTTCAATTTTTCCGCAAAATCAAAATTTAAATTAATATTTGAAATTTTATTTCCAAAATCATTTTTTATATCGTAATTTTGATAATTTTTACCTTCAAAACTATAGGTTCCTGAGGAATTAATATAATTTTTTTTATCTGATCCATAACGAATGTTAAAATTAGATTCTTTAAGATACAAATGATTAAACTCTTTAACTAAAAAAGAATTATTTAAAGGGTTATTTAATTCTAAAAATAAATTTTCTACTTTGCCTTTATTTGTATAAACATAATCAATAACTTTAAAAGTTTCATCAAAAGTGATATCTAAAAAGTTATCTAAATTAGCATTTAAGACTGTATTTTCATTTACAAAATTTATTTTTTTAAAATATGGAAGATAATTTAAAATATTTTTATTATTTATCTTAATTTCAGTATTGAAATCAGATTTTAGATAAATTTTGTTATCTTTTTTAATTTGCAAATTACCATTTTTTACTAAAACCCCTCCAAAATTACTTTTTATATCTTTTATTAACATATCAGAAGAGTCAGCAAAAAAATTAAAACTTGTATTTTTTAAATTCAGATCTCTATATACGGTCCCACTCATTTCTTTGACTTTACCTTTAGCAATAAAATTATTTATGTCTAAGTCTTCATTAAAATAAAGTTCTAAATTAATTAGCAATGTTCCATTATTTATCTTATTGGTAATCAGGCTATTTAAATTTGAGGGCTTCATTTTTAGTGAAATTTTCTTTAATTGATCAATCTTAATTTCCTTTGAAGATATATTCACATTGTCAATTTTTGGTTTAGATTTGATTAATGAAACAAAGTCTAAGTAAACTTTTACGTTTTCTACTGGAATGGTAAGATCCTTATATTTTAAATTTGGGTTTTTTGTTTCTAAAAATAAATGAAAATTTTTTATATCAAATTTAAATTTGATCCTATCTAATTCAATTAAGATATCTTCGTTTTTTTCTATTATTTTATCAGAGATAAGATCATTAAACTTTTTTGTTTCTAAGCCTCTGGTAGATAATACAGTGATTAAAATAGATAAAATAAAAACTATAATTACACATAATATATAAAATATCTTTTTCATTATTTGTTTATTATTCCTGCTTCAATGAATTGATCAATATTCCCATCTAAAACATCTTTAGGATTAGTATTTTCAATTTTATTTCGTAAGTCTTTAACAAGCTGGTAAGGTTGTAATACATAGGATCTTATTTGATGACCCCAACCTATATCAGTCTTAGAACTTAATTCTTTTTGGTTTTCCTGCTCTCTCTTTTGCATTTCATGTTCATACAATCTAGCTTTTAGCATTTTATAACAAGTTTCTTTATTTTTATGTTGTGATCTTTCGTTTTGACATTGAACAACTATTTTTGAGGGCAAGTGAGTAATTCTTACTGCACTATCAGTTGTATTTACATGTTGTCCCCCTGCTCCGCTCGATCTGTAAGTATCAACCCTTAAATCCTTTTCATCAATCTTAATATCTATACTATCATCCACAGCAGGATAAACCCAAACACTTGCAAAGCTAGTGTGTCTACGTGCTCCACTATCAAAAGGAGATATTCTTACTAAACGGTGAACTCCAGACTCGGCTTTCATGAGTCCATAAAGATAATCTCCATCTACTTTCAAAGTTGAAGATTTTATTCCAGCTTCCTCACCTTTATGTTCGCTAATTATTTGATATTTAAATTTTTTTTTATCAAACCACTTTAGATACATTCTTCGCAACATATCTGCCCAATCTTGGCTTTCTGTTCCGCCAGCTCCAGCATGTATTTCAAGATAAATATTAAAATCATCGTTTTCACCTGAGAGAAAACAATTAATTTCAATTTTTTTACTCTGTCTTGTTAATTGATCAATTTTATTATCACAATCTAATAGAATTTCTTCATTTTTTTCTTCTGAGGCTAGATTATATAAATCTTTTAAATTATTTATTTCTTGAGAGGATGTTTTATAAGAATTTAAGATATCTTCGTATATTTTTTTTTCTTTTATAGTTTTTTTTACTTTTGCCTTATCCTTCCAAAAATTTTGATTTAAAAGATTTTTTTCTATCTCTTGTAACTTTAAACTAATATTATTTTTTTCAAAGATACCCCCTGATATTATTCAGAGTTTTCTCAACTTTAATTAACTTATTTTCAAAATTTTGCATTAGTAAAATTGCCTATATTTTACAAGTTTATCATAACTGTTAATTGAAATTAATTTGTTATTATTTATATTGTTAATATCTTTTCCTTTCAAAGCTTCAATAATCGTATTTTTTTCACCTAGTGACGCTTTTAAACCTGTGTCATAATTTAAAGAAGTTAAATAAATTCCATCTGGTATTTTAAATTCTTTAAAGTCTTTTTTAAAAAGAGAGTTCTTTACAAATTCCTTAAAAATTGGAAGAGCTGCTTTAGATCCTGTTTCATATTTACCTAAAGTCTCAGGGTTATCAAAACCTACGTAAACACCAACGACAAGATTTGAAGAAAAACCTATAAACCATGCATCATAATTTTTGTTTGTAGTTCCAGTTTTTCCAGCCAAAGGAACTTTTAAATCTCTTAATTTTTTTCCTGTTCCTCGTTTTACAGCACCTTCTAAAATTGAAGTCATTTGATAAGCAGTTTCTTCACTAAAAACTCTCTCATTTTTATATTCAATTGTTGGATAAATTTTAGATTCATTTAAAAATTTGTCACATCCTTTACATTTTCTATTTTCTAATTTAAAAATTGTTTTGCCTCTTCTATCTTGAATTCTATTAATTAAATTTGGTTTAACCTTAATACCTCCATTAACGAATGAAGCATAAGCTGTAGTTAAATTTAATAATGATGTTTCGGCTGCACCAAGAGAAACTGATAATAGTTCAGGAATATCCTCGTAGATGTCCAATTTATTTGATAAATCTAAAATTTTATCTAATCCTAATTGTTTTGCTATTCTTACTGTCATAAGATTTCTAGAATATTCGATGCCCTTTCTAAAAGTTGAGGGTCCATAAAACTTTTTTCCGTAATTTTCTGGTTTCCAATCTTTTAATCCAACACCTTGGCTTTCTACAAAAGGAGCATCTAGAACTATTGAATTAGGTGAATATCCGTTTTCTAAGGCTGCTGCATATACAATAGGTTTAAATGCTGATCCTGGCTGTCTCTTAGCTTGAGTAACTCTATTAAATTCACTTGATTTAAAATTAAATCCTCCAACTAGTGCTTTCACATTTCCTGTAAATGGATCTATAACTACTATCCCACCATTTACTTTTGGATATTGTTTTAAGTCCCAATTATTATTTTCTTTTTTCACAAAAATAATATCACCAACTTTAAATCTATTAAAAATATTCTTATTTTTTGAAATAGCCCATTTAAGATTTTTTAGAGGAATATTTCCTTTAGAACCTTTGAGGGTTTTAAAGCTGATCCCGTTCTCACCAATTGTTACAATCTCAGCTTTATTCCAGTTTAAAGTTGGATCTATTTTTATATCCTTAACTACTTTTTCCCAATTTGAATTTTTAATCTTATTTACAATAGGTCCTCTCCAACCATGTCGTCTATCATAGGCTTCTATTCCATTTCTTAAAGAATTTATAGCCTGTATCTGATAATTTACATTTAAAGGCGTTCGAATAGATAATCCTTCTGAGTAAAGTTTTTTGAATCCATATTTTTCTTTTATAGATCTTCTAACTTCTTCCGTATATGAGTTTGCTTCATTTAAAATTTCTATTTTTCTTCTTTTTAAAATAATTTTAGAATCTTTGAACTTTTTAAGTTGTTCTTTAGAAATATAATTATTGTCTTCTAAATTTTGAATTACTAAATTTCTTCTAAATTTTGCTATTTCCGGATATCTAAATGGATCGTATTTGCTAGGGGCTTTAGGCAAAGCTGCTAATAAAGCTGCTTCAGTATAATTTAAATCTTTAACAGATTTATCAAAATATTCTAAACTGGCTGCCGCTATTCCATAAGTTCCTTGACCTAGATAAATTTGGTTTAAATACAGCTCTAGAATTCTTTCTTTTGAATAAGCTCGCTCTATTCTAAAAGCTAATATAGCTTCTTTAATTTTTCTGTTTAAAGAAACTTCATTTGTCAGTAAAAAATTTTTAGCAACTTGTTGAGTTATAGTTGAAGCTCCTTCTAGTCTTTTATCTTGGCTGATATTTTTTAAATTTTTAATTAAAGCTCTAAGTATTCCCTTTGCATCAATACCAGGATGATTAAAAAAATTTTTGTCTTCTGCTGAAAGAAATGAATTGATTACTTTACTAGGAATAGAGTCGAATGGAATAAACAATCTCTTTTCCAAGGCATATTCAGCAATTAATCTTCCATCATCGGAATACACTCTGCTTGAAATTGGAGGTTGATAGTTAGATAATTTTTTATAATCAGGCAAACCTATAGAAAAATACCATAAAGTCGAAAAAGCAAATAACAAACAAGTTAATGCAAATATTATAAAAAACTTAATTGAAAAATTTAAAAATTTGAACATTTGTAATAAATTAATGAATAAAATTTGGCTATCTTAGGGCATTATAATCTTAATAATCAGTGCAATTAGCGATAAAATTGTATAACATATAACTATGTTAAAAATCAAAATTACAAATTTCAACAGATTAAAAGGAATCCAATTAGAATGGAAAAAAATTTATACATCGATGCTTCGCATCCGAGTGAAACTCGTATTGTACTTAAGTCTAACTCCTCAATTGAGGAATATGAATTTGAAGATAAAAACAAGCTAAACTTCAAAAATAATATCTATCTTGGCACTGTAAGTAGAGTAGAGCCGTCTCTGCAAGCGGCATTTATTAACTTCGGTCGTATTAAACATGGTTTTTTGGCATTTAACGACATACAGTCTGACTATTATCAAATTCCCTTAGAAGATAAAGAAAGAATAAAAGATGCAGAGGAAAAAATAAGAGAAAATCTTAAAAATAAAACTGTAGAAGATCTTTCAGAAGAAAAAAAGGCAGATGCTTTAAATGAAAAAATAGAAGAAAAAAATTCAATTAAATCTGAAGAGGAAGTAAAAAAAGAATATAGAGAAGAATTGAAAACCTCGTATGGTTTAAAAAGATATAGAATACAGGAAGTAATAAAACCTGGTCAAGTTATATTAATTCAGGTTATTAAAGAAGAAAGAGGTCAAAAAGGAGCAGCTCTAACAACTTTTATATCTCTAGCGGGTAAATATATGGTCTTAATGCCAAATACTCCTAAGGGAGGAGGTATTTCTAGAAAAATATTTAATTCTGGAGATAGACAAAAAATTAGATCTATCTTGAATGAAATTGAAATCCCAAAAAGTATGGGAGTGATAGTTAGAACGGCTGGTGCTAATAAAACAAAAAACGAAATAGAAAAAGATTTTAAAAATACATTAAAGACTTGGGAAGAAATTGGAGATAAGGCTTTAAATTCTAATGCTCCGTCTTTAGTTTACGAGGAAGGAGATATTATTAAAAGAACTTTAAGAGATACTTACGATAACGAAACTAAAAATGTTTATATCCATGGTAATGAGGCATATCAAAAAGCAAAAAAATTTATGAAAGAGTTAATGCCTAAAAATGTAAAGAATATTAAAAAATATCGAGGGAAGATTCCACTATTTCATGAAGCAAATATTGAAAAAGAATTAAATAATATTTTTGAAACTACTGTAAAATTAAAATCTGGTGGTTATTTAGTAATTAATCCGACTGAAGCACTGGTGGCAATAGATATTAATTCTGGACAATCTACTAAACAAACTAATATTGAAAAAACAGCACTAAACACTAATCTTGAAGCTGCAGAAGAAATAGCTCGTCAAATTAAGATTAGAGACTTATCAGGATTAATTGTAATAGATTTTATAGACATGGTTAATTTTTATAATAGAAGGACTGTAGAAAAAAAGATGAGAGAGAGCATAAGAAAAGATAGGGCTCGAATTCAAGTAGGAAAGATTAGTAACTTTGGTTTACTTGAAATGACGAGACAAAGACTTAGACAAGGATCAATCAACTGGGAAACGGTCCTTTCTTTAGACTCTTACGCGCAAAAAATTATAAAAAAGATTGAGCTTTTAGCGTTTACTAATAAAGTTAAAATTACAAAAGCTTATATACCTGAAAAGGTAAAACTCTACATTGAGAATAAACTATCTAAAGAAATTGAATATTTCGAAAAAAAATATTCCCTTCAAATTAATTTTATAGCTGATAGTAAATTAATTATACCAGAATATAAGATTGAACTTTTAAATAAATCAAAAAAAATTATAGATATAATAAAACACATAGATTCATCAAATGAAATTAAAGAAGTTTTAGAAGATAAAAAAATTAAAAAAACTAAAACAAATAGCAAAATTGATTTAAAGAAAGTAAAAAAAAGTAAAATTGTAAAAAAAAAGGTAAAGAATTTAAGAACACTCTGGGTTAGAAGGAAGAGAAGAGCTTAGATTATACCGTCTGTCGGAGAACTTGGAATTGCAAAAAAATTTTTTTTCATTCTTCCAGACAAGTATGAGTCCCTCCCTGAAATTACTGCATTTTTAAATGCTCTAGCCATTCGAATTGGATTTTTTGCATTTGCAATTGCGCTATTAATTAAAACACCATCACAACCCATCTCCATTGCTATAGTAGCATCTGATGCTGTGCCAATACCAGCATCCACTACAACTGGAACTTTTGACTGCTTAATTATCAAAGATATATTAACTTTATTTTGTATGCCCAACCCAGATCCAATTGGAGAAGCTAAAGGCATAATTGCTGAAGCGCCACAGTCTTCTAATTTTTTTGCAAGTAAAGGATCATCTGTACAATAAACCATAACTTTGAAACCTTCTTTGACAAGAACTTTTGTTGATTTAATTGTCTCAATCATATTTGGGTATAGAGTTTTTTTATCTCCTAAAACTTCTAGTTTCACTAATTTCCATCCTCCCATTTCTCTAGCTAGCCTTAAAGTTCTTAAAGCATCATCAGAAGTAAAACATCCAGCAGTATTTGGTAAATAAATAATTTTCTTTGGATTAAGATAGTCTGTTAAGATTGGTTTTTTTTTATCAAGAATATTTATACGCCTCACGGCAACAGTAACCATATCAGCTCCGGACTCTTTTACGGCCTGAGCTGTTTCTCTAAAATTTTTGTATTTACCAGTACCTACGATTAATCTAGACTTTAATTTTTTATTAGCGACCTTAAAGATATCTTTCTTCAAACTACCCTCCTCCAATAAAGTGTACTACTTCTAATTTATCATTATTTTTCAAATATTTTTTTTTATAATAGGACTTAGGAATAATAATTCCATTATGTTCTATAGCCACTTTTTTATTGTTAAGCTTAAATTTTTTTAATAACTCATAAATAGTTGCTTTAGGTTTTATAGAGATTTTTTTCCCATTTAATTGTATTTTTGCCATAATTGAGCTAACTAGGTAACTTATAAAATTAATGATGGATAAAATTATAATTCTTAACGGTCCAAACCTCAACCTTTTAGGTGAAAGAGAAAAAGAAAAATATGGCAATGTTACTTTAAAAGATATTGAGAATAACTGTAATGAATTCGCTAAAAAAAATAATATTGATTTAACTCTATTTCAATCAAATATAGAGGGAGAGTTAGTAAATAAAATCCAGGAAGCAAGAAGAGAATATAATGGCTTGATTATTAATGCAGGCGGTTATACACATACATCTGTAGCTATTCACGATTCATTAAAAATACTTAAAGTGCCCGTAATTGAATTACATATTACTAATATTTACAATAGAGAAGAATTCAGGCATAAATCAATGATTAGTAAAGTGGCATCGGGTGTTCTATGTGGTTTCGGAACTGATGGATACATTATGGCTTTACAAGCAATGAAAACTTATTTGAAAAAATGAAGATAGACAAAAAACTAATTAAAGAACTTGTCGATAACTTAAAAGAATTTAATTTAACTGAACTTGATTATCAGGAAGGTCAAACAAGGATAAAAGTTTCGAAAGCCTCTAAAGGTGTAGAACAAATCAAATCGGCATCGATAGTGTCTCCAAATAAAGCTGTTTTAACAGAATCAAATGATGGAGATGGCATAAGAGTAAAATCTCCAATTATTGGAACTGCTTACTTAGCTCCAGAACCAGGAGCAAAAAAATTTATTGAAGTTGGAGATAAAATAAAAAAAGGTCAAACGGTAATGATTGTGGAAGCAATGAAAACAATGAATCATGTTCCTTCCACAAACGATGGTGTAGTAAAAAAAATTCTAGTAAATGATGGCCAACCAGTTGAGTTTGGTCAACCTTTAATTATTCTTAAATAAAATAAAATGTTCAAAAAAGTATTGATAGCTAACAGAGGTGAAATTGCTGTTAGAATAATTCGAGCATGTAAAGAATGGGGTATCGCTACTGTAGCCGTTCATTCTGATGTTGACTCGGATGCTATGCATGTAAGATTAGCAGATGAAAGTGTTTGTATTGGCTCTCATCAACCTCAAAATAGTTACCTCAACATTTCTTCGATTATGTCAGCGGTTGATTTAACTGGGGCAGAAGCTATTCATCCTGGTTATGGTTTTTTATCAGAAAATGCGAAATTTGCGGAAATAGTTACCAAACATGGAATTAAATTTGTGGGACCTAGTGCGGATTTAATCTCTAAAATGGGAGATAAAATTGAAGCAAAAAGAATTGCAAAAAAATATGGTTTACCAATTATTGAGGGCTCAGAAGGAGGAGTTAAATCATTATCAGAAGCAAAATCTATATGTAAAAAAATTGGATATCCAGTTTTAATAAAAGCTGCGGGTGGAGGTGGTGGAAAAGGAATGAAAGTTGTTAGTAAGGAAGATCAATTGGAAAATCTATTTTTAGCAGCAAAAAATGAAGCAAAAAAATATTTTGGAAATGATGAATTGTATATTGAAAAATATTTTCAGAATCCAAGACATATCGAAGTACAAATTATTTCTGGAAAGAACAAAACAGTGCATTTAGGTGAACGAGATTGTTCAGTTCAAAGAAGACATCAAAAACTAATTGAAGAAACACCTAGTCCAGTATTAACTGATGAACAAAGAAAAGATTTATTAAATAAAACTGTAAAAATGGTTGAGCAAATAGGCTACGAGGGAGCTGGAACAGTAGAATTTATTTATGAAAATGGAAAATTTTACTTTCTGGAAATGAATACGAGAGTTCAAGTTGAACACCCAGTTACAGAGGTCCAAACTGGAATTGATATAGTCAAAGAACAATTATGGGTAGCTTTTACAGGCGATACTGCCTTAAAACAAAATGATATAGACCCAAGAGGTCACTCTATTGAATGTAGAATAAATGCTGAAAACCCGGCTTTAGATTTTCAACCTAGTCCGGGAACAATTAATGTATGTCATCAACCCTCTGGATTTAGAACTCGTGTAGATGGGTCAATTTTCCAAGGGTGTAAGATAACTCCTTATTATGATAGTTTGATAGCGAAGGTTATTTGCAAAGGAAGAAATAGAACTGAGGCAATTCAAAGAACCTTAAGATCTTTAGATGAATTTGTATTAGAGGGAATCACCACAACTATAGATCTGCATAAAAAGATATTAAATCACAAAAAATTTATAAATTCTGATTTTGATACCAATTGGTTAAGCAAAGAAAAATTCTTTTAAACTTTATTACAATCAACTAACTGTAAGTCGTAAATAGCATGATCAAACGGAGCTATTGTAGGATCAGATGCAAATGTCCATCCATTGAAAATAAAAACTTTCTCGTTTTGGTTTTCAGATATATCTTTGACTTGTAAATAAGCAACACTATCATTTTTATTTTTTGAATTTACCTTTCCACATTTCAAAACTTTAATTTCAAGAGGCCCAAATTTTTTTGTTTCTCCTAAATTTATTGTAATATCTGAAGTTTTTGCAGTAATTTTATCTAGCCCAATGAATCTTGCACTGGATGAATCATTTTTTAATAAGTTTTCTTTTTTAACCTTAATTGAGTCTTTTGAGTCTAAATCACTAGTTGAATTATCTATTTCCTCAAAACTTGGTTTTAATTCGTTTAAATTAATTAGAGGAGCGCTAATAATTTTTTCCTCTGCCAATAATAAAGAATAACAAAAGAGGAAAGTAAAAATTGATAAAATGAGTTTATTTTTTCCAGTTTTCATATTTCTTTAGTTCATTTTGTTTTTTAATTTTTACGGGCTTATATCTATCTTGAGATCCGGTTTTATTTTCTAAGTGATCTTTTTGCCAGATATATTTTTTCTCATTATCATTTGGAATCTTGTCTATAGTATGGTGTATCCACATAAACCAGTCAGAAGTAATTTTTGTAGCTTCAATATTATTTGAATATATTACCCATCTTTCGTCATTTTTATTTTTATAGTACTTATTTCCATAATGATCTTTGCCTACAAATTTTCCAAAAAATAATGTCTTTAGAAAAGTGCCGAAAGTCTGTCTATTCCACCAAATAAAAAATATTTTTAAATTCATTTTTTGATTTTTATAAATCCACACAATTAATAAGTGTATAATTATTTATATCAGACGATGATTATATTTGCTATATATCTTTAACAAAAAGATTCCTTTTATTAATATGAAAAAATTTATAGTTGAAACATATTACACTTGCACTTTTAAAACTATTCACTCATTGGACAGTCTTAATGATCAAGAATTGTCTAAAATTGACTCAAGAAACGATGGAGAGGTAGAAGTTATTGATGTTAAATTAAATAACCGTAAAACAAAAAAGGTTGGAAAAGACGAAAAATCTTCTGCAAAATTAAAGAAAACAGACAGCGTCTTATCTTCAACTATTTCAAAAGAGGTTGTTAATCCTAAAAATCAAAACAAGATAAATGATCCTTATTCAATTAAAGTTAAAAATAATTCAAGATTTAAAATGCCAGATCGTAGAAAAGGTTATATTCAAAAGGCTCAAATAGGAGACCACAAGGTTTATTTACATACTGGAGAATATGATGATGGAAAAATAGGAGAAATTTTCATAGATACTAATAAAGAAGGTGAATTAGTTAAAGCTATGATGAATAATTTTGCGATAGCAATATCTCTAGGATTACAATATGGCGTTCCATTAGAAGAATACGTTGATGCATTTATCGATACTAAATTCGAACCATCAGGAAATGTTATAGGTAATGATAGAATTTTAAGTGCATCATCAATTTTAGATTATGTATTTAGAGAATTAGCTATTTCTTACTTAGGAAAAGAAGATTTAGCCCACACTCCCTCTATTGCGAGTACAAAAGATATAAGCAACGAAAATGGAGACGACAAATTCCTAAAAATTGTTAAAAACATTACTTCAAAAGGTTTTGTTAGAAGTAATTATGAAGAAAAATTGGTTGATCTTTCTGACGTAAGAATCAATCTTAAATCTAAGAATTAATTTTTCTTAATCTCTGCCTTTAATCCAAGTTCTTTCAATTGTTTTGGCTCAACTTCAGACGGGGCTTTCATCATTAAATCTTGAGCATTTTGATTCATAGGAAATAAAGTCACTTCTCTAATATTTTTTTCATTTGCTAGCAACATTACAATTCTGTCTATACCTGGAGCTATTCCTCCATGAGGAGGGGCTCCATAACTTAATGCATTTAACATCCCGCCAAACTTTTCTTCCACTTGTTTTTTATCATACCCTGCCAATGAAAAAAGTTTATACATTAAATCAGGAGAATGATTTCTTATAGCCCCCGAAGATAGCTCAATTCCATTACAAACAATATCATATTGAAGTGCTTTTATTTCTAAAGGCTTATTGAAATCTAATTTAGTTATGTCTCCCTGAGGCATAGAGAAAGGATTGTGACTAAATTTTACTTTTTTTGTTTGTTCATCTAACTCATACATGGGATAATCAGTGATCCAACAAAATGCAAATTTTTCCTCATCGATTACACCTAAATCTTTTGCAATTTTGTTTCTAGAAATTGATAAAATTTTTTCAACTTCGTTTATTTTACCGCAAGCTAAAAAAATACTGTCTCCTACTTCAACTTTGCATATTTTCATTATTTCTTTTAAAGAGTCTTCACTAAAAAATTTTCCTACAGGTCCTTTACCAGAGATTTTCTCATTTTTTTCTATAGTAAAATAAGCTAAGCCCGAGGCACCTTGTTCTTTGGCCCATTTATCAATATTATCAAAAAAACTTCTTGGTTTATCTTTAGTATTTTTAGTAACTATACATCTTGCTACTGAACCAGATTTTACTAATTTTTTAAAAATATCAAATTTTACGTCATCTCTTGTAAATATTTTTGTGATATCATGTATTAATAATGGATTCCTTAAGTCTGGTTTATCAGTTCCATATTTAAGCATAGTTTCTTGGAAAGGAATTCTTGGAAATTTATCATTCATTATTGATTTTGGAGAAAATTTTTTAAACAAACTTACCATTAGTTTTTCAACTACATTAAAAACATCTTCTTGTTCCACAAATGACATTTCTATATCTAACTGGTAAAATTCTCCAGGACTTCTGTCCGCTCTAGCGTCTTCATCTCTAAAACATGGAGCTATTTGAAAATATTTATCAAATCCTGAAATCATTATTAATTGTTTAAATTGTTGAGGCGCTTGTGGCAAAGCATAAAACTTTCCTGGATTTAATCGGCTAGGAACTAAAAAATCTCTGGCTCCTTCAGGGCTTGAAGAAGTTAAAATTGGAGTTTGATATTCAAGAAAACCTAATTTTAACATTTCAGATCTTATAAAAGAAATAATTTTAGATCTCAGCACAATATTTTCGTGCATTTCCTGTCTTCTTAAATCTAAAAATCTATATTTTAATCTTATATCTTCAGGGTAATCCTGTTCTCCGAAAACTGGCATTGGTAAATCTTTCGACTCTGATAAAATCTTAACTGACTGAATATCAACCTCAATTTTACCTGTTGAGAGTTCTAAGTTCTCGGTTCCTTTTCCTCTCTTAATAACTTTTCCTGCAATTGTTAAAACAGACTCAGGTCTAATTTTTTCTAATACAGAAAAAAATTTATTATTATTTTCAATAACACATTGAGTTAATCCAAAATGGTCTCTTAAATCTATAAATAATAAATTTCCATGGTCTCTTTTTCTGTGGAGCCAACCTGATAAGGAAACCGTTTTTCCAGAGTCTTTTTCTGTTAGTTCAGAACAATTGTGTGATCTATATTTATTCATTCTTTAATACTTTTTTTATTAAATTAATATTTATCGATTTTCCAGAAGATAAAGACAAATCATCAATTTCTTTTATACATTTAAATACTTTTTCATAAGATCGTTCAATATTTTTAATAATATACTCCGTTATTTTGGGGTTTATTTCTATTTGCTTTTCAGAAAAAAATTTAGAGATTATTACACTTAATAAATCGTCAGTAGGTAAATCAATGCCTAAATTCATAAAACTTTTTGCTCTAGACTGCAAATCTTTTAAATCAAATCCCATGTCTTTTATAGGAAAAATAGAATTTATAACTACGTAAATATCTAATTGTTTACATTGATTTAATGTTGAATAAAAAGTTTTTTCATCAATATTTTCATTGTAATTATCAATTATTAAACAATCTAGTTGTCCAAATTTTGATATTGTTTCATTAGCTATATCTTCAGCATTTAATATTTGAGTAGAATTAATTTTTTTTTTTAAAATTTTTGATAAGTGAGTTTTGCCGGAACCTTTGGGTCCAAAAATATTTACCCATTTATCAGGCCAATTCGGCCAACTTTCGATTAAACGATATGCAGCAAAATTGTTGCTAGAAACATAATAATCTTGTTCATAATATTTTGTTTTAAAAGGAAATTTAAATACCAATTGACTCATCAAATTATATTAAGTTGCCACTGTCCAGCTATCATTTTTAAATCAATTTCTTCATCTTTAAGCTTATTTATAATCTTATTAATTTTTCCAAGATATTTAATCTTAATCATTACATAATCTTTGTTTAATTCTTGAACATAAAAGTTATCAATTAAATCTATCTTATTTAATCTATTGCTAAACTCTACTAAATTGCTTTTCTTATTTAATCGAATTTCAGCATTTAAAAAAGATGGTGTTTTTACGTCGATAAGATTCTGAGATTTAATCAAATCTTTTATTACATTGTTAATTCCCAAAATTACTTCTTGATAAAAAATTTTTTCACTAATATTTTCATTTTTATTTACAGACAAATTTTTATTTATTCTTTTGCCTTCAATTCTTGTACTTAAAAAAACTTCAGCAGACTTATTATTAATTTCAATATTAGCAAATACTATATTATCGTTTTCGTATTCTTTAAAAAAATCAGCAACTTTTAATTTATAGATATTATTTTTGAGTGAATTTATTTTTTGAATATTTTCTATATTTTCTGCAGGTAGTGTATATTGAATTAAGTTATCAAATTTTTCTTCATTCCACTTTTCATAAAAATAGTTTTTTGTATAAATAAAATATTGATCATTTTTTTTTAATAAAGGAAACAATATTACCTCAGTATTTATGATATCTGAGTAAAGAATATTTTTATTATAAAAAAAATTATGCATCCTATTTTTATCAAAAGAAACATTTACCTTGATATTATTGTTATCAACTATTTCTTCATCTTGACTTATAATTTGATAATAAGAAATTAGTTTTTTAATTTGAGCTAAATTAATATTAGAAAATTTTTTATAATCTTCTTCCATTAAAAGCCTATTAATCAGTTCATCAAACGCTTTTTGAAAAGCTGTATTAACTAATTTTTCTTTATTTTTAGAAGTTTCTTGACTTATCTCAATATTATTAACATTAAAAATGTTGTTATCTGATAAAACATTTCCAGTTTTTAATAAAATAATTAATATACAGCTTATAAATATTAAGTTTTTCATAATTAGCTAATTACCATTTTTATAAATGAAAAAAATACAAAATAGTTATAAAAAAAGCGGTGTAAATATTTTTATAGCTAATAAATTTGTTAATCACATAGCAAAAATAACAAACAAAAATGTCAAAAAGACGGATAGGTCATTTAATAAGAGCAATATAGGGGCTTTTGGTTCAGTTTTTGACATAAGCAATATCAAAATTAAGGATCCAGTTATAGTGTCCTGCACAGATGGAGTAGGAACGAAAATAGATTTAGCTAGTAAATTTAAAAAATTTAATTCAATTGGAGTTGATTTAGTTGCAATGTGTGTGAATGATTTAATAGTTCAGGGTGCAAAACCATTGTTCTTTTTAGATTACATTGCTGTTGGGAAATTAGATTTAAATAAAACAAAAAAAATTTTAGAAGGAATTTTAAAGGGTTGTAGAATTTCTGATTGTAAACTAATTGGTGGCGAAACTGCAGAAATGCCAGGAATTTATTCAAAAGATAAATTTGACCTTGCTGGGTTTAGTGTAGGTATAGTTTCAAAAAAAAGAATTTTGACAAAACAAGACGTAAGAAAAGAAAATTTAATTTTAGCTATACCATCTAATGGCCTTCATTCAAATGGATATTCTTTGGTAAGATCAATTTTAAAAAATAACAAAGTGACGAATAATATAAAAAAAGAATTATTAAAACCAACGAAAATTTATACAAAAGAGATATTAAAATTAGTAGATAAAAATTTAATAAATTCAGCAGCCCATATAACTGGAGGCGGTTTAATTGAAAATATTACAAGATCAATTCCAAGTAATTTATGCGCAAATATAGATCTTTCAAAAATTAAAACCAAAAAAATATTTAAATGGTTAAAAACAAAAAATATATCAGATCTTGAAATGCTTAAAACTTTTAATTGTGGAGTTGGTTTTTGTATAATCATAGACAAAAAAAATATTAAAAAAATTAAAAAATACTTCTCAAAAGATTTTATGCCCTATGAAATTGGTTTTATAACTAAAGATACTAAAAATTTAAGATTATATAATTCAATAAAATGGTAAAAAAAAATGCTTGTGTATTTATCTCTGGATATGGGTCAAATTTAAAATCATTAATAGACAATTCTAGAAAAGAAAATTTTCCAGTAAATATAAGTTTGGTTGTTAGTAACAACATAAATGCAAAAGGTTTATTACATGCCAAAAAAAACTGTATTCCTTATTTAATTGTAAATACTAAAAAAAGGAATTTCGAAAATAGTATTTTAAAAATGATAAAAAAACACAAGATTGTTCTAATCTGTTTGGCGGGATATATGAAAATTATTTCTAAAAATTTCTTAAATAAATATAGAAAAAAAATAATTAATATTCACCCGTCTCTGCTTCCTAAATACAAGGGATTAAATACTTATGAAAGAGTTATCAAAAATAATGAAAAAAAAACTGGCTGTACTGTACATTTTGTTAATGAAAAACTTGATAGCGGAAAATTAATAGTTCAAAAGAGTTTTTTTATAAAAAAAAAAGATAAAACAGATGTTTTAAAAATTAAAACTCAAAAGTTAGAAAAAAGGGCGTTCCCAGAAGCAATTATAAAAATTTATAGGTATAGTTAATTATTAAAAAAGAAATCTATTTCCTTTTTTGCATTTTCCACTGAGTCAGAACCATGAACAGAATTTTTATCAATTGATATTCCGTAGAGTTTTCTTATAGTTTTGTCTTCTGCTTTTTTTGGATCTGTAGCTCCCATTAATTCTCTATTAAATAAGACTGCATTTTCACCCTCTAAAATCATTGCTACAATAGGGCCGGAAGACAAATATGAGCATAAATCGTCATAAAAAGGCTTTGATTGATGAACTTTATAGAATTCAGCTGCCTCTTCCTTTGTTAAATGAATCTTTTTATCTTCCATAATTTTTAAATTATTTTTGGTAAAAATGGCTTTGATTTCGTCTATTAAATCTCTTTCAACTGCATCAGGCTTAATTATTGAAAGTGTTTGTTCTATGTTACTCATAATTTTCTTCTACCAACTGGTTTAACAATCTTACTCCAAATCCAGTGGCTCCACCTGAGTTTAGAGCTCCACCATATTTTGAAAAAGCCATACCAGCAATGTCTAAATGAGCCCATGGAGTTTTGTTTAAAATAAATCTTTGTAAAAATTGAGCTGCTGTTGTCGATCCTGCTCCACCCACATAATTTATGTTTTGCACATCAGCATTTTTTGAATTCATAAGTTTATCATAATTTTTATGTAAAGGCATTCTCCATAGTTTTTCCTCAACTTTTTCACCTGCTTCTAAAATTTTTTTAGATAAATTATCATCGTTTGAAAAAAGTCCAGCATATTCAGATCCCAAACAAACTATGATAGCGCCTGTCAAAGTAGCTAAATCTACTATAAATTTTGGTTTAAATTTTTTTTCAGTAAAAGTTAATGCATCAGCTAGAACTAATCGACCTTCTGCATCTGTATTTAATACTTCTATAGTCTTGCCGCTATAAGATTTAACAATATCTCCTGGCCTTTGGGCAACTCCACTTACCATATTCTCTACAAGACCTACTACTCCTACAGCATTAATTTTTGCTTTTTTTAATGCCAAATTTTTCATCAAACCAACAACAGCAGCAGAGCCTGCCATATCATAAGTCATGTCTTCCATAAATTTTGCAGGTTTCAATGAATATCCTCCAGTATCAAAAGTAACTCCCTTTCCAACAAAAGCTAAAGGTTTAGAATTATTTTTTGCACCATTCCATTCCATTGTAACTAGATATGATCCCCTTATACTTCCCATACCTACACCTAGCAAAGCATTCATACCAAGTTTTTTTAATTTTCTTTTATCGTATACATTTACTTTTAAACCATCTTTTCTAAGAGAAATTAATCTTCTAGCATATTCATCTGGATGTAAAATATTTCCTGGCTCTGAGACTAAGTCTCTAGCATAAAATGTTCCTTCTTCTAAAGCTTTAAATTTTAATTGATTTTGAATTGAGGTTTTATTTCTAACTCCAAATACATTTATAGAAATAATTCGAGAATCTTTTTTTGTTTTATATTTTTTGAATTCATAAGATTTTAATTTTAGTCCATGAAGAAAATGTCCTACAAAATTCTCTTGCTTTCCTGCAATACTATCAGAGTTTAAATAATACTCACTATTCTTTCCATAATTTATGCGTCCGTAGAATTCTGCGCCTAAATTTTCAATATCAAAACTTTTCAAATCTTTTTTAATAGATATTAAAACTATCTTTTTTTTTGAATTGACTTCAAAAACAAAAATATTTTTTTTTAAATCGCTAGTTTTTAACAAGTCATTTATGTAAGAAAACTCAGACTCTGAAAGATATTTTTTAAAATTATTTATCTTAAACTTCTCATCTGAGAATAAGACTAGATTAGATGATGGTTTGCTGTTTATTTTTTTTAAATAGTTAATTTTAATAGGCATATTTTTTAAATAAATTGAGTTGAGTGGTATATATGTTCAAATATAGTAGATTTCAATGGAAAATTCATCTCAGTGTACTATCATAGGTTGAGTTTTGATTAAAGTTACATTATTTTAATATATCAAATTACAATGCTACAAAACAAAATTTATCTTAGTTTTATCAAAGAAATACTTAAAACATTTTTTGTTATATTATTTGGTCTTAGTTTAATTGCCTGGACTGTAAGAGCGGTGAATTTTTTAGATCTTATAGTAGAAAGTGGTTATTCTATCTCTACTTATTTTCAATATTCACTTTTAAATTTATTTGGTATTTTAACGAAATTCATACCTTTGGCTTTTCTATTATCTTTAATGATATTTATAGTAAAACAAATTCAGGAAAAAGAATTTCTTATATTATGGACTTCTGGCGTAAAAAAAATAAAAATAATAAATCTGTTTTTTTTCATTTCAATATTTGTCTTAATATTTTATTTAATTTTTTCAACTTTTATAACTCCTTTATCCTTAAATGAGTCTAGAAAAATAATTCGTCAAAATAATTTTAATTCTCTTATACCAACAATAAGAGCTCAGCAGTTTAGCGACTCTTTTAAAGGTTTTACTTTCATTGTAGAAAAAAGATCAAAAAACAATATAGAAAATGTTTTTATTCACGATAACTCTAATACATTAAAAAATTTAACTTCAAATGAAAAAGATAACGTTGCAACAACTATTTCCGCAAAAAGTGGTTTGGTTGAAGAAAAAAAAATGATTTTATTTAATGGACAAATTGTGACTTCAAAAAAAGATAATAAAAAAAATGAGATTATTAAATTTGAACAATTGAATATAAATTTGGAAAATCTACAAACTGGAACAATTACGCAGCCAAAGTTACAAGAAACTTCTACTTTAAAATTAATACAATGTATTAATAATTCTTTTAAGGAGAATGTAGGTAATTGTGGCGAGAGCGCTAAAAAAGAAATCACAACTGTTCTAAATAGAAGAATTTTACTTCCTTTATATATTCCAATTGTTGCTTTGTTATGTTCTTTTTTATTAATTAAAACCAAAAAAAGAAAAAATTTTTTTTTAAATAAATATAGTTTATTTACTTTAAGTTTTTTAATTTTACTTTATGCTGAATTAATCGTTAGGTATACAGGAATATCAAAAGTCATCGCTATTTTATTCTTTATCTCTCCTATAGTTTTAATTCCAATAATTTATATATCTTTAATTTATAAACTTTCAAAGGAGTCTATTTATAAATGAACAAAGTATTATTTAATTATTTATTTACTGGATATTTAAAAACAGTTTTTAAAGTCATAATGATTGCTTATTGCTTTGGACTTATATTAAATCTATTCGAAGAAATTGAATTTTTTAAAAACTCAAATTCATCTATTTTAATTCCAATGTCTCTTACTGCTCTGTATGTGCCAAATATTGTGATTAAATTAATGCCCTTTATAATTTTTATTTCAAGCATGTGGTTTCTCTTAAGATTAAGAGACTCTTCAGATTTGCTTTCTATGAAAGTTTTTGGATTTTCAAATTTTAAAATCTTTTTTATATTAGCGGTAATATCATTTATGTTTGGTTGGTTAATTTTATTTGCTATTAACCCAATTACTTCAACAATGGTAAAATATTATGAGCAAACAAAATCTAATTTTTCTCGAGATATAGATCATTTAATCTCTGTAAATAAAAATGGTTTATGGATTAAAGAAAATACTGATGACGGTTATAGAATAATTACAGCCGATGCGACTAAAAGTAATATTATCAATAATGTTATAATTTTTAATTTAGATAAAGAAAATAAGTTAATTAGCAAAATCCACTCCGAGGAAGCAGATATATCTGATAATAAATGGAATTTGAAGGATGTTATAATCCATGAATTTAAAGAAGGAATAAGCGATCAAATTGGCTTAGAAAAATTCTCTATTGTTTCAAAATATAATTACCATAAAATTTCAGTTTTATTCAAAAATTTCGACACTATGTCTTTTTTAGAGTTATTATTAAATTACAATGAGCTACAAAAGAAAGGCTATAATAAATCCTATTTGGACCAAAATCTAAATTCCATGCTATCTATGCCTTTCTTTTTATTTATCATGACTTCTTTAGCCTCAATATTGGCAATGAGTACACTTAAGAAATCAAATAATTTTGTGTTTATGGTCGTTGGACTCATTGCTTGTGTAGCTGTTTATTATTTTAAAGATTTATCACTAGCCCTAGGTCAGACAAATAGGATCTCATTGTCTTTAGCAGTTTGGATACCTGTAATTGCTATCGGGTTATTTAGTTCGATTGGAGTTTTACAAATCAATGAAAAATAAAATAATCATTTTTTTACTTTATATATTTTTTTTTCTTCCATCTTTTGCTGAAAATCTAAATATACAAGCATTAGGGATCACGATCGATAAAAAAACAAAAATTGCTAACTTCAAAGGTCAAGTCTCTGCTAAGGATGAAAAAAATAATGAATTATTAACTGAGTTAGCCGAATACAATAAAGATCTTCAATTATTCAAAACTTTTGGAGAAACTACTGTAATAACTTCTGGCGGTTTTGTAATAGAGGGAAAAGATATAATATTTGATAATAATAAAAATTATATAAAATCAAATAATCCAGCTAAGGTTCGTGATTTAGAAAAAAATGAAATTTATTTAGATAATTTTGAGTATTCAACATCAGAAAGTTTTTTTCAATCAGCTGGAAATATTAAAGTTCTAGACTCTAAAGATAACCAATACAATTTTTCACAAATATATATAGATGAAAAGAAAAAAGAAATTGTAGGCACCGACTCTAAAGCCTTTTTAAATCAAGAAGGGTTTAAGACTAATAAAAATAATAAACCAAGAGTTTTTTCAAATACAATCAATATTTATGAAGAAAAAACTAAATTTACTAAAAGTATTTTTACATTGTGTGATTATAGAAAGGAAGATAAATGTCCTCCTTGGTCTTTACAAGCAAAACAAATGCTGCATGACAAAAAGAAAAAAACAATTTTTTATGATCAAGCTGTAATTAAAGTTTACGATTTTCCGATACTGTACTTACCAAAATTATCACACCCTGATCCTACTGTAGACAGAAGATCAGGATTTTTAGTTCCATCATTTTCAGACTCACAAAATTTAGGTGAAGGACTAGATATATCTTATTTTTGGGCTTTGAATAAAGATAAAGATTTTACTTTAAAAAATAAACTTTTTGTTAATGAAAACCCACTATTTTTAGGAGAATACCGTCAAGCTTTTGAGAAATCTAATTTAATTTTAGATTTTGGTTATACAGAGGGTTATAAAAAAACAACTGCAGTCAAAAAAGCTGGTGAGAAGTCACATTTTTTTTCTAAATATGTAAAAAATTTTACAGGTAAAGATAATTCTGAAAATGCTTTAGAAATTTCTCTCCAAGATGTATCTAACGACAAGTATTTAAAGTTATATAAAATAAAATCGAATTTAGTAGATTACGAAACTGATAACTTAGAAAATTCCCTTACTTTTAATAGAGAAGGTGAAAATTCCTTCATAGGTTTTCAAGCAAGTGCGTATGAAACATTGAAAAGTGGATATAATGATAAGTATGAATATATCTTGCCTGATCTAATTTACGACAGAAATTTATTAGCTAGTAATAAATATGGAAATTTAGATTTTACCTCAAACCTAAATATTCATAATTATGATACCAATAAATTTAAAAGATTTTTGGTTAATGATTTAGACTGGAAATTTAGAACTAATAATTTTATGTCTGGTGTAAAAGGTAATTTATTAGGTAAACTAAAAAATGTTAATTATGAGACAAAAAATGTATCAGAGTATAAAAATGATCCTGAAACTGAATTTTTTGGAGCACTTGGTTATTTAAGCAAATTAGATCTTTTTAAAAAAGATAATATGCAAAATTATCTATTAACTCCAAAAATTCTTCTAAGATATGCTCCCGGTAATATGCGTAAAGAAAACAATTATGCAAAATTAAATAATAAAAATATATTTAGCTTAGATAGATTAAATGCCTACGATAATTTTGAGAGTGGTTTAAGTGCGACTGTAGGATTCGATTACGAAATTACAGATAATAATGAAAAAGAAATTAATTTTTCTATAGGTCAAATTATAAATAAAAATGAAAATAAGGATATGCCAGATTCTTCCAGTTTAGATGAAAAATTATCAGACCTGGTTGGAAGTTCAACTGTAAAACTAAATAATGGTCTTAATATTAATTATAACTTCGCGTTAGATCAAAACTATCAAGAAATGAATTATAACGAAATTGGGTTTAATTTTGACTCAAATCCAATTAAATTTGATGTGAACTATCTTTTAGAGAAAAAACATATTGGTAATCAAGAATACTTTAAAACTAATTTAGAATACGCAAAAGGAAATAACGGAATTTTTGGTTTTGAAATGAAAAGAAACATAATTACAAATTCATCTGAATATTACAATCTAAGTTATGAATATTTAAATGATTGTCTACGAGCAGGTTTGGTTTACAGAAGAGAATTTTACAATGACTCCGAACTAGAATCTGAAAATTCATTAATGTTTAAAATTACTTTAACTCCATTTGGAGATATAGTGGCTCCGTCTTTTAATAAATAAATGAAAATAAGTAAGGAACTTTTAAAAATTATCTTTTTTATAGTTTTTATTAATATCAAGAGCAATGCCTTTGCAATAACTAAAAATAAAATTATTGCCAGAGTAGATAATCAAATAGTCACTTCATATGAACTAAAAAATAAAATAAAAACAATTTTATTCTTAGCTAATCAAAATTTTAATCAAAAAAATGTTGACTTAATAAAACAAAAAGCATTGCAACAATTAATTGAGTATAAATTAAAAAAAGATCAAGTCACAAAATTTCAAGTCGAATTAAGTGACAAAAGTCAAATTAATAAGCATTTAAAATCAATATCATCAAAATATCAAACAGATATTGATGGAATGAAAAATATTTTTCAATCAAATGGTCTTGATTTTGAAATCTACTTAGATGAGATTCAAACTGAATTTAGTTGGCAAAAATTTATTTTTGAAAGATACAAGGGGAAAATATTTTTAGATGAAAAAGAGATTGAAATTGAACTAAATAATTTCCTATTAACAAAAAAAGATCTTCAAGAGTATAAAATAGCTGAGATTGAATTACCATTAAAGAATAATTCAGAAGATAAAGATACAATACA
This sequence comes from uncultured Pelagibacteraceae bacterium, assembly GCA_902598595.1. Taxonomy (GTDB): domain Bacteria; phylum Pseudomonadota; class Alphaproteobacteria; order Pelagibacterales; family Pelagibacteraceae; genus Pelagilacustribacter. The sequence continues at coordinate 43,463 of CACKCD010000004.1, forward strand.
AGAGGTAAAAAATGAAATCAGTAAAGCGGGATTCAAAAGTGCAGTTATCAAATATAGTATATCTACTTCTTCCTCCGAAGGTGGAGATTTAGGTTGGATAAATGCAAAATCTTTGTCTGAAGAAATATTATCCATGATTAGTAAAATGAAAATTGGAGACATCTCTCAACCTATAATTCAAACAAATAAAATTATTATTTTAAAGTTATTAGATCAAAAGAAAATTGATACTAGTAACGTAAATCAAAACGAGTTAAGAGGTAAAATAATTAAAAATAAGCAGAATCAACTTTTAAATTTATATTCTAATAATCATCTTTCCAAATTGAAAAATAGTGCCTTAATAGAAATAAAATGAAAAATAAAATCATAATTGTAGCTGGTGATCCAAATAGCATAAATTCAGAAATAATTTCTAAAACTTGGAAAAAAATTAAACCATCTTTAAAGAAAAAATTATATTTAATTGGAAATTTCAATTTAATTAAGAAGCAATTTAAAAAAATTAAATCTAAAACACCTGTTCACATGATTAAAGAAATAAACGAAAATTCTAATACTAAAAAATTAAAGATAATTGATATTCCGCTAATTTTTAAAAAACCATTTAATGTTTCTTTAAAAAATTCAAGAAAATATGTTTTAAAAAGTCTTAATTTAGCTCATCATCTAAGTCAAAATAAGGATGTTAAAGGGTTAATAAACTGTCCTATCAATAAGAAATTGTTAGGAAAGACTAAAAATATTGGTGTCACAGAATTTTTAGCATCTAAATCTAGGATAGATCATGGTTCTGAAGTTATGTTAATTCATAACAAAAAATTCTCAGTTGTGCCTCTTACTACACATATAGAAGTAAAAAATGTATCAAAAAAAATTAATAAAAATCTTATTTTTAAAAAAATTAGAACTTTACAAAAAAATTTTCGTAAGCTTTTTAATAAAAAACCTAAAATTGGAATTTTAGGTCTTAACCCTCATAATTCAGAACTAAGGAAAAATTCTGAAGAGATGAAAATTATCATCCCTGCAATATCTCAGCTAAAAAGAGAAGGATTGTACATTACCGGCCCATTATCTGCAGATACTTTTTTTATTAATAATTATAAAAAGTTTGATGTGGTAGTTGGAATGTACCATGATCAAGTTTTAACACCTTTTAAATCTTTATTTCATTTTGACGCCATTAATATAACCCTTGGTCTTAAATATCTACGAGTGTCACCTGACCACGGTCCTGCAAAAGATTTGATAAATAAAAACAAAGCTAATTATTTAAGTTTATTGCAATGTGTTAAATTTATTAATAGTTTGAATTAATGTATTACGCCAAAAAATCTCTTGGGCAAAATTATTTAATTGATCTTAACATTGTTAAAAAAATAGTAAATCTGGCAGATATTTATAATAAAAACATTTTGGAAATTGGACCAGGGAAAGGCGCTTTAACTTCAGAGATTTTAAAAAATAAACCTAAATCTCTTATTTTAATAGAAAAAGATAATAATTTATCTGATGAATTAAAACTAAAATATAAAGATCGAAAAAATATAATAATATATAACAAAGATATTCTTAAATTTGATTTTGAAGATAAATTAAAAAATACAATTATATTTGGAAATCTTCCTTATAATATATCATCTCAAATTCTGGCAAAAATAGTCAAATTTAAAAAAGATCCACCTAAATACTCTGCTTTAATTTTAATGTTTCAAAAAGAAATGGCTCAAAGGATTGTAGGTAAATTTAATACTTCTAAATATGGAAGGCTTTCAATTTTAGCAAATTACAGGCTAAAAGTTTTTGATAAATTTGATGTTTCTCCTAATAGCTTCTTTCCTAAACCAAAAATAAAATCTACTGTTTTATATTTAAAACCTAATACTAAAAAATTTGATAAAATTAAAAAAATAGAAAATTTAGAAAAAATTACAAAAATATTATTTTCAAATAAAAGAAAAATGATAAACAAAACTATGAAAAAAATTTTTAGTAAAGAACAACTAAATCTTTTAAAAAGCTTTAATCTTAAGTGCAGGCCCTCGGAATTAGAGCCAAAAAAATATTATGAACTCACAAAATTTTTTGAGAGTCTTTAGTCAATTTATTCTTGTTTATTAAAATTATATTCTCAATTTGCTTATAACAATTTTCAAGATTATCATTTATAATAATATGGTCATAATCTTTCCAATGCTGAATGTCATTATCATATGCCTTAAATCTTCTTTCTACCTCTTGAGGTGAATCTTGATTTCTTTTAATTAATCTTTGTCTTAATTCATCTTTATTGGGTGGAATTAGGTAAATTTTTATTAATTTTAGATTTTTAAACTTTGATAATTGTTGAGTCCCCTGCCAATCTATATCAAAAATAATATCGTTTTTTTTGATCATTTGATCTACTATTTCTTTTGAAGTTCCATAATAATTCTCAAAAATTTTTGCATACTCGTAAAACTTGTCTTCACTTATTAGTTTTTTAAACTTTTCATGGGATATAAAGTAGTAGTCTACGCCGTCTATTTCATTTGGTCGTGGTTTTCGAGTTGTGTGAGAAACAGAAATTTTAAAAGTTTGGTATTTCTGTTGAATTTTTTTCGCGATAGTTGTTTTGCCTGCACCGGACGGGGAAGACAAAATTACCATGATATTATTGGAATCATGATTCATTTTTTAAAAAGTCTTATTTATTGATTTGATTTACTATCAATAAATTTTATAGCGTCGCCTACTGTCAAAATCTTCTCCGCTTCACTGTCAGAGATTTCTGAACCAAACTCTTCCTCAAAAGCCATGACCAATTCAACAGTATCTAAACTATCAGCGCCTAAATCATCTATAAAACTTGCTTCTTCAGTTACCTTTTCTTCTTCAATACCTAAGTGATCAGCAACTATTTTTTTAATTTTTCCTTTTATCTCCTCTGACATTAATTACCTTTGTTGTATTTTTGATAATTTCTTAATAAATTATTCATTAGAATTGTCAAGCCATATACATTCCACCATTAACATGAATGGTTTCGCCGTTAATGTAATTAGCCATATCAGAGGCTAAAAATGCAACACAATTTGAAACATCATCTCCCGTTCCTAGGTCTCCTGCGGGAATTCTACTTATTAACTTTATTTTATACTCCTCGGGGATTTTATCAGTCATTTCGGTTTTTATAAAACCAGGTGAAACACAATTTATATTAATGTTTTTTTTTGCATATTCAAGTGCTAGGCTTTTTGAAAAAGCTACTATTCCTGCTTTTGACGCTGAGTAGTTTGTTTGTCCAAAATTTCCTGTATGACCAACAATTGATGTAATATTTACAATTTTTCCAGATTTATTTTTAATCATTTTTTTTATTGCAGATTTACACATTAAAAAAGTTGAGGTTAAATTTATATCTAAAACTTTTTTCCAATTTTCTTCGGTAAGTCTAATTGTTAAGCTATCTAAATTTATACCAGCATTATTAATTAGAATATCTATACCGCCTAATTTATCACTTGCTGAATCTACAAAAGACTCAATTTTAGAATGTTCAGCTAAATTAAATTTCTCAATTTGAATATCTTTAAAATCAGTTTTTAGTTGATTTAACTTTTCCTCATTTGTTCCTGTTGCCAATATCTTTGACTCGGCTCCTGAAAATTTTTTTACAAGACTATTGCCTATTCCACCTGTGGCACCTGTGATAATAACTTTTTTATTTTTTAAGTTCATTTATTGTTTTTTTCATATCATCAATTGAATTTATACTAAAGCAATTTATATTCTTTAGTGTCCTTTTAACCATTCCAGACAAAACTTTTCCAGGACCTATTTCAATAAAATTAGTTATATTTTCCTTAGACATATTAATTAAACTTTCCCTCCATCTCACAGTGGAGCAGATTTGTTCTACCAATAATTTTTTTATATTCTCTGGGTTATTTTCTGGTTTAGATGTTACGTTACATACAATATCAAAATTAGGTTTCACAAAATTAGTAGAATTAATTTTATCTTTCATTTTTTGTGCTGCTGGACTCATAAGTGAACAATGAAAAGGAGCGCTTACATTTAGAGGTATAAATTTCTTTTTATTTTGCTTTAAAATATTTTGCAAAGAGTTTAAACTTTCAATATCTCCACTAATAATTGTCTGACCTTCGGCATTGTCATTAGCAATTTCACATACCCCATTTGACTTAGCTTCTTCTATCAAATTATTAAGATCCTTTATTTTGGATCCTAAGACTGCTATCATTTTTCCTTTGCCTACGGGTACAGCTTCTTGCATAGATTTACCTCTTTCAAAAAGTAAAAATATCGCATCATCAAACTTTAAAGAATCTGAACATACTAAAGCACTATATTCACCTAAAGAGTGTCCAGCAAAAAACTTTGTAGAATTAAAATCAAAATTATATTCTTTTTTAAGAACTGAAAAAATTGCATAACTAACTGTTAGTATTGCAGGTTGAGTATTTTGAGTTAATTTTAATTGATCTTCTGGACCTTCTAAAATAATCTTTGAAATTTTATAGTTAAGCTTATTATCGGCCTCTTCAAATATTTTCTTTACAATTTCAAAATTATTGTAAAACTCTAATCCCATTCCTACAATTTGTGAGCCTTGGCCTGGAAAGAGTATAGCGTTCATATTTTAAGCGTTTAATTACTGATAATTAGTATTGATATAAATATCTATTATAGTATAAAGCTTTTTTTACAATATGTACTTGAAAGCGAACCAATAAACAATAATATTTTTTATGTCTTTTTATGAGAATACATTAGTTGCCAAACAAGACTTACCGAAGTCAGAATTAGATAAAATAAAAGATAAATATAGCAATATTATAAATAAAAATTCTGGTAAAGTTATAAAAATTGAAGAGTGGGGTTTGTTGAACCTGGCAAGAAAAATTAA
>CACKCD010000005.1 GCA_902598595.1 uncultured Pelagibacteraceae bacterium
CAATATATTTATTGAATTTTTTACCAGTAATCTTTTGAATTTCATTAAAGTTAATTGAAAACCATATATTGTTTTTAGGATCATTTTTAGGTGTAAACATATTTTTTCTATTTTTTTCTCTCAATAAACCTATAATCATTGATGAGGATGAGTTAATTTTTAAACTCTTTTTAAATTCTTTCTTTATCCAACCTCTGTTTACTAAAACATTTTCTTCGTTCTTTGTTTCAAAAGGGGTTATAACATCAAAACCTGGCTGACCTTTTTCATTTAAACTATATAAATATATCTGATTTTTAAAGTCATATTTACCCTCTAAAGAAACTCTTTGATAGTTAACATTTATATTTTGCGAGTACTGTTTAGGAGTAGATTTTAAACCCTCGCTAATTTGATTAATCAAATCTTGTTTCCATTGCAAGCGGTACAGTTGCCAAGTTCCAAGACTACAAAATAATGTAATAAATAAAAAAACAAATACCTTAAAGAAAAATAATTTTTTCAAATAATTCTTAGCTTCCCCAGATATAGATCGCTGCAAATAAAAATAACCAAACAACATCGACAAAGTGCCAGTACCATGCAGCTGCTTCAAAACCAAAATGATGTTCTGAATTGGAATGCCCTTTCATTGATCTAAATAAACAAACTGCTAAAAAAATGGTTCCAATGATTACATGAAAGCCATGGAAGCCGGTTGCCATATAAAATGTGGAACCATAGATATTTCCATCTATCGTAAAAGCAGCATGATGATATTCATAAGCTTGAAAACACGTAAAAATAAATCCTAAAAAAACTGTAAGTATCAAACCATTTACTAGAGCTTTTCTATCATTTTCTAACATGGCATGATGAGCCCAGGTAACAGTAGTGCCCGACAAAAGTAATATTAAAGTATTTATTAATGGAATATCCCAAGGGTCAAATGTTACAATATCAGGTGGAGGCCACGTAGAACCAACAGCCTCTGTAGGAAACAAACTTGCATTAAAATAAGCCCAAAACCAAGCTACAAAAAACATTACTTCGGAGGCAATAAAAAGTACCATTCCATATCTGTGTCCAATTTGAACTATTGGTGTATGGTGTCCTTGAAATTCCGCTTCTTTAACAACATCTCTCCACCACATAAATGCACCATAAGTAACTAAAGCAAATCCTACGAGCAAAAGCCACAGCGCTTTTGAGTGAAAATAATAGACTGCTCCAAACGCTAAGACTAAAGTAGCAAAAGAAACATAAATTGGCCATGGACTTGGATCCACTAAATGAAAATCATGTTTTTTTTCATTTGATGACATAATTTATACCTCTTTATCCTTTTTATAATAATCTGATGAAAAAAACGTAAACGATAAAGTCACATCAGCTACATTTTTAGTTTTATTATCATCTACAACTTTTGGATCCAAGAAAAATGTCAATATAAATTCTCTTTTTTCTCCAGGTTTTAAGGTTTGTTTTTCAAAACAAAAACACCCTATCTTATTTAGATAAATACCAAAAGGTGCAGGGGATACATTAAAAGATGATGATCCCGATGAAATTTGATTATTAGGATTTTCAACAAAGAATTTAACTGTATGAACTTCTCCTGGCTTCAAATTTAAAGTCTTTATTTCTGGAGTAAACTTCCAATTTAACGTGCTATTTATATTAGTATCAAATCTCATTTTATAATCTTGATTTATAACAATTTTTGGAATGTCTTTATTTAAAGCGTTTTGAGTTGTTCCGCCAAAACCAGTAACTCTACAAAATAAATCGTATAATGGAACAGCTGCAAAAGATAGCCCTAACATTAAAATAAAAATAGATATTAATATTATAGGAGTAATCTTTTTTTTATTAATATTCATTATATTTCCCTATTGTAAATTCCAATATTGTAAAACGTAAGAACAAATAAAAAAGCCATAAATAAAATAAGAATAACTGCAGTTATAAAATTCTTTTTTTTTTTATCCATCAAATAATCTGAATCAAGTTATCAATTAATAATACTAAAAATATAACAAATAGATAAAATATTGAGTAAACAAATATTTTTCTTGCAATTAAATTTGCAGCTTTAGAATTATTTTCTTTAAATAGTTTATAACATAAAAATACGTAATAAGTTGTCATCGAAAAAGATGTTGATAGGTAAATTAAGCTCGCAAAATTAAAAAAATATGGAGCTGTCGCAATTGGGATCATTGCTAGAGCGTATAGTAGAATATTGAATTTTGTTTTTTGTGTACCAGCAATAATTGGTAGCATTGGAATTTTGGCTTTCTTATAATCACCAGCTTTATATAAACTTAAAGCCCAGAAATGTGATGGAGTCCAAAAAAAAATAATTAAGAACAGTATAATTGGTTCAATGGAAATTTGACCAGTAGCAATAGTCCATCCTATTACAGGAGGTAAAGCTCCTGCTGCTCCTCCGATCACAATGTTCTGTGGAGTTTTTCTTTTTAGCCAAATTGTATAAATAAAAAAATAAAACCCAATTGTAGAAACTAACAAGATAGATGATAATAAATTTGAAGAATAATAAAGAATTATGCTTGAAAAAAATGATAAAGCTATTCCAAAATATAATGCCTGATTTTTTTTTATTTTTCCTGTAGGAATGGGTCTAAGACATGTTCTGCTCATAAGAGCATCTAGATCTGATTCATACCACATATTTAAAGCTCCAGCGGCGCCTGATCCTATTGCAACTGCCAATAAAGATACTGCTGCAGTTGGAAATGAAACAGATGAAGGGGAAATAAGCATTCCCACTGCACACGTAAATAAAACTAAGGACATTACCCTTGGTTTCATTAAATTAAAAAAAGATTGTAAATTTAAAACTAAACTTAATTTAGTGTTCCTTGATTTTGTTAATATTTGGCTCAATTTATTTTACTTTAGGCAACTCTTCAAATGTATGAAATGGTGGTGGTGATGTAACTGTCCACTCCAATGTTGTAGCGCCTTCTCCCCATGGATTTTGCTCTGCTTTTCTTTTTTTAAAGAAAGAATACAGAAGATTTAATAAAAACACTGCTAATCCTATAATAGAAATATAAGATCCAATTGATGATACATAATTCCACCCTGCAAAAGCATCTGGATAATCAACATATCTTCTTGGCATACCTGCCAGACCTAAGAAATGTTGAGGAAAGAAAATTAAATTTACTCCTATAAAAGTTAGCCAAAAATGAAGTTTGCCTAAAAATTCAGAATATTCGTAACCTGTCATTTTGCTAAACCAATAATACCAGCCAGCAAAAATTGCGAACACTGCTCCTAAAGATAATACATAATGGAAATGAGCAACTACATAGTATGTATCATGTAAAGCAGTATCTACACCTGCATTTGCTAAAACAACTCCCGTAACTCCTCCTAAGGTAAATAAAAAGATAAAACCAATAGCCCAAAGCATTGGAGTTTTAAAACTAATAGAACCTCCCCACATAGTGGCAATCCAAGAAAAGATTTTGATACCGGTGGGAACTGCGATAATCATTGTAGCTGCTAAAAAATAAGCCTTTGTATCTGTATCTAATCCTACGGTATACATATGATGTGCCCAAACGACAAAACCAACAACTCCTATTGCTACCATTGCGTAAGCCATTCCTAAATATCCAAAGACAGGTTTCTTAGAAAAAGTTGAAACTATATGACTGATCATTCCAAACCCTGGGAGAATTAAAATATAAACCTCTGGGTGTCCGAAAAACCAGAATAAGTGTTGAAATAGAACTGGATCCCCACCAGTTTGCGCCTCAAAAAAAGCTGTTCCAAAATTTCTATCGGTTAAAAGCATTGTTATTGCACCTGCTAAAACTGGTAAAGATAACAAAAGTAAAAATGCAGTTACAAGAATTGACCAAGAGAACAAAGGCATTTTATGTAAAGTCATCCCTGGAGTTCTCATATTTAATATTGTAGTAATGAAATTTATTGCACCTAATATTGAAGAAGCTCCTGCAATGTGTAAACTTAAAATTGCTAAATCCATTGCTGGACCTGGTTGACCGGTTTTTGAAGACAAAGGTGGATAGATTGTCCAACCGCCTCCAACTCCTTGAGCTCCTGGAGGACCATCAACAAAAATTGAAGAAAGTAAAAGAATAAAGGCAACAGGTAGTAACCAAAAAGAAATATTGTTCATTCGAGGGAATGCCATATCAGGAGCACCAATCATTATAGGAACGAACCAATTACCAAAACCTCCTATCATAGCTGGCATGACCATGAAAAATATCATAATCAAACCATGACCCGTTACTAAAACGTTATATAAATGATAATTTCCACCAAGAATTCCATCTCCAGGATGCATTAACTCCATTCGCATCAAAAGAGAAAATAAAGAACCAATAATCCCTGCTATGATTGCAAAGATAAGATACATGGTTCCTATATCTTTATGATTAGTTGAATAAGCCCATCTCTTCCAGCCTGTTGGATTTCCATGATGACCTTCTGCTGAAGTTTGTCCGTACATTATTTAATTTCCTTAACCTTTTTAACAATTTTCAAATTTTTTTCTATATCTTCTTTAGCAAATTCTACTTTGGCTTTTTCTAACCATTTTTTATACTCATCTTCAGTTACAACATTTACCGTTATAGGCATAAAAGCATGTTTAATGCCACAAAGCTCTGAACATTGGCCATAAAAAGTTCCAGTTCTGTCTGCTTTAAACCAAGTTTCATTAATCCTTCCAGGAACAGCATCTCTTTTTACACCAAAAGATGGTAAAGCCCATGCGTGTAAAACATCATTTGCTGTAATCATAACTTTTACCACTTTATTTACGGGAACGTAAATTTCATTATCCACTGTAAGTAATCTAGGTTGGCCTTCTTTAAGGTCTTTTTCATCTACCATGTAAGAGTCAAAAATAATATTTTCATCAGGATACTCATATCCCCAATACCACTGGTAACCTACTGCTTTAATGGTAACGTCTGCCTTAGGAATTGTGTCTTGAGAATATAAAACTTTAAAGGATGGAACAGCCATTACAATTAATATTAAACAAGGAATTAAAGTCCAAAGAACTTCTATAAAAGTGTTGTGACTAGTTGTTGAGGCTACCTTATTTCTAGATGCTCTATACCTTACACAAGTATATAAAAGTAAAAACAACACGAAAGCAGTAATTGCGGTAATAATTGGTAAAAGCATGTAGTCGTGAAACCAAACAATATCAGACATTCCCTGTGAAGCTGATTTCTGAAATCCAAGTTGCCAATCTTTGAGTTCATTAGCTGAAACTGAGCTTGGCAATAAAAAAAGTATAGTAGCTATTTTTTTTAGCATAAGTTTTTATACAGTTTTTAGATTATTTAACAATTTCAATTAATGCGACAATTAATGAGAATTATTGATAAAATTAACCAATGAAATAGCGCTAATAACGGCGGTATCTGATCTAAGGATATTTTTTGATAGGCAGAAAGGTATCACATTTGAATATCCAAGTATAAGTTCTCTTTCTGAGGGAGAAAAATCTCCTTCGGGTCCTATCAATATTGTGTGAAAATCTTTTGGTTTTAAATCTTGTTGTCTCAAATTATCTTTAGAATTTACATCAGCAAATAAAAGTTTAGTTTTGTCCTTTAAATTATTTATAAAATCATTAAGTCCGATTACCTCAGATATTAAAGGAGGGGTTAACTGATTTGATTGTTCGATTGACTCTATTACTATTTTATTTGCTCTTTCATAGTTTAATTCTTTTATTTCAGTTCGTTCAGATATAATTGGAATGATCTTTGAAACTCCTAATTCAGTTGCTTTTTGTAAAATCAATTCCATGGGATTTTTTTTTACTAAACAAATAGCTAATTCAATATTTGATGATTTTGAGGTTTCTTTTACTTTATTTAAAAACTTCACTTCTACTCTATCTTTTTCTAAGAAAATTATTTCGCTAACCCATTCACCGTCTTTATTAAAAAAATTAATGTTTGATCCACGTTTTAATCTCATCACATTTGCTACATAGTGAGTATGTTCTTTTGATAATAAATAAGTCGTATTTTCAGAAATGCGTCCTAAATGATATAATCTGATATTGCTCATATATTAAATATACAATAAAAAGTGTTAAAATAATTATAAAAAAGGAGCGACAATGGAAAAAGGAGAAAGAGCTGGCGACAGCCCTATTGGAATAAATGTAGTTGAAGGTAAATCTTATTATTGGTGTACATGTGGAAAAAGCTCAAAGCAACCATTTTGTGATGGATCACATGATGGATCAAAATTTGGACCGATGACTTATAAAGCAGAACAAACTAAAAAAGTTTTTTTTTGTACCTGCAAACAAACTGAAGATCCTCCGCTATGTGACGGTTCTCATAACAAGAAATGAAAACTAACTCTATAATTTTTGATGCCTATGGAACGTTATTTGACGTCAACTCTGCTGCTGAAAAATGTAAAAATAAAATAGGAGATAAGTGGGAGGCTTTTGCAAATTTTTGGAGAACTACTCAACTAGAATATACTTGGCTCAGAAGTTTAATGAAAAGACATAAGAACTTTTGGCAAATTACAGAAGAAAGTTTAGATAAATCTATGAAAGTTTTTGGAATAGATATGGTTATGAAAAATGATTTGTTAAATCTTTATAAGGTTTTATCTCCATATCCTGAAGTGAAAGAAGTCTTAAAAATTCTAAAAAATAAAAACTACAAACTTGCTATATTATCTAATGGAACACCTGATCTTCTAAATGAATTAGTTCAAAGTAATCAATTAAATGATTTATTCGATGACCTTTTTTCTGTTGAAGATGTAAAAATATATAAACCTGACTCTAGAGTTTATGATCTTCCAATTAAAAAATATAAAATAAAACCAGAAGAAGTTACATTTTTAAGCGCTAATACTTGGGATGTTTCTGGAGGTGGTAACTATGGTTATAATGCAGTTTGGGTGAATAGAAATAATACTATTTTTGACAATTTAGATTTTAAACCTAAGAATGAAGTAAACAATTTAACGCAGTTACTAGAATTAATTTAAAAGTTATTATCTATAATAATGAATATCGAAGTAAGAAAAATTATTAAAGCCCTTAATGCATCTGATGGTGCAGGGGTTAAATTAAAAAGAAGTATCGGAACACCGGAAGCTGATTATATCGATCCTTTTTTAATGCTAGATGAGTTTGGATCAGAAAATAAAGATGACTATGTCGCTGGATTTCCTCCACATCCACATAGAGGTATAGAGACTGTAACTTATATGTTGCATGGTAAATTTGAGCACAAGGATAGTACTGGCTCAAAAGGAAAAATGGAGCCTGGCGATGTTCAATGGATGAAAACTGGAAGAGGTATAATTCATTCGGAAATGCCAGCAATGTCTGGAGGTAAATTATTAGGCTTTCAACTATGGATTAATATGCCTGCTAAATTAAAAAAAAATAAACCAGAGTATATTTATATAAAAGGTAAAGAACTTGGAGTTCATAAAGATAGTGAAAAGACTGTAAAAGTAATCGCTGGTAAATTTGAAAAAGCTGAAGGTTCCCAGAAAAATCATAATGTAGATCCTACTTATTTTCACGTTATTGTTAACGAAGGAAAAGTATTCACTTGTAATATACCAAGAGGGCATAATTCATTTATTTATTTACTAAAAGGTGAATTAAAAATTGGCGAAAAAGAACATGATAGAATCAACGACTCTAATTTAATTTTATTAAAAAAAGGCACTAAGCTTAGTGTAAAGGCTAATAAAAAAACTGAATTTCTCTTTATTGCAGGTAAACCAATTGGTGAGCCAATCGCAAGAGGTGGTCCGTTTGTTATGAATACAAAAGCTGAGATACTAGAGGCTATACAAGATTACAATAACGGAACATTTGCTAAATATTAAAAGTTCCAGTAACTTAAATTTAAATGCCTAAATCTATAATTATAAAAAGAAATGGAGGACCAGAAGTATTAGAACTTACTGAAGTAAAAATTGGATCTCCAGGACCTGATGAAATAAAAATCACAAATTATGCAATTGGTTTAAACTATATAGATACCTATCACAGATCCGGCTTATATCCTTTGCCTTTACCGAGTGGTGTCGGTTTAGAGGCAGCCGGAAAAATTGATGAAGTAGGTTCAAATGTTACAGAATTCACAAAAGGTGATAATGTTGCTTATGCAGGAATGCCAATTGGAGCATATTCTGAACAAAGAATAATTCCTACTAAATCAGTTGTAAAAATACCAGAGGGAATTTCTCATAAAATCGCAGCTGCTTTAATGACTAAAGGCTTAACTACAAATTATTTATTAACTCAAACTTATCCTATTAAAGCAGGAGAAACAGTTTTGTTTCATGCAGCAGCTGGAGGCGTGGGTCAAATATTTGCTCAATGGGCAAATAGTATTGGCGCAAAAGTAATTGGTACAGTTGGATCGGATGAAAAAATTGAAGTTGCAAAACAAAATGGATATCAGCATGTAATAAATTATTCAAAAACTGATTTTGCTAAGGAAGTTTTGAAAATTACAAATAATAAAGGTGTTACAGCTGTATTTGATGGTGTTGGGAAAAAAACATTTAAAAGCTCTATAGCTTGCTTAAGAACTAGAGGCATGATGGTTAGTTTTGGTAATGCATCTGGACCCTTAGATCCAATAAATGTTCAAAAAGATATTCAAGCAAAAAGTTTATTTTTTACCAGACCTGCAGGAGGTCATTATTTTACTGAGAGAAAAGAATTACAGGCAGCTGCAAATGTTATGTTTGAGAAAGTAAAATATGGAAAGATTAAAATAAAAATATTTAGGGAATTTAAATTAGAAGAAGCTAAAAAAGCACATGAAGAATTAGAGTCTAGGAAACTCAATGGACCTTGTATTCTTATTCCTTAATGAAAAAAGAAATTGTATCTCCTTGCATTAGTATATGTAAAACAGATCCAGTTAGTGGTTATTGCTATGGGTGCGCTAGAACTAATGATGAAAAAAAGTTATGGAAAAATGAGAGTGTAAGTAATGAGTGGAAAGAACAAAATTTAAAAGAAATAACTCAGAGAATGTCAGGATGGCAACTGGATACTTTTAAAGAGTCTTATAAACATAAATTAAATAAAGGTATATCTTTGTTTAAAAAAAGTCTTTTAGAAAGTAAGTAAATTATAAATCCTTTTTCATTGATTCCATATCACTCAAATGAAATTTTAAGGCCTGGTTAGAAAGTCTTATTTCTTGTAAAAATAAGAATATTGAAATTATCATACAAATACAGCAAGCAGCAAAATTTAATCGTGCAACTTGAATGGTGTTTATATAAAGCATTAATACTGTAGACATATTAAAAAGAAACCCAAAAGCAGCAAACCCCATTACATATTTAAGTATATTAGTTCTTTTGTTTAAAACATGAAGTTGATTTTCCCACTCCGGAGGAACTTTTTTTTCAAAAGTATACTGATCATGTATTTGTCTTATAAGGGCGCTCAATGTATGAAATCTATTACTATACATAGTCATCATTAAAGGAATAGCTGGAAACATTAATGCTGCTACTGTGTAATCTATATCCATATCGAATCAAATTGATTATGTAGATAGTGTTTGGTATTTACAAGTCATATTTTCATGGAACATTTAAAAATATTTATCGATTTAACTAGATTAAATAAACCAATTGGTTTTATGCTTTTATTCTGGCCATGCTCTTGGGGTTTAGCATATGCATACAACCTAGATCAAAGTTTAAATACTTTTTTATATTATTTTCTGCTTTTCTTTTTAGGTTCAGTTTTGATGAGAAGCGCTGGCTGCATAGTAAATGATATTGTAGACAAAGATCTAGATAAAAAAGTTCAAAGAACAAAACTAAGACCTATAACGGCTGGAAAAATATCTGTTAAAAAATCTTTTTTTTATATTATAAGCTTATGTTCTCTGGCATTTTTAATTTTAATTCAATTTAATTTATTAACAATCATTCTAGGGTTGGGATCAATGATTCTAGCTTTTTCTTATCCCTTTATGAAAAGAATAACTTACTGGCCTCAATTATTTTTAGGATTAACTTTTAATTGGGGAATTATAATGGCTTGGGCAGCAATAAATAATAACATTTCTTATGAAATAATTGCTCTTTATATATCAGCCATATTTTGGACATTGGGCTATGACACCATTTATGGGGTTCAAGATATGAAAGATGATGAAATTATTGGTATAAAATCAACTTCTATTAAATTTAAAGAAAATATAAAATTGTTTGTAGGTTCAAGCTATTTTTTAACTTTAATCATTTTAGGATATTTGTTTAAATATGAGTTGGGAATAAATATTTTAACAATTTTGTTTATATTATTTGCCACAAGTTTACTTTTTCAATTAATTCACTTTGAAAAAACTAAGCCAGAAAAATGTCTAATGGCTTTTAAAATGAATAACTTTTCAGGATTGATTTTATTTTTAGGAATACTATCAAGAAATTTATAAAATGGAATATAAAGAGTTAATACTTATACTTAAAAGACTTTATAAAGAATATGTAAGAAAACATTTAAAAAGAATTGTATTAGCATTAATTTTATCTGTTTGCCTAGCACTAAGTACCTCGGGTATCGCATGGTTGTTAGACCCTGCGGTAAAAAAAATTTTTATAGAACAAAATAAAACTTTAGCATGGCTAATTCCTTTAGCAATCATGTTTGCATTTGCAACAAAAGGTATAACTTTATATTTTGCTAGAGTAATTATTATAAGAGTTGCTCAAGAAATTTGTGGAGAGCTTCAGAAAAAAATTTCTGAAAACATATTGTTTTCAGATGTTAAAACTCTTGATAGTAGACACTCTGGTAAATACATCTCAAATATTATGTATGACTCTCATCAAATTCAACAACTTGTTGGCGTCGGTGTTTTAAATTTAATGAAAGATAGCTTCACTGCAATCGCATTAGTTTTTGTAATGTTTTATCAAAATTGGAAGTTAGCGCTATTTGCAATTTTAATGATACCTTTAGCAGGAGGTTTAGCAAAAAGCTTGGGTAAAAGAGTTGGAAAGGTAGTTACTCAAGCAGGTGAACTGTCGGCAAATTTAACAACTCTTTTATCTGAAATTTTTAAGGGTTCGAAAATGATTAGAATTTATCAAAAAGAGCAAATTGAGAATAAAAGAACCAATCAATTAATCGATGATTTAGTAGAAAAACATATAAAATATAACAGTGTTTTAATACGAGCACAGCCAATCATGGAAACTTTAACTGGAATTATGATTGCGGGTTTTATCTTTTTCTCAGGAAAATTAATTGCCTCTGGAGAATTAGAGATTAATAATTTTTTTTCATTTTTAACAGCAATGATGTTAGCTTACCAACCTATTAGGTCCTTAGCTACTATGAATATGGTCGCTTACCAAGGAGGGGCAGCTTTCAAAAGAATTTCAAGAATTATTGATAAAGAAATAGAAATTAAAAACGAGCCAGGTCTTCCAAACCTTGTAATTGGCGATTGTGACATTAGTTACAAAAACGTAAATTTTAAATACGATAACACAAATGATAAAGCCATAAAAAACCTCAATTTAGAGATAAAAGGAGGAACTATGACTGCATTAGTCGGGCATAGTGGAGCTGGAAAAAGTACAGTAATTAATTTGTTACCGAGATTCTATGATCCTCAAGGAGGAATTATTTCTATAGACGGTAAAAATACCCGTGAAGTAAACTTAAATTCCTTGAGAAAGAATATTTCTTTAGTCAGTCAAGATGTTATTTTATTTGATGATACAATAAAAAAAAATATTTCCTACGCTAACCCCGAAGCGTCTAACGATGAACTAGAAGAAGCCTGTAGAAACTCTGCTGCTACAGAGTTTATTGAAAAATTACCTAAGAAGTTTAATACACTTGTGGGCGAAAACGGAGTGAGACTTTCAGGAGGTCAGAAACAAAGAATTTCTATAGCAAGAGCAATATTAAAAAAATCACCTATTATCTTGTTAGACGAAGCAACTTCTTCTCTTGATGCTGACTCAGAGGAAATAGTCCAACAAGCAATCAATAATTTAACAAAAAATAAAACCACTATAGTCATAGCTCATAGACTTTCTACAATTCACAATGCTAAAGTTATATTTGTTTTAAAAAATGGAGCAGTGATTGATTCTGGTAATCATGATTTTCTTATGAATAGTTGTAAAGAATATAAATCACTTTATCAAAAACAATTAAAATAAGATTAATGATTTATATTTATAGATTAATCACTATATTATTTTATCCAATTTTGATTATACTTATTTACCTGAGAAAATTATCTAAAAAAGAAGATCATATTAGATATAAAGAGAAAATTTTTACATCCAAATTTTTTCCCAACAGAGATAAAAAAAAACAACTTATTTGGTTTCATGCTGCAAGTATAGGAGAAGTTCAAAGTATTTTTCCGTTGGTTAAAAAATTAAATAATGAAAAAAAAAATTTAGAATTTTTAATAACAACTGTCACGTTGAGTGGTGGAAAAATTGTACAAAAAAATTTATTGATTATAAAAATATTAATCATAGATATTTTCCACTGGATATAAATTTTCTAATAAAAAGTTTTTTAAATGAATGGAAGCCAAATTTAGTAATATTTATAGACTCAGAAATATGGCCTAATTTAATTTTTGAAATTAAAAAAAGAAAAATTCCTATAGCTTTGGTAAACGGAAGAATAACAAAAAAAACATTTAATAAATGGATGTTAATTTCAAACTTTGCAAAAAAAATTTTTAACTCTTTTGATTTGTGTTTAGCATCAAGTAAAGAGTCGGAAAAAAATCTTAGAACACTTTCGGTCAAAAATTTAAAGTATATTGGAAATATAAAATTCTCAGGTGAAGTAGAAAAAAAAGATTTAGAAGATAAAAATCTTGAAATATTAAAGAACAAAACTTTCTGGTGTGCAGCTAGTACACATAAAGGAGAGGAAAATATTTGTCTTAAAACTCATTTAAATTTAAAAAAAACTTATAATAATTTAGTTACAGTGATCATACCTAGACATATAAATAGATGTATTGAAATAAATGATTTGTGTAAAAAATATAAGCTTTCATCTCAAATACTAAGCGATAAAGAATTAATACAAGATGAAAGAGAAATAATAATTATAAATTATTTTGGAGCTTTATCTAAATTTTACAATTATTCAAAAAGCGTTTTTATAGGAAAGTCTATGATAAAAAAACTTGAAAAAGTTAGCGGTCAAAACCCTATTGAAGCAGCTAAACTAAAATGTAAGATATATCATGGTCCATATGTTTATAATTTTAAAGAAATTTATGACCTTTTAAAATCATATGAAATTGCAGAGAAAGTTAATGATGAAAAAGAACTTTATGAAAAATTAACCAAAGACCTAAAAAAATCAGAGGGTGATGAAGATAAAACAGCTAATATTATAAATGATATGGGGCAAAAAATATTAGATAAAACAACTGAAGAAATAAATAAATTTTTAACTTAATGAAATTTTTAAAGCCTAAATTTTGGGATAATAAAAATAATATATTCGCAATTTTATTGAGGCCAACTTCTATTTTATTTTATTTTTTTATAAATTTAAAAAGATCTTTCACAAATGCAAAAAAATTTAAAATTCCTATTATTTGTGTGGGAAATATTTACGTTGGTGGAACTGGTAAAACACCGGTTTCAATGACAATTGCAAATGAATTAAAAATGAAAAAAAAAAATCCTGTAATAGTAAAAAAATATTATAAAGATCATAATGATGAGCATCAGATGATTAGAAAAATCGTCGACACTTTAATCTTAAATAAAAGTAGAGTACGAGCTCTTGAAGAAGCTGAGAAAAAAAATTTTGATGTAGCGATTTTAGATGATGGTTTTCAAGATTATAGAATAAAAAAAAACCTTAATATAGTTTGTTTCAATAGCAAACAACTCATAGGAAACGGTTTAGTTTTTCCAGCTGGTCCATTAAGAGAAAGTTTAAATTCTTTGAAAAGAGCACAAATTGTAATTATTAATGGAGAAAGAAATAAAGAATTTGAAAAAAAAATTTTAGAAATATCTAAAAATATAAAAATCTTCTATTCAGAGTATTTGCCATCAAATATTGAACAGTTTAAAAATAAAAAACTCTGTGCTTTTGCTGGTATTGGAAATCCAAATAATTTTTTTGATTTGCTATCCAAACATAATCTAAATGTTCAAAAAAAGATTTCTTTCCCAGATCACTATAACTTCACTATAAATGAAATTGAAAAAATGAGTAAGATAGCGATTAAGAATGACTTTGAGCTTGTAACTACTGAAAAAGATTTTTATAGAATAAAAGATTACAATTTTAAAAATATTAAATACCTTAAAATAGAATTAATAATCAAAGAGATGAATAAGTTAATTAGTGAGATAAAAAGTCATTTATGATTAAGATTATTAAATATTTTTTTGAAGCTTTGATTATCTATTTATTTTTTATAATTATTAAAATAATTGGTCTTTCAAAAAGTCGAATTTTATTTTCATCTATTTTTAAAAAAATTGGGCCAATAATAAGATCTAGTAATATAACCAAAGAAAATCTTAATATATTTTCAAATAATCTTTCAGAAAAAACTAAAAGCGAAATAGAACTAAACATGTGGTCAAACTACGGAAAAACTTTTGTCGAATATATGTTTTTAAAAAAATTTAGACAAGAAAATTCACACATTAAAATTGAAGGAAAAAAAATATTAGATGAAGTCTACTTAAAAAATAAACCAGTTATATTTGTTTCTGGTCATTTTGCTAATTTTGAACTTATGTCTATGGAGATAACAAAAAATAAAATAAGTTTGGCAACTATTTATAGACCTTTAAACAATTTGTTTCTAAATCCATTGATGGAATACTTAAGAAAAAAATATATATGTAGCAATCAAATTAAAAAAGGACTCTTGGGTGTCAAAGAATGCATGACATATTTAAAAAAGGATTGCTGCATTGCTCTCATGATTGACCAGAGAGTTAGTGAGGGAGATAAAATTAAATTTTTTGGTAAAGATGCTTACACAACTTCACTTCCTGCTCAATTATCTTTAAAATTTAATATAGATATTATTCCAATTTTCTTAGAAAGAGAGAAGAATAATAATTTTATAATGTATGTAAATAAACCAATCAATTCATCAAGCTTTAAAGATAAATCAGAACTTACAAAAAAATTAAATAAAGTTTTAGAAGACATGATATTAAAAAATCCAAATCAGTGGATTTGGACACACAATAGATGGAAATAATATTATTTTTTATTATTTAATGTTTTAAAGCGTTCATTAACCTCAATAGGTGAATAATATGCTTCTTGAAGTTCCACATTCCAATAAGTCAATTGATCCACAGGTATTTCCTTTCCTGAGACAGCGCATACAACAAAGTTTCCTTCTTCGATAATATCAAAGGAGTTATGTTTATAATTAAGTTTAGCTTTTTTTTTATTCATCTATAAATTGTATATAATATTTTTTTTTATATGAATATTGCTTTAATAGGAAGTGGTGGCAGAGAACATGCTTTATGTCAGAAAATATACGAATCAAAAATAACTAAAAACATAATCTGTATTCCAGGTAACGCCGGAACTGCCAAAATTGCCAAAAATATTAATTTAGACTTTCTGAATTTTTCAAAATTATTAAAAGTGATTAAATATAACAAAATTAATTTAGTAGTTGTTGGACCTGAAGAACCTTTAGTTAAAGGTTTAGTTGATTTTTTAACAAAACATAAAATTAAAGTATTTGGACCAAATAAATATGCAGCTAAATTAGAGGGCTCTAAAGCATTTATGAAATCTGTATGTGAAAAAAATAAAATTCCAACTGCACAATTTAAGATTTGTAAGACTAAAAAGGATGTAAATAATTTTTTAAAAAAAAGTAATTTTCCATTAGTGGTGAAAGCTGATGGTTTAGCTGCTGGTAAAGGTGTGACAATCTGTAAAAATAAAAAACAAGTTTTACGTGTTTCGAATGAAATATTTAAAGGAAAATTTAAAACCTCAAAAAAATTAGTTCTAGAAGAATTTTTGGAGGGTGAAGAAGCTAGTTATTTTTTAATTGTAGATAAAAAAAATTTTAAATTTTTTGGCTCCGCTCAAGACCACAAACGTGTAGGAGAAAAAGATACTGGTCCTAATACTGGAGGTATGGGTGCATACTCTCCAGCTCCAATAATTAATAAAGAATTAGAGAAAAAGATAATAAAAAAAATTGTTAACCCAACCTTATTGGCACTAAAAAAGAAAAAAAAACCATATACAGGATTTTTATATGTTGGTTTAATGATAAAGAATAATGAACCATATCTAATTGAGTATAATGTTAGAATGGGTGACCCGGAATGCCAAGTAATTATTCCAAGATTAAAGACTGACCTGGTAAAAATCTTTAGTAGTACAATAAGAAACAAGTTAGATAAAATTAATATTAAATGGAAAAAATTAAAATCAATGACGATAGTTTTATGTTCTAAGGGTTATCCAGGAAAATATAAAAAAAATAAAAAAATTAAATATCAAAAAGACTTAGATAGTAATAAAAAAACTTTCATTTTTCATGCAGGTACAAAGTTTGTTGACGGTGAATTAGTTTCAAATGGGGGAAGAGTCTTAAACGTAACCTCAACAGGAAAAGTTTTTAAAGATATAAGAAATAATATAATTAAAAAAATAAAAAAAATAAATTGGAAAGAAGGTTTTTTTAGAAAAGATATTGGTTGGAGAATAATTTAAAAAAATGAGGATAATAAGTGGAAAATTAAAGGGAAAGTCTATTTCTTTTATAAGATCTTCAATTACACGGCCTCTTAAAGACTCAGTAAAGGAAAATATTTTTAATATAATTGAACACTCTAACTTACTAAATATAAATCTTAATAAATCAAATATATTAGATCTTTACTCTGGGGTTGGCTCTTTTGGCTTAGAATGTTTATCTAGAGGTGCTGATAAAGTCATTTTTATTGAAAAAGATAAAAATGCTGTAGCGACTTTAAATATAAATTTAAGAACTTTGTCTTTAAAAGAAAAAGCTAATGTTTTAAATGAAAAAACAATAGATTTTTTAAATAGGAAACAAATTGAAAAATTTGACATCTTTTTTTTTGATCCACCATTTGCAGATATCAATTTTATTGAAGAGTTAAAATTAATAAAAAAAAAGAAAATTTATAAAAATAATCATGTCGTAATTCTTCATAGAGAAAAAAAATACCATGAAAATTTTGAAAATATTATTGATCCTATAATTATTAAAAATTATGGACGGTCAAAAATAATTTTTGGAAAATTTTAAGCTAGAAATTTTTTTGTGTTAGCCTTTATCTGCTCTACAGCTGGCTGATTAAAAGGATTGATATTGGAGAGTTTTCCCATAATAGCTATTTCTAACATAAAGTAAGAAAAAAATTCCCCTAAAGTCTTTTCACTTCTATTCATAATTTTAAATTCTCTAAAAGGAATATTATTTTTTTTTAAAATCCTTATAAAAGATTTTCTTTGAGCATCTTTAACTTGATTTAGACTTTTGTTAGATAAAAAATCTACTTTTCTAGACATTTTTTTTATTTTGATCTTCTTACTTGTGTCAACCTTTTCGCTAAAAATATAAAAAATCTTATCTTTTGGTCCATCTAAATAAAGTTGCGCAAGGCTGTGGTGATCTTTTGGAGCGGGAGAAATTAAAGGCAGAAAACCTTTGCCTTTTTTACCTAAACTTTCAGCGGTCAGCTGTTGATTCCAATAAAGAAATTTATCAAGTTTTGGAGCATAATTAAAAAATATTAAATTTTTTATTTTATTATTTTTAAGCAAACTAGCTAGCATAATTGAACTTTGTTTTAAAAATTTTTTATTATTAATTTTAAAATGATTGAGTATATTGCTTCTAAATTTTTTAAGATTTATACCCATCAAATAAGCTGGAACCATACCAACTTCGGATAACACAGAATATCTTCCACTAATATAATTTCTATGTTCTATATGATATAATTTCATTTTTTGAGATAAAAGATACAAAGTATTATTAAATTTTTCCGAAATAATAATTATATTCTTTGAATTTTTTTTAATTATATTTAATACAAAAAGATTCGATAAGGTTTCTATCGTATCTCCAGATTTTGATATAACAATAAATAATATTTGTTTTAAATCTCTCTTAGATCTTAATCTCTCTAATTTATCTTCATCAATATTATTAAAAAATAAAAAATCTTTCTTAATTTTATCTTGCAAGAAGCCGTATAGAGCTTCTGATCCTAGTATTGATCCTCCCATACCTATAATAACAACAGTCTTAAATTTTTTAAATTTATTAAGATCTTGTAGTTTAAAATTTAATTTAAAATTTTTACTAAATAAATAAAATGTATTTTTATTAGTTTTTAAATTACTAAATATATTTTTTAAAATGTCAGGATATTTTTTATTCAATGTTTTATTTATTCTGGAGTCTAAATATTTTTTTTGAATATTATTTTTATAAATTATTTTTTTATTTTTCACTTACGAATTTGACTAATGATAGACTGCTCGACATTAGATGAACCTTTTTTATTTACCTTATTTTTTGGCGCTTTTAAAATTTTATTAATCTTATCTCTCTCGTTCTCTTTATCTAAGATCTTAGATCCTGGTTCAGGCAAACTTTGATAATCTGGCGGAAGAGTTAACGGTTGTCTTTTTTTCACCAAAAACTCATCTGTATTAGAAATTTTTTCGTTCCTCAATGTTTTTCCTACATCTCCGCATGAATATAAAAATAGGACAAGTACAAGATAAAATTTAGATAAATTAATTTTTTTCATTCTTAATAAATATTTCTTTAATTATTAACATAATAATTCCAGCAGTAATAAATATATCTGCGATATTAAAAGTAAACCAGTGAAAACCTTTATAATGAATATCTATAAAGTCTGGAACAGCATGATATGTCAATCTATCATAGAAATTTCCTAAAGCGCCTCCAAGAACCAAGGATAAGAAAAATTTATCAATTAATGATGATTTTATAATCAAATAAATAATAAAAATTATAATGGCGCATATGATAGCTGTAATAAAATTATAAACTATACTTGAATTAGAGCTTAAGAATCCAAAACCTATCCCTGTATTCCACACTAAGTCAAAATTAATAAAATCATTTATATAAATCTGATTATTTTTAGTTTGATGATCTATTATTTTGATTTTAGAAATTCTATCAAATGAAAAAATTAAAATAACTATTAAAAAACAAATTAAACTATTTTTTTCTAATAAAGAAGAAAGACTATTAAATTTTTTTACAACATTCATTTTAGATTGCATCTTTTAGAACTTTTTCACATCTTTCACATTCATTGTCTAAAATTTTCCAACATCTAGGGCATTTAGTTCCTTGAGATTTAGAAACTTCAATTTTTAATTCTTCTTTGTTTTTACTTTTAATTTTTTTTGCTTTTGAAGTAATAAAATATTCTGCTAAATCTATTCCCTCTAGTAATTCAAAATTTTTATTATCTGTAGTAATTTTTAAATCTGCTTCTAAACTTGAACCAATTTCTTTACTGGCTCTCTTCTCTTCAATTGCTACATTCGCCTCTTGTTTAATTTTAAAAAGTTGTTTCCATTTATCACACAAAATTTTATTTTCCCATTTTTTTGGAATTTGAGGAAAGACAAGTTCATGGATATTTTTTTTATCTTTACTAACTAAGCTATAAATTTCATCTGTAGTAAAAACAAATATTGGGGCAAACCATTTCAATAAACAATCTAAAATTATATTTAAAACTACGATACAATCTTTTCTTTTCTTTGAATTTACGTCGTCACAATATAGAACATCTTTCCTTATATCAAAATAGAATGAAGAAAGATCTAAAGCACAAAAATTTAATAATTCTTTATATAGTTTATGGAAATTATAATTTTTTAAATTTTCTTTAATTAAAGAATCTAAGGTAAAAATTTTATGTAAAATATATTGTTCTAATTCATTTAAATTTTTTATTTCAACAGAACTAAATTTTTGTGACTCAAAATTATCTTTTATATTACCTAAAATAAATCTAAAAGTATTTCTAATTTTTCTATAGGACTCTGCATGTTGTACTAAAATGTTTTTATCTATTCTTAGATCTTCTGCATAATCTGATGCGGCCACCCAAGCTCTAAGAATATCTGCTCCATAATTTTTTAAAATATCCTCTGGAGAAATCACATTTCCAGATGATTTAGACATTTTTAATCCTTTTCCATCGACTACAAAACCATGAGATAAAATACTATTAAAAGGAGCTCTTCCTCTTGTCCCGCAAGATTCTAGAAGAGAGGAATGAAACCAACCTCTATGCTGATCTGATCCCTCAAGATACATATCTGCTGGCCACTTAAGATCTTTTCTTTTCTCTAAAACGAAACTATGAGTAGATCCGCTATCAAACCATACTTCTACAATATCATTTAGTTTTTCATAATTTTTTGGATCATAGTCTTTTCCTAAAAATTTTTCTGGGTCATCTGTAAACCAACAGTCAGAGCCCTCTTTTTCATAAATTTCTGCTATTCTATCAATTATTTTTTTATCTCTTAAAGGTTCCTTAGTCTTTTTATTTATAAAGATTGGTAAAGGAACACCCCAAACTCTTTGTCTTGAAACACACCAGTCTGGTCTCCCTTCTATCATAGAAAGCAATCGTTCTTTTCCTTTTTCTGGATAAAAAGAAGTATCATTTATTGCTTTGATAGCTTTATTTCTTAAAGAATTTTTTTCCATAGAGATAAACCACTGAGGTGTAGCTCTATATATTAATGGTGCTTTTGATCTCCAAGAATGGGGGTAGCTATGATGTAATTTATCATCTTTTAATAATTTATTTTGCTCTTTGAGTTTTTCTATTACTAAAGCATCAGCTTTGAAAATATGTGTGCCATTGAAATATGGAATTTCTTTTGTATATAATCCAGCGCTATCAACTGTATAACTTGATGAAATTTTATTTTTTAAACACAAATTAAAATCATCTGGTCCATGGCTTGGGGCGCAATGCACTATTCCAGTTCCTTGCTCAAGATCAACAAAACTTGCTTCAAGCATAGGAATGTCATGAGTAAAATTCATTTTTAAAAATGGATGGTTGCAAATTGTGTCTTTAAATTCAGAGCCCTTAAAAGTTTTTAAAACTTTATGACTTTTTATTCCGCAAGACTTAACTATTGATTCTATTAAATTGTTTGCTACAACTATTTTTTTATCCTTAAAATATTCTAAAGAGTCAATTTCTAGCAGGGAATATTTGATATTGTCATTATATGCTAATGCTTTATTTGCAGGAATAGTCCATGGGGTTGTTGTCCATATTATAATACTAGCTTCTTTGAGAAAATCTTTTTTCGAATTTTTGACTTTAAATGGTACATAAATTGTGCTCGAAGTGTGGTCCATATATTCAACCTCGGCATCTGCTAAAGCCGTTTTTTCTACTGTGGACCATAAAACAGGTTTAAATCCTTGGTATAAACTGCCGTCTAAAAGAAATTTACCAAGTTCTCTTACAATTTGAGCTTCTGCCTCGAAGCTCATTGTGGAATAATAATTCTCAAAATCACCAACTACTCCTAATCTTTTAAATTCTTTTATATGAACTTGAATCCAATCTTTTGCAAAATCTCTACATTCTTGTCTAAAATCTTTGATAGGAACTTCATCTTTATTTTTCTTCTTTTTTTTATACTGTTCCTCAATTTTCCATTCTATGGGAAGTCCGTGACAATCCCAGCCTGGTACATAAACTGAGTCTTTTCCGTCCATTTGATGGAAGCGAGTTATCATGTCTTTTAAGATTTTATTAAGAGCTGTTCCCATGTGAATATGTCCATTTGCGTACGGAGGTCCATCATGTAAAATAAATTTTTCTTTTCCTTCAGAGTTTTTTCTTAATTTTTCAAAGATTTTATTTTTTTCCCATTTTTCTAAAATTAACGGCTCTTTATTCGGTAAATTTGCTTTCATAGAAAAAGCAGTTTTTGGAAGATGTAAGTTGTCTTTAGACATTTTTTTTTACTTGGATTATATCAATTTTAATTTGTTTCTTTAATTCCTCTAAATTTTTAAATTTTTTTTCTGGTCTTATAAATTTTATAAAATTCACATCTATCTCTTTATTATATAAGTTTTGGTTAATTCCAAATATATTAACTTCTAATAGCAATTTTTTTCCTTTAAAAGTTGGTCTATAGCCTAAATTAGCAATCCCTTTTCTTTGAAATTTTCTAGTTTTTACATTGACGACATAAACACCAAGTCTAGGAATTGCATAATTTGAAATATTTATGTTGCATGTTGGAAAACCAATTTTTCTTCCTCTTTTGTTCCCCTTAATAACTTTTCCTTGAATACACCATTTTCTATTTAATAATTGATTGACTTCATAAATTTTTCCTTGAGAAATTTTTTTTCTTATTATTGTAGAAGAAATTACTTTATATATTTTTCTAAAAGGACTAGTAACTATAGTTCTATAATTATATAAGCTTGAATACTTTTTAAGAGTTCTAATATTTCCTTGTCTTCTAAATCCAAACTTAAAATTGTTACTAACATATAAAAATTTACACCTTACTTTTTTAAAAATAATTTTTTCAATAAATTGTTCAGCAGATAACTTTGAAAAAATTTTATTAAAATTGATAATTATTAAAAAATCTAATTTTAATTTATTTAGTTGACTCTTTTTTTGAGATAAAGAATTTATTCGATGATTCTTAAGTTCTTTATTAAAAAACATAGTTGGCATTGGTTCAAAAGTAATAATTCCAAAAGGTAG
Source organism: uncultured Pelagibacteraceae bacterium (assembly GCA_902598595.1). Classification (GTDB taxonomy): domain Bacteria; phylum Pseudomonadota; class Alphaproteobacteria; order Pelagibacterales; family Pelagibacteraceae; genus Pelagilacustribacter. The sequence goes on from CACKCD010000005.1 coordinate 22,861, forward strand.
TCTATTCTTTTTTGCTTTTTTTCTTGCTTGATTAATTACTTTTTGATGACCCAAATGTATTCCATCAAAATTTCCAATAGCTACAACGCTATTCTGGTGTTTTTTTTTTATAACTAAATTATTATAAATTTTCATTTTACCACTTGAGTTCTTTTTGAAAAAAATTAGTTTTTACATTATATTTTTTTAATAGAGTTGGTAGTTCCTCTTTGGTTGTAATTTCATTTCTGTGAATACCATTATATATAAATAAACTATGAATATTAAGATTGTTCGCGCCTTTTATATCTGTTCTTAAATTATCACCTATAGCTAGGACTTGTTCATCTTTGTTAAAGCACATTTCATAAATTTCTTTATAAGGTTTTCCATAGTATACGACCTCCCCACCTAAGAGTTCAAAAGTTTTTGCTATACTCCCAGCACAAAGTTCTTCAATGTTGCCTCTATGGACTATCAAATCTGGGTTTGTGCATATAAGTTTTTTAGACGCATGATCCTTAAGTAGTTCCTTATAATAGTTTAAATCATCCTCTTGGTCATCAAAAAGACCGGTGCAAACTATAAAATCACATTTATCTAAAGATGTTTTATTTTTTTTTACTTTTTCAAATAATGATTGATCTCGAGGAGGACCAAGATGATAGAACTTATTTCCAAATTTATTTTCATTAATAGCATGCATTGCAGCTTCACCTGATGTTATGACTCGAGATAAAAGTTTATCACTCATTTTCAATCTTTTTAAAAATTCAACTACCTTAAAGCTTGGTCTGGGTGCGTTAGATAGAAATACAATCTTTTTTGAATTTGCTTTTAAATTTTCAACGGCTTCTATCGCCTTGGAATTTAGAGCTATCCCATTATGCATCACTCCCCATAAATCTATTATGTAAGTTTCATAAGAGTGAAATATCTCAGATAAATGATTTAAATCTCTCAATTTTATAGTCTTTCTTATTTTTATCCCCCAAAATATAGCCTTTTGGGCTTTTTTTTAATGATTTTCACCTCTTGAAATCTTCACAAAACTCACCATATCAGCCCTACATAAAAATTACAGGAGAATATGTATGAAATTTAGACCGTTACACGATCGTGTGCTTATTAAAGTCTTAGACAGCGAAGAAAAAACAGCAGGAGGAATAATTATCCCCGACACAGCAAAAGAAAAACCACAAGAAGGTGAGGTTGTGGCTGTTGGTCCAGGCGCTAAAAACGAAGATGGTAAACTAACTAAAATGGATGTTAAGGTCGGAGATATCGTTCTCTTTGGCAAATGGTCAGGCACAGAGGTGAAAATTGACGGTAAGGAATATAGTATTATGAAAGAGTCTGACATAATGGGAATTTCAAAAGGAAAAAAATAATCTTTAAAGGAGAATTAAAATGGCAAAAATAATTAAATTTGACACTGAAGCAAGATCACAAATGTTGAAGGGAGTAAATACTTTAGCTAATGCTGTTAAGGTAACTCTTGGTCCCAAAGGTAGAAATGTAGTAATGGATAAATCTTATGGAGCTCCAAAAATTACTAAAGATGGAGTTTCAGTTGCTAAAGAAATAGAACTAGACGATAAGTTCGAAAATATGGGCGCACAAATGGTTAAAGAAGTTGCTAGTAAGACAAATGACAATGCGGGTGACGGAACAACTACCGCAACTATCTTAGCCCAAGGAATAGTAAATGAGGGCTTAAAATATGTTACAGCTGGAATGAATCCAATGGACATTAAAAGAGGAATTGATAAAGCTGTTGAGTTTGTAATCGATAAATTAAAGACAACATCAAAAAAAGTCAAAGCAAATGAGGAAGTCGCACAAGTAGGAACAATTTCAGCAAATGGCGAAAAATCTATTGGAGATATGATTTCTAAAGCTATGCAAAAAGTTGGTAATGAAGGAGTAATTACTGTTGAAGAAGCAAAAGGTGTAGAGACTGAATTAGATGTAGTTGAAGGTATGCAATTTGATCGAGGATACCTTTCTCCATACTTTGTAACAAATACAGAAAAAATGACAACTGAGTTAGACAATCCTCTTGTACTTTTAGTTGAAAAAAAATTGACAAACTTACAACCGATGGTTCCCTTATTGGAGTCTGTAGTGCAAGCTAACAGACCTTTAATGATTATCTCTGAAGATGTTGAAGGTGAAGCTTTAGCAACTTTAGTAGTGAATAAATTAAGAGGAGGTTTAAAAGTTGTAGCAGTGAAAGCTCCTGGATTTGGAGACAGAAGAAAAGCTATGTTAGAAGATATAGCTATTTTAACTGGTGGACAAGTAATCTCGGAGGATATTGGTCTAAAATTAGAAAATGTTAAAATTAACGATCTAGGATCTTGTAAAAAAGTAAAAATTGATAAAGAGAACAGTACCCTAGTTGCAGGAGAAGGAAAAAAATCTGATATCGAAGCTAGGTGTAATCAAATTAGATCTGAAATTAGTGAGACAACTTCTGACTACGATAAAGAAAAACTTCAAGAGAGATTAGCTAAGCTTGCAGGAGGTGTTGCGGTTATTAAAGTTGGTGGTGCTACTGAAGTAGAAGTAAAAGAGAGAAAAGACAGAGTTGAAGATGCTCTTAATGCTACACGAGCTGCCGTTGAAGAGGGAGTAGTAATAGGTGGTGGATGTGCATTACTTTATGCTGCTCAAGATTTAGACAGCGTAAAAGTAAAAGGCGACGATCAAAAAGCTGGTGTTGAGATTGTTAAAAAAGCTCTTCAAGCTCCTATCAGACAAATTACAGCAAATGCTGGAGTAGATGGCTCCGTGGTAGTAGGTAAACTTTTAGAAGGAAAAAAATCTTCTCAAGGTTATGATGCTCAAAACGAAGAATACGTAGATATGTTTGCTAAAGGAATTATTGATCCTACTAAAGTTGTTAGATCTGCATTGCAAGATGCTGCTTCTATAGCAGGATTATTAATTACTACAGAAGCTATGGTCGCTGATAAACCAGAAGAAAAAGATGCTGGTCCAGCAATGCCTCCAATGGGTGGCGGTATGGGTGGCATGGGTGGTATGGGTGGTATGGGAATGTAATCCCTTTTCACAAGCTAAAAAGTCAAAAATTTAATAAAGTAGAACAAGCCCCCTAGAAAGTAATTTCTGGGGGTTTTTTTTTATTATTCTGTTAAGTTAAAATTGTGAAATTAAAAACAAAATTGCGATATCTATTATTTAAAATATTTCCTAAAATATTTATTAAACAATTTCTTAGAGCTTATGACCACAAACTTAATTATAACTTATTAAACTTGCTTAAGAGAGGTTTAAAAATAAATATTATTTTTGATATTGGGGCATTTCGTGGCGAATGGAGTAAACTATTAAGCGAAACTTCTTTAAAAAAAAAAGAATTTTACCTATTTGAAGCAAATGAAGAGAATCGACCCTTTTTAGAAAAACTAAATTTTAAATTTTTTTTAAAAGTGCTCTCTGATCAAAATAAAAATGTAAATTTTTACTCAAATTTATCAACCGGTGACTCATATCTAAAAGAACAAACATCATTTTATGGTAAAGATTTACAACCATCTATTAGAAAGGCAATCACACTAGATGAACTTGTTAAAAAAGAGAAGATACCCTTACCAAATTTTTTAAAAATTGATACTCAGGGAAGCGAGCTAGATATTCTCAAAGGTTCAAAAGAGTCATTATCCCAATGTTCTTTGATTTATTTAGAATGTCCAATTGTTGAATATAATTTAAACGCACCAAAATTAAATGAATATATAGATTATCTTAATTCTATTAATTTTGTACCGTTTGATATTTGTGAAATACATAAAATGGATAATGTTTTAATACAAATGGATATTCTTTTTATAAGAAAAACTGTTTTAAATAAATTTTATCCAGAGAAGAAGACACTAAATATTTTAAATTATAATTAGTTTAAAAAATTAAAAAAATTATTCAAAGTAACAGCTTTTTTTTTTGCAATTAATAAACATGCTGTTGATTTTAAAATCAAACCATCTTTTAAAACTCTTAAATTGTTGTCTACCAAAGTTTTTCCTGTAGATGAAATATCAGTAATGATTTCTGAAGAACCTATGAAAGGATATGTTTCCGTGGCTCCAAGACTTGGTATAATCTTATATTGAGTAACTCCTTTTGAAATTAAAAAATCATTGGTTAAATTTGGATATTTAGTTGCTACTCTTAATCTGCTATTTCTTTTAGATCTTATATCGAATGATACTTCTTCTAGATCTGCAATAGTTTGTACATCTATCCAATCATCTGGAACTGCGACTACTAGATTAGCATTACCGAATTCAAGTTTACGTTTAACGTTTATTTTTTCTCGTAAATTTTTATCAGACTCATTAAGTAAGTCCAAACCAGATATGCCTATATCTAATGTGCCGTCTCCCAATCTTTGAATAATTTCTTTAGCGTGAAGAAAAATAATCTTTATGCTAGGTTTATTTTCAATAGTTCCAAAGTAATTTCTCTCTTTTTCACTTTGTAAAATTTTTAAGCCATTATTTTCGAAAAACAAAATTGCTTTATCTTTTAATCGACCTTTACTTGGCAGGCCTATAGTAATTAAATTTTTCATATATTTTTTAAGTTAATTGCTGCACCGACTGCAGGAATATTTCTTTTAGCTCCTAAACTTTTAAGTAAATCATCATAACGACCACCTCTTGCAATTTCTTTCTTTCCAGCAAATACTTCAAAAACAATTCCTGTATAATACTCTACCTCTCTCCCAAAATTTGCAATAAATTTTACATCTTGTCTAAGTTTCTTTAAATTTTGAATAGATTTTAAATCTTTAAAAATATTTTTTTTAAGATTATTTTTTTTTATAAAGTCTAATAATTTTTCATCAAGCGCTGATAGATTGCAATTAATTTTTAAAAAGGATTTAATAATTTTTACTATTTTTTTTCCATCACTTAAAGATCTAGGATCCTTTATTTTTTTATCAAATCTTATTAAAATCTCTGATACTGTTCTTCCTGCAACTTCTTTTTCCTGATTCATTTTTTTCATTTCATAAAACCTTTTTTTATCAGTATCAAAAGTCACAGCATCAATATCCGAATTTTTTTCTAAACGTTTTAAAAGTTCTTCAAAATACTTTGGTCTCCAAAAATGTCTAATTAATCTTAATTTCCACCTTTCAGGTATATCAAGTGCATTTATTAAGCTTTTAAATAAAGCAATATCTCCAACTTTAATTTGAATTTTTTTACTTTTTATTTTTTTTGCTGAACTTAAAATTGTACTAATTACTTTAAAATCATCTTGAATTTTATTTTTTGAACCTAAAATTTCAATACCTAACTGTTCATTGATTAAGCTAGATCTTTTATTATTTGATCTTCTGTATGCTTGCCCGGAGTAATAAATTTTTGAGTGCGTTTTTTTTTGTAAAAAATTTATGCAGGAAGCAACTGTCAGATCTGGTCTCAAGCACATTGTTTTTCCATCTTCGTTTTCAAAAGAAAGCATCGAACTTCTGAATTTTTCTCCAGATCTCTCAATAATGTACTCTGAGTCTAGCAACACATCAGGTTCTGACAACACAAAGCCATTGCTCTTAAAAGTTTTAATTATTGTTTTAGATGATTTTTTTGATCTCATTAACTAATTCTTTAATTTCAATTGTTTTTTCCTTACCAGAACTAAGATTTCTTAATGTTGGCTTACCTGACTTAATCTCATCTTCACCATATAGAATAACAGCTGGAGATTTAATCTTATTTGCATATTCCATTTGTTTTTTTAATTTACTTTCTCCAGGATATATTTCAGCGCTAATATCAGCCTCCCGTAATATTGTTTGCAATTTTATGTAATCTTTCATTGAATTCTTTTCAAAGACACAAATAACAATGGGTCTAATTTGTTTTACTTTAAATTCTTTTTTTTGTATTAAAGCATAAACTAATCGGTCTAAGCCTATTGAAATACCTGTAGCAGGAGCATCATAATTGCCAAAATTATTAACTAAATTGTCATATCTGCCTCCTCCTCCTATAGATCCAAATTGAATAATTTGTCCTTTTTTGTTTTTAACATCAAATTTCAAATTAACTTCAAAGATAACTCCTGTATAATATTCTAATCCTCTGATAATTGATGGATCAAATTCAAAGTTACTAAAATTATAATTATTAAAAATTTTAAAGATCTCCAATAAATCACTTGTTTTGGCTGATTTTTTTTTCAATTCTTTTTCTATAGTCGCTATGCACTCCGAACTTAAATTTGCGCCTTTTGTGAAATCTCCAGATTGATCTTTTCTACCGCTACCCAATAGCTGTTTTACACCTTCCCAACCCAACCTTTCAATTTTATCTAAAGCTCTTAAAGCAGTAAGTTTTTGTTGATTATCTATTACGTTTATTTTTTTAAATAATTCTTCAGTTATTTTTCTTGATGAGATCTTAATTATGTATTCTGATTTTTCCAAACCACATTTTTGAAGAATTTCTGAAATCATCACACATAATTCTGCATCTGCTTGCAAACTTTTAGTTCCGACGTAATCAGCGTCGAATTGTAAAAATTCTCTATACCTTCCTGGTCCTGGTTTTTCATTTCTCCAAACAGTACCTAATTGATATCTTTTAAATGGTTTTGAAATTTCTAAATAATTTTTTGCAACATATCTTGCTAGAGGTGCTGTAAGATCATACCTTAGAGATAACCACTTATTTTCATCCTTAAATGAAAAAACACCTTCATCCGGTCTATCTTTATCAGGTAAAAATTTTCCAATACTGTCTGAATACTCGAAACTTGGTGTTTCAAGATATTGAAAACCATAATTGATCATAACTTCTTTAATATTAGAAATTATAAAATCACGTACGAGTAATTCTTTTTCTTGCCTGTCTATAAACCCTAACGGAAGCTCTTTAGAGGGTTTGTTAATTTTATCTTTTGTCATTTTTTGGTACAGCAGGGTGGATTCGAACCACCGACCCCTAGTTCCACAAACTAGTGCTCTAACCAACTGAGCTACTGCTGCATCCTAGTTATATTTATCTTAATTTTAGTTAAATTTATATATTTTTGATTATAAGCTAAGCAATAGCCTAGCGTGCATTCTGTGAGAATGTGATTTTGTGTTAGAAGTTATAACTTTTATAATCATTGATCTGTATGTATTAAAAGATTGTGTCTTTTTCAAGGAAGAATTAACGGAACAAAAAACTAATTAAAGCTTGATGTCCCGTTAATTTATTATTTGGAAATAAGATTTAAGATGTTTTCTGCAATTTTACTGCGGAAGGACCTTTTTCTCCATTCTCCACTTCAAACGTTAACTCATCACCTTCGTTTAAGTATTTTAAACCAGCTTCTCTAACTGCTGAAGAATGAACGAACACGTCTTTTTCTTTGTCTTCTCTTTCAATGAAACCATAGCCTTTGGTACCATTGAACCACTTAACTTTACCTTTTAGTGTACTCATATTGTTTACTTTTCCTTATTTGTTATTAACTTTAGTTAGTAATATACTAACTTCTGATCCTTAAATAGATTTGTCGTTGGAATGTCAATAGATGATTAAAATAATCTAAAAAATTGTTTTTTTGCAACAGTTATTAATAAATAATTGACACTATACCTGCAATAAACACTAGTCCGACACCTATATAAATTAGTTTATTTTTATCAATATGAGCTATAATTTTTTGAATGTTTGATCCTTTATAACTTAATCCTGCTTCATCTGAACTGAATGACTTGCTAAAACCACGCTCTCTCCCAATTTTTAAAAATTTCGCCTTTCTATGATCATATACTTCTTCTTTTGAAAAATTTTCAAAGCTACGTAAATTTTTTATAATTGAATGTCTAATATCATCTGCTATTGCATCAGGATTTCTGTGAGCTCCTCCAAGAGGTTCAGGAATAATTTCATCGATAATTCCAAGATTTAATAAATCTTTGGCTGTCATTTTCATAGCTTCAGCTGCTTGCAAAGATTTGCTTGGATCTCTCCAAAGTATAGAAGCACAACCTTCTGGAGATATTACTGAGTAAATGGAATTTTCTAACATAATCACTTTATTTGATGAGGCCAAAGCAATTGCACCCCCTGATCCCCCTTCTCCAATAATAATTGAAATATTTGGAACAGTTAAGGCCATCGAAGATTCTATTGAATTAGCTATTGCCGATGCTTGACCTCTTTGTTCAGCGCCAATACCTGGGTATGCTCCCGGTGTATCAACAAAGGTTACTACTGGAATTTGGAATCGATCAGCTAATTTCATTAATCTAATACATTTTCTGTAACCTTCTGGACGCATCATTCCAAAATTTCTTTCTATTCTTGTATTTAAATCTTCACCTTTTTCTTGACCAATAACTAAAACTGATTTTTTATCTATTAAGCCAAAGCCAGCGATTACAGATTTATCATCACCGAAATATCTATCACCTGATAATAATGTGAATTCTTGAAATATCTTTTTAATATAAAAATTTGCTTTAGGCCTGTCTTCATGCCGGGCTACTAAAGTTTTTTGCCAACTATTTAAATTAGAATAAGTTTCTCTTAACTTCTCATTAATTTCCTCTTGGGTGGTTTTAATCTTTTGTGTGTCTACTTCAGATATACCTTCTGATCCAAAAGGACTTTTAAGATTATCTACTTCTTCTTCTAGAGCTTTGATTTCTTTTTCAAATTCTAAATAATTTTTCATAATAATTAACTAATATAATTCTAGTATTGATAGAACTCAATTAAGTCAACAAATTGTCTAAAAAAATGTCACAGTAATTAACATTTAACTTTAAATAACCAACATAGATAGGGTAAAAAGATTGGTGATTTATGAATTATATTAATAAAAATGACCTTAAAATAAATTCTACATTATTTGAATTTATTAACAAAGAAGCTATTCCAGGCTTAGATATCAAATCAGAGGATTTTTGGAAAAATTTTGGAAAAGTCGTCCATGAACTTGCTCCTATAAATAAATCATTAATTAAAAAAAGAGAAACTATTCAAAAAAAAATTGATGATTGGCATAAAAAAGATGAGAACAAAGATTTTAATAAGGAGAAATATATAAATTTTTTAAAATCTATTTCATATATTGTTGATAAAAAAGAAGATTTCAAAATAAACACCTCTGATGTAGATAAAGAAATTTCTTCTATTGCAGGACCTCAGCTAGTGGTTCCAGTAGATAATGCTAGATACGCACTTAATGCAGCTAATGCTCGATGGGGAAGTTTATACGATGCTTTATACGGAACTGACGTAATTCCTGGAGAAAAAGGGAAAGGCCATAATAAAGAAAGAGCTAATAAAGTAATTTCTTACGTAAGAGAATTTTTAGATCAAGTCTTTCCTCTTAACAATGGTAGTTGGAAAGAAATTTCTAAAATTCAAATTGAAGGAAGTGACTTAGTATTGCTTATAGAAGAGAAAAAAAATTATATAAAAGATAAAAAACAATTTGTTGGTTTTAATGGAGAAAAAACTAAACCTCATTCAATATTACTTAAAAATAACAATCTACACATAGATATTATTATTGATCCAAAAAATATGATTGGAAAAGATGATAAAGCAAATATTTCTGATTTTATTATTGAGTCAGCTATATCTACTATTATAGATAATGAGGACTCTGTAGCTGCAGTAGATGGGGAAGATAAGGTTAAATGCTATAGAAATTGGCTTGGATTAATGAAGGGTGATTTAAAAACAAGTATGGAAAAAAATGGAAAAAAATTTGTTCGTAAACTAAACCCTGACAGAAATTATATTGGTAAAGATGGATCAAAAATCCAACTTCATGGAAGAGCTCTGCTATTAAATAGAAATGTTGGTCATTTAATGACTAACCCTTCGATTATTTTAAAGGACGAATCTGAAATTCCTGAAGGTATTATGGATGCCTTTATTTCTACTCTATGCGCTATGCATGATTTTAAGAATAAAAAAAATTCGAGAACAAAATCTTTTTATATTGTTAAGCCAAAAATGCATGGTCCAGAGGAAGTAGCCTTTACCAATATTTTATTTGAAAAAGTAGAAGATGCTTTGGGTATAAAAAGATTTTCTATTAAAGTTGGTATAATGGATGAAGAGAGAAGAACAACGATCAACTTAAAAGAATGTATAAGAGAAGTAAAAGATAGGATTGTTTTTATCAACACAGGTTTCCTCGACAGAACTGGAGATGAAATGCATACTTCATTCGAGATAGGCCCAATGATTTTCAAGGGTGAAATGAAAAAATCTACTTGGTTAAATTCTTATGAAAACTGGAATGTTGATATAGGTTTAGATTGTGGTTTTTCAGGAAAAGCTCAAATTGGAAAAGGCATGTGGGCTATGCCAGATAAAATGAAAGATATGATGGATCAAAAGATTGGGCATCCTAAATCAGGAGCTAACTGTGCTTGGGTTCCATCTCCAACAGCTGCAACACTACACTCCATGCACTATCACAAAGTAAGCGTATTTAACGAACAAGAAAAAATTAAATCAAGAAAAAAAGCAAAATTAAAAGATCTTTTAGAAATACCAAAAGCAGATAGACCAAACTGGTCAGTTGAAGAAATAAATCGAGAATTAGAAAATAATGCCCAAGGTATTTTAGGTTATGTTGTAAGATGGATCGATCAAGGAGTTGGTTGTTCGAAAGTTCCAGATATAAATAACGTAGGTTTAATGGAAGACCGAGCAACTTTAAGAATTTCCTCTCAACATATAGCTAACTGGTTACACCATGATATTTGTACTAAGGAACAAGTAATGTCAGTTATGAAAAAAATGGCTAAGATTGTAGATCAACAAAATGAAAAAGATCCCGCTTATAATAGACATGGTAGATCAAGTTACAAAAAAATGTCTGATGATTTTGAGAGCTCTATAGCCTTTTCTGCTGCTTGTGACTTAGTTTTTAAGGGAAGAATTCAGCCTTCGGGATACACGGAACCGCTTTTACATCAAAAAAGATTAGAGAGAAAAAAATCTGCTTAAGTACCGGTTACTGGAACCCTGTTCTTAAAAGCTGAAAATAATGTACCATCATCTAATTGTTCTATTTCGCCTCCTACTGGTAGTCCTTGAGCTAATTTAGTAATTTTAATTTTGTCGTTTTTAATTGTGTCTTCAATATAATGAGCTGTAGTTTGTCCTTCTACAGTAGCGCTTGTTGCAATAATTACCTCTTTAAGGCTATTTTTTTTAATCCTTTTGACCAAAGAGTCTATTAATAAATTCTTCTGCTCATAGTTTTCACTTGAATTCAAGGTTCCGCCTAAAATATGATAATGTCCTTTAAAAATATTTGCAGAGTCGATCACCCACATATCTGCTAAGTTTTCAACCACACAGATCTTATCATAAGCATTGTTGCTAGAACATATACAGACTTTATCCATTATTTTTAAATTTCCACAGTCCACACAACGTACTACATTTTTATATACTTGAGCCAATGACTTAGCCAAAGGCTTTACCATGCTGTCTTTATTATTAATCAATTTTAAAATAATTCTTTTTGCAGACTTAGGTCCTAAGCCTGGAAGTTTAGAAAATTGTTTTATCAGCTCATTTATTTCAGGAATATTATTGTTCATTAAAAAGGTAATTTGAAATCAGGAGGTAGATTCAATCCACCTGTAACCTTTGAGAGTTCTTCAGCTGATTTCTTTTTTAAGTTATCTTTAGCGTTGTTATAAGCAGCCACAATTAAATCGTTAACTATTTCTTGATCTTCTTTTTTTGCCTCTTCACTAATGATGATTGATTTTAATTCATAATCTCCGGTTAAAATTACTTTCACTAAATTTCCACCTCCTAAACCTTCTACTTCGATTTTTTTAATTTTTTCTTGAGCTTCTTTCATCTTATCTTGCATAGCTTTTGCTTTTGTAAGCATATCGGAAAAATTAGTCATTGGTGTCCTCCTGGATATCTATAAGTTCTGCGTCAGGAAATGTTTCTTTGATTTGTTTAGCTAAATCGCTTTTTTCAAACTCTTTATATTTAAATGACTTTTTCTCCATATTTTGTTCATATATACTTTTAGCGTTACTATTTTTACTTAATGATATAATCCATCTTTCACCAGTCCAAAGTAATAATTTTTCAGTCAGGTTTTTAATAAAACTTTGATTTAATTTCTCATTGAAACTAATATCGATTTTACCTTTGTTGAAACTCACTAACTTTACATTTCGCTCTAAATCAAATTTAAGCTCTACTTCTTTTTCTTTATTTGCTAAATCAATTAAATCTTGAAAATTTTTAATCTCAACTTTAGCTTTGGGAGAAATGTCATTTGTTGGGTTTTTTTTAATTTGGTCTGTATTCTTTAATTGATTTTTAATTTGAGTAGATAAATTATTTTCCAAATTTTCTTCTATTTTATTTTCACTAACTAAATTATTTTCTCTAGAAGATTTGCCTTCTTGAACAGTATTTTCATAAATTTCGGTTTTATTTTCAATATTTTTAAGATGAACTAATTGCATAATATACATTTCGAGTGTCAAATTTTCGTTACCTACAATTCTAAGATCATCAATTGTTTTAATTGTAAGTTGCCAAAATAATCCTATGTCCTGCATGTCAATGTTCTTAGAATAATCGTGAACCATTTGGACCTCAGCCTCAGATGTTGTCATATCTTTCTCAATGGAACCTAAATTTATTCTTCTGCTAAAGAGATAAAGAACTTCTAAAATATCATTTAAAAAGTTTTTAGCATCTATCCCATCATTGATTAATTCTCGTAAATATTGCAAAGCTTCTTTCTCTTTTCCACTTAAAACTTCTTTAAATAAAGATATAATTTTACTTCTATCTGCAAGGCCTAACATTTCTCGGACATTTGTTTCTCCTATTAAATTATCTTTGCTAATAGATTGAGAGATTAAAGCTCGGTCCAAAAGTGATATTGCATCTCTTACAGAACCTTCTGATGTTCTAGCGATTAATTTAATTGCATCTTCTGAAATTTTTCCAGCCTCTTTATCTGAAATATTTTTTAAATGACTACAAAGTTTATCAATACTCACTCTCTTGAGATCAAATCTTTGACATCTAGATAAAATAGTTACAGGAATTTTTCTTACTTCCGTAGTAGCTAAAATAAATTTTAAACTAGGAGGTGGCTCTTCTAAAGTTTTAAGCAAACCATTAAAAGCTTGCTTTGAAAGCATGTGAACCTCATCAATAATAAAAATTTTATACTTTGCGCTTGTTGGGCTGTACTTTGAATTTTCGATTAGTTCTCTTATATCGTCTATTCCTGTTTTAGAAGCAGCATCCATTTCTAAAATATCCATGTGGTTAGAATTAATAATTTCAGAACAATGACAATATTCACCTGACTTACATTTTTCTCCTTTAGAAAAATCCTTGCTACAGTTTAAAGCTTTAGCAATTAATCTAGCTGTTGTTGTTTTTCCTACTCCTCTAATTCCTGTAAGAAGATAAGCATTTGGGGTTTTACCTAGCTTAATGGCATTAGTAATAGTTTGAGCCATCACTTCTTGACCTATCAAATCTTTAAATTCTTGAGGTCTATATTTAAGAGCTAGAATTTTATTTTTTGTCATTTAAAGAGGCAGGCAACAACCTGAACAATTTTCACTACGGCTGCTTCTTTTCAGACCTGACCGGGTTTATGAAACATCCACCTGATGCCAACCTCAATATGAGTATATCAAGATCAATTTAAATACTACAAGGCTAGATTTGAAATTTGTGGACTATTTTTGCCTAAATGCTGAGGCTTCATACACGCCTAATATATGCAAAGTTTCAGTGTGAAAACCAAGTTCCTCCATTGCTTTTCTTACACCAGTTTCCTCAAGATGGCCCTCTAAATCCAAATAGAAGTTGGCCTGGTCAAAAGTATTTTTAACTGAAAAACTCTCTAATTTTGTTAGGTTAACTTGATTAGTTGCAAATCCCCCTAGACATTTGTAAAGAGCTGATGGTTCGCTTTTAACTCTAAAAATACAACTAGTTATAAATTTTTTTTCTTTTTTAAATTCTGGTTGTTCTATGTTCTTTCCCATAATAAGAAAACGAGTTACATTGCCTTTTTCATCTTCTATATTTTTCTCTAAAATTTTTAATTTATAAGTTTTGGCAGAAAGTTCAGATGCAATTGCTGCAATAGTCTTATCCTTACCCTCAGCCAAATCTTTAGCAGATCCTGCCGTATCAGCTGAAATAATAGGTTGAAATTTATTTTTATTTATTATCTTCTGACACTGGCCAATAGCTTGAGCATGACTTCTAACAAATTTAATATCTTTGATCGTTGCTTCAGGTTTGCAAAGTAAATTATGCTCAACATTTAAAAAATATTCTCCATGAATTTGGAGTTTATACTTTGGTAATAAATAATGTATATCAGCAACTCTGCCTGCTAAAGAATTTTCTATAGGGATGATAATCTTAAAATTATCATCTTCATAGGCTTGTTTAAATGTTTCTTCAAAGGACGCACACGTTTTAATCTCAGCATCTTTAAATAAACTGTTAGCTGCAATATGAGAATAAGCACCAAGTTCACCTTGTATAGCGATTTTAATTTTGTTCATTTTTTTCCATCAAATTTTTAACTTCAGTCAGATCTTCTTCGGTGTCAACACTTAATGGAGAAGATTTTATATATCCAACATGTATCGACATATTATTTTCTAGGGCTCTAAGCTGTTCAAGTTTTCTCTCTAATTCTAATTTAGATCTTTTCAAACCTACATACCTTATCAAAGCTTCATTAGTAAAGGCATAAATACCGATATGATGATATAAATTATATGATGAATTAGCGTTAACTCTAAAAAAATCCAATGCGTTTAAAAAAGTATTTTTTGAAAGTTTTTCCTTAACAGCTACTTTAACTACATTTGGATTATCCATTTCATGATTAGAATTAAAATCGCTTGCTAAAGTTCCAATATCACATTTGCCTTTATTCATATAAGAAACTAAATCAGAAATTGCCTGGGGTTCGATGTTGGGCATATCTCCTTGTAAATTAATAATAATTTTAGGTTCTTCTTTTAATGTTTTTTTGAACACCTCAAATATTCTATCTGTTCCTGTTTCATGGTCTGAAGATGTTTTTATTGCGTTGCCCCCTGAGTTTTTAACTATATCAATTATTTTATCATCCGGTGTTGCAACATAAACTTCCCCTGTATTTGACTTAATAGCTGCATCATAAACATGTAAAATCATCTCTTTACTGTTTATAAGTTTTAAAGGTTTATTAGGAAATCTTTGAGCATCAAGTCTGGAAGGTATTATTATTGCAATTTTGTTCATAATTGTGCGTCTCAAAGACGCAAATAATATATAGTAATATTAAGTTTTTTTTATGTAGTCGTGTTATATGTCAAATAAGTATTTATCAAAATTATGGACAGTTTTGAAATAAATAAAATCATTGCAGCAATTCTTCTGACTGCGCTTATTATTATAGGTATTGGTAAATTTGCAGACGTTCTTTTTCATGTAGAGAAGCCAAAAGAATCTGCCTATAAAATTGAAGGTTTAGAAATAGCTCCAACTCAAACTTCCGCTAGTTCAGAAATGAAAGCAGAGGAGAAGATTAATATTGCTGAGCTTTTGGCTCTTGGAGATATTGCTCATGGAGAAAAAGTTTTCAAAAAATGTAGCGCCTGTCACATGATAGCAAGTGATGGAAAAAATATGATAGGACCGAACTTATGGGAAGTAATCGGAAGAACCGCAGGGTCAGTTTCTGATTATAAATATTCTAAAGCAATGGTTGCATATGGTAAGGCTTGGAATTTTGAAGAAATGAATGCTTATTTAATTAAACCTCAGGCTTACATAAAAGGAACTAAAATGGCATTTGCAGGTTTGAGAAAAGAAAAAGATAGAGCTTCAGTTATACTTTATATGAACTCAAAAAGTAGTAGTCCAAAACCTCTTCCTTAATTCAAGCACCAATTAATAATACTTTTTTGTGCATGTACTCTGTTAAGAGCCTGTCTCCAAACTACAGATTGCTTTCCATCAATCACTTCGTCAGTTACTTCTTCGCCTCTTCCCACAGGTAAACAATGCATAAAAATCGCATCAGATTTTGCTAATTGCATTAATTTTTTATTAACCTGATAGCCTTTTAAAGTTTTCTTTTTTAATTTTTTATTTACCTTGTCATTCATAGAAACCCATTTATCAGTCATTACACAATCAGAATCTTTAACTGCCTCCTTAGGGTCTTTTGTAACTAAAAGATCTACTTTGTTTTTTTTAGCCCAGTTTAATATTTTTTTATTTGGAGTATATTTTTTAGGACATCCAATCTTCAATTGAAAACCAAATTTACCTGCTGCCTCTATTAAAGAATTTGACATGTTGTTATTTCCATCTCCCAACCAAGAAATAGTTTTATTTTGAATTGATCCTTTAGACTCCTCAAAAGTGAGAATATCCGACATAATTTGACAAGGATGCCCTTCGTCAGAAAGTCCGTTTATTATTGGTATTTTTAAATGTTTACCAAACTCTTCAAGATTTTTATGCAATGATGTTCTAAGCATAACTATATCTACGTATTCTGTTAAAACTTTTGCAGTATCTTTTAAAGTTTCGTCACCTTTTCCATAATGAATTCCATCTGGATTTAAAGTTATAGAAGATCCTCCAAGTTGTTTAGCAGCAATATCAAAAGACATTCTTGTTCTTGTAGACGGCTTTTCAAAAATCATTGCCATTGATCTTCCGTCAAAAGGTTTATCTTCATCGGGTGCAGATTTGTTTAAATTTTTTCTATTCAATTTTCTAGATTTTGCCTCTTCTATAATTGATCTCAATTCTTTAGAGGATATATCAGAAATATTTATAAAGTTTCTCATTTGTAGTTCTCACATACGTTATTTAAGATTTTTAAAGCTAAATTAATTTCTTTTTTTGTAACGTTTAAAGGAGGCAAAAGTCTGACAACATTCTCCGACGCTCTGACAGTGAGCAATCTTTTTTGTAATAATTTCTTTATAAAGTCTGTTTGATCTTTGTGTAATACAAGTCCAAGTAATAATCCTTGACCTCTAACCTCTTTAATAACTTTGGGATATTTATTTTTGATTTTATTCAATTCCCCATGAAAATATTTCCCATTTTTTTTAACATTACTTAAAAATCCTTTTCTAAATAAAACATCGATAACTGCATTACCTACGCTCATTGCTAAAGGATTTCCTCCAAAAGTCGATCCGTGTGTTCCCGGTTTCATTCCAGAGGCAACTTTTTTATTTACTAATACTGCTCCCACTGGAAAACCTCCCCCAATTCCTTTAGCTATAGGAACAATATCAGGTTTTATTTTAGCATGCTCAAAAGCTAGAAATTTTCCAGTTCTCCCTATTCCGCATTGAACTTCATCGAGTATTAATAGTATCTTTTTTTTATTACATAATTTTCTTAATCCTTTTAAACAATAATCAGGAATTACCTTTATTCCTCCTTCACCCATTATAGTCTCAACCATAATAGCTGCTGTTCTACTAGTGATAGCTCTTTCTAATCCTTTGTGATCACCAAAATTAAAATGATCAAATCCATCAACTTTAGGATAAAAACCTTCAGTGGCTTTCTTGCTATTGCTTGCAAATATAGTTGCTAAAGTTCTTCCATGAAAACTATTGTTGATGCATATAATTCTATTTTTTTTTGGTTTACCTTTTGAATAAAAATATCTTCTAGCAAATTTTATCGCAGCTTCGGTTGCTTCTGCTCCTGAATTTTGAAAAGCAACATAATCTGCAAAAGTTTTTTGCTTTAGTCTTTTCGCTAATTTTTCTTGCTCTGGAATAGTAAATACATTGGATACGTGCCATATTTTTTTAGATTGGGCTTGAATAGCTCTATTGAGGTAATCATTAGAGTGACCTAAGCAATTCACTGCTATACCTTGTACAAAATCTAAGTATTTTTTTCCATTTGTTGAATATAGAAAAGTTCCTTTTCCTTTTTTAAAAGAAATTTTTTTTCTATTATAGGTTTTTAATATTGCGCTCATAGTTATGATTTAATCTTATAACCTTTTTTAAATAAAATATAAGTTATTAACCAACTTAAAAAGCTTAAAATTGTAAGGTAAATTATTCCTATCTGTATTGATCCATCTGCATTACCTATAAAACTATACCTAATTCCATCAATCATATAAAAAAAAGGATTTGCTTTACTAATAGTTTGTAAAAATTCTGGTAATCTTTCTATTGAATAAAATGTGCCTGATAAAAATGATAATGGTACGATTACAAAATTTGTGGCAGAGGCCATATGATCAAATTTTTCTGCCCATAAACCTGCAATAATACCTATGTTACCTAATATAAAAGCAGATAAAAAAGTGAATAAAACTAAATTAAAAAAGTGCTTAATCTCAATATCAATAATCAAATAGAAGGTTAAAATCGATACTACTGCTATGATAAAACTTCTAGTAACTGCAGCTAAAGAGATAGAGATTGTAACTTCAGTAGCGGATAAAGGGGCATAAAGAAGATCCACTATATTTCCTTGTATTTTACTTATCATAAAAGAAGATGATGAATGAGAAAAAGACTGTTGAATTACCTGCATAGCAATTAAACCAGGAGCTAAAAATAATATAAACGAAACGCCTAAAACGTCACCTCTATCATTGCCAATTGCTAATGATAAAACTAATAAGAACAAAAGAGATGAAATTAAAGGTGAAAAAATTGTTTGCAACCAGACATTTAAAAATCTTAGTGTTTCTTTTTGATATAAAGTCCAAGCTCCAACCCAGTTAATTAAACCAAATCTTCTTTTTCCAATTTTGTATTTTTTTATCATTTCAACCATTGATAGTCTTATAACTCCTTATTAAAAAAAACTGTGCAAAACTAATCCTATTAACAGCTTAAGATCGTTTTAATGTTTTAAACTACAACATTATGTTTTACTTATTATAAAAAAACTAAATATAGGAAAACTATACAATGAGTTGGACTAGCGAGAAAGTTGAAAAATTAAAGGCTCTTTGGTCAAAAGGGCATACGGCTAGTCAAATAGCTGAAATGTTAGGAGATACTACCCGTAACGCGGTTATAGGAAAGGCTCATAGATTAAACTTAGAAGCACGAGCTCCATCAAAGCAATCAAGCTTACCTAAATCTAGAGAAAATAGACAAATAATTAAACGTAGTCCTGCTCCAATGTCCAGAAAGGCTAAATTTCAATCAATTTTACTAGATAAAAATTTTGAGGCTGAAAATCCTAAATCACTAGAGGAGCTAACCGAGACAACTTGCAAATGGCCTATAGGTCACCCCAATGAAGAGAAGTTTTATTTCTGTGGGAGAAAACCAGAAGGTGATTTTCCTTACTGTAAATTACATGTTTTGTATGCTTTTCAACCTAAGAACCAAAAAGAAGATGATCTGGGAGATGAAATTCCAGAATTTATCGAGAAAAAAGTTAAGTCAGCAGGTTAACAATCTTGTTTCATGAATTTCGTTAAAAAATACCTTAAATGGTTAAGTACTTTTTTAGTATTAACAGGCATTTTATTAACTAACTTAAATATGTACCCAATAAATATAATGTTTCATGGTGCTGGAGTTGTCGGTTGGACGATAGCTGGTTTTTTATCAAAGGATAAAGCTATTCTTACAAACTTTGGAT
>CACKCD010000006.1 GCA_902598595.1 uncultured Pelagibacteraceae bacterium
TTATTGCTTGGGGAACAGGACTAGCTAAGTTTAATGGTGTAGTAGGGTCTATTCCACCAATGACTTATCTTTTCGATTTTGATCTAAAAGCTGCTCTAACGGCTGGAATGTCTACAGTTGTGTTTACTTTATTGTTTATAGACTTTTTTGACACAGCTGGAACATTAACTTCAGTGGCAAATGTTGCTGGTAAAGTAGATAAAAATGGAAAAGTTCAAGATATTAATAAAGCAATGCTTTCCGATAGTGTTGGAACTGTTGCAGGAGCTATGATGGGAACTACAACGGTAACAAGTTACGTTGAGTCCGGTGCTGGAGTTAAAGCAGGCGGTCGAACTGGAATGACCTCTTTAGTTATTGGAGTTCTTTTCTTGTCTTGTTTATTTTTTGCACCGTTAGCAACTAGTTTGCCAAAAGAAATTGATGGCGCAGCGTTACTATATGTTGCTGTTCTCTTTGTAAGAAATATCACAGACATTGATTGGGATGATATAGCTGAGTCAGCGCCAGCAGTTTTAGCTATGATTACTATGCCCTTGACTTACAGCATTAGTAACGGAATCGCTTTAGCATTTATCGCTTATGCACTAATCAAATTGCTTACTGGAAAGTTTGGAAAAACATCTCCAGCTATTTGGGTTATTGCAGCAGTAAGTGTATTAAGTTTTTACGTAGCTTAATAAATTTGAGGGCCAGTGAAAACTGGCCCTTATTTTTTATGTTTTTTAACTAAATCCTCTATTCTTATTTCCTCATAGCGCTCAAAAGGTTGCACAATCCAAGGATTGCTATCTAATTTTTGAGCACAAAAATCTGGTTCAAAAGTAGAATCTTTCTTCTTCCAAAGCACAGCTGTCTTAATTTTTTTAATATTGCCTTTCAATGGAGGATAATTTTTTAACCATTGAATGCTTTTATTTAATGTTACACCAGTATCAGACAAATCATCACATAGAAGAATATTGCCCTTCATATCTTGAACAGTTGAACTCATTTCTCTGGAAAATACTAGCTCTCCTTGCTGATCTTCAATTCCCTTTCCAGAATAAGACTCAACAGCGAGATAGGCACACTTAAGTTTAAAAATTCTGCTAAGAACATCTATAATGGGCGCTCCTCCTCTCATAATTCCAATTAAAATGTTGGGCTGAAATCCACTTTGATGAATTTGAATTGCTAATTTTTCAGTTGTTAGATTATACTCTTTCCAGTCTATGATAAGTTTATCTGCCATAGAAAAAACTAAATTATTTTAGAGGAGTTGTAAATGAAAGCTTATTGGGTGTGTATATATGAAAAGATTGATAATGCAGAAAAGTTAAAGGAATATGCAGCTAAAGCTAGGCCAGCAGTAGAAAAATTTTCTGGAAAATTCCTAGTTAGAGGTGGAAAAAATAGAACAAATGATGGAATTAAATCTCCTAGAATTGCTGTAGTTGAATTTCCGGATTATAACACTGCTATAGAATGCTATGACTCTCCGGAATATCAAGAGGCACATGATATTCTTAAAGGACATGTTGTAAGACATCACCAGATAGTACAAGGTAGTTAATACTGAATTGGCTCATTATCTATTGATCTCCACAGATACCATGTAGCTACCGAGCAATAAGGTGTAAATTTTTTATAAAGTTTATCTAAAAAACTTTTTGGAGGAAAATATTTCTTATTATAATTATTTGATATAGCTCTTAAAAGACCAATATCCTGTAAAGGCCAAATATTTGATCTATTAAAAGTAAATAATAGAATCATTTCCGCTGACCATCTTCCTATTTGTCTTAATTCAGCCAAATATAAAATTGCCTCTTCATCATTCATTTTTTTAATTAGGTGAGGTTTGAATTCTTTATTGATTATTCTTTTTGCTAAATCTTTAATACCCCTTACTTTTTGTCTACTCAAACCACATCTTTTAAGTTTTTGGACTGATAATTTATTTACATTTTTTGCATTAATTCTTCCTTTGCAGGTTTTCTCAAATTTAGAAAAAACAGAGTTTGCTGCTGCAACACTTATTTGTTGACCTATTATACTTTTGCATAGTGAAAAAAAAACATCATTTCTTGTTATTAGAGCTCCATCTTTATAATTATTGATTAATTTTTTCATAACTTTATCTTTTTTAGACAAAAAGGCTTTTGCTTTATTCCAATAACTTGGTTTTCTCATGCCCTTGGATTAATTATTTGTTTTTTAAGCTGAGACTCTCTTACAAATATTATTAAAGAACTTGCGATTACTAATAACGCTCCTAATAAGGTTAAAATCTTAGGAACTTCGCTCCAGATTAAGAATCCAAATACTATTGCAAATACTAAGCTTAAATATTTTATAGGTGTAACCAGTGAAGCTTCAGCCAATCTATAACTTTGAGTTAACAGAAGATTTGCTATACTTCCGCACAAGCCCATAATAAGAAAAATTACGAAGTCAATTAATGATGGTATTTTCCATTCTACAAAAAATATTGATCCAAGACCTAATAAAGTGCAGAGTAAAGTAAAATAAAAAGCAATTGTATAATTAGGTTCAGTTTTTGATAAAGATCTAACGCTTATTGCTACGCAAGCAAAGAAAATACAAAAAACTATTGGAGTAATATAGTAGTAATTTAAATCAATAAAAGCTGGCTGAACTATTAATAACATTCCAACAAAACCTAAAAATACTGCCGACCACCTTTTAATTCCAACTTTCTCAGATAAAAAGAAAATAGATGCAACAGTAACGAATATTGGTCCTCCAAATGTTAAGGACACCACATCGGCTAAAGGCAATTCTCTTAATCCAATAAATAATGCAATGATAGCAGCAGCGCCAGTTATAGCACGGAACGCATGAAGACCTGGTCTAGATGTTTTATAAAAACTAAATAATTTATCTTTTGGAATAATGAAAAAAATCGGAATAAAACCAATAAAAAATCTTAAAAACAAAACTTGTCCAACAGGATAGTAATCAAGCCATTTCACGCAAATATCCATAATAGAAAAGCAAATTACGCTCCCTACCATGTACAATACGCCTATTTGATTTTGTGTTAACAATTGAATATCCTCATAAATTCTAAACATATTAAATAACTTATGAAGAAATGTACACTTGCACTTGGTTGTTTTTGGAAACCTGAGGAAAACTTCAAAAGTAAACTTGGAATTATTGAAACTGAAGTAGGTTACGCTGGAGGTAAAAATCCTAATGTAAGCTATGAAGAAGTCTGTACTGGGGATACTGGTCACGCTGAAGTAGTAAGGCTTACATTTGACGAGAAAATAACTTCCTATAAAAAAATATTAGATTTATTTTTTAAGATGCATGATCCAACTCAAAAAGACATGCAATACCCTGATGTTGGAACTCAGTATAGAAGTGAAATATTTTATGAAGATGAAGAACAAAAAAAAGAGGCTGAAGAAGTTTTAAACGAAACAAACAAACATTTTAATGGAAAAATTCAAACCAATATCTCAAAATTTAAAAATTATTGTAAGGCAGAAGAGTATCATCAAAAATATATAGAAAAAAAGAATCAATGAAAAGTTTGGTTTCTACAGATTGGTTAGAAAAAAATTTAGAGAATGTAAGAATTTTTGATGGAAGTTGGCATTTACCAAGTACTAATCGAAATGCTTTAGATGAATTTAATTCAGTACATATTAAAAACTCCAATTTTTTTGATATAGATAAAAATTCAAATCAAAATTCCAACTTACCTCATATGCTTCCTACCAAAAGAGAGTGGGAAAAAGTTATGTCTGAACTTGGTATAAAAAATTCTGATCACGTTATCATTTATGATAATTCAGATGTAATAAGCTCTTGCCGTGTTTGGTATACTTTTTTGTACTTTGATCATAATCCAAATTTGGTTTCAGTTTTAGACGGAGGTTTAAAAAAATGGTTAAAAGAAAAAAAAGAAACAACTCAAGATATAAAAAAGTTTCAAACAAGTTCTTATATAGCTAAAGAAAATAAATCATTAGTCCTAGATAAAGATCAAATAAATTTTAATATTCAAGATAAGTCTTTCGAACTTATTGATGCACGAAGCAAGGAAAGATTCTTAGGTTTACATCCAGAACCTAGAAAAGGATTAAGAAGTGGTAATATAACAGGTTCAAAAAATATACCTTTCACTGAATTTATAAATATTAATGACCGAACTTTTAAAAAAAAAGATGAATTAATATCAATTTTTGAAAAGAATAAACTTGATCCAAATAAAAAGATAGCTTTTACCTGTGGTTCCGGTTTAACAGCATGTGTTTTAGGGTTAACTAATTCTATCATAAGTGGTAGAAAACCCGTTGTCTATGATGGATCATGGTCAGAATACGGAATTAAATAAAAAATGAAAACATCCTCAAAATTTAAAACTTTTTTAATAATTTTTTTGATTGCAATTTTTTCAATAATTGCTGCTAGACATTTTATTGGATTACATTTCCAAAAAAAATTTAGCACTAGACCTGCTCCTGGAGTAATCGTAACAGAGGTGAAAAAATCGCTATTTTATAAAAGCATAGAAACATTTGGAACAGCAATCGCTCAAAACTCTAAAACATATAGAGTAAAAAAAGATAATATTGTTGGAAATTTAAATATTGAAAATAGATTTGTTAAAAAAGGTGAAATAATAATTGCTTTAAAAGATGAAAAAAACATTGTTGCAGATTTTGAAGGCAAAATTGGAAAAAGAGAGATTGCACAAGGTGTTCTTGGCTCAAATAGTTTAATAATAACCCTCGATGATTTAAAACGGATAGTAATAGATATTAAAGTTCCAGAGAATTACGTCGGCGTTTTAAAATCAGGTTTAAAAGCAGAAATAATAAATTCAGCGTTTAATAAAACATTTAAAGGTAAGATTGAGTCCATCAGCTCTAGAATAGACCCTTCAACAAGATCAATTCTAGCAAGGGTAATTGTAGATAACTCTAATTTTGAAATTATCCCAGGACAACTAATGACTGTTAAAATAATTTATGACGAAATAAGTGAAATAGGTGTTCCAGAGAGTGCTGTAACTATTCAGGGAAATACTGCTTTTGTTTATATTGTAAAAGCTAATACCGCAGAAAAGAAAAATATTAAGATGGGCAAAAGAAATTTTGGAAAAGTTTCTGTCCTGTCAGGAATAAATGAAGGAGATATGGTTATTAGCGAGGGTGTGTCTAAAGTCAGAAATAAATCTAAAGTTAAAATTATAAATCCATAAAATATGTTTTTAACAGACTTATCTATTAAAAGACCTGTCGTAGCATCAGTTATGAGCTTAGTGCTGGTTATTTTTGGACTCGTAACTTTTCAAGAAATACCAACTGATGAATTACCTGATGTGCAACCTCCCGTAGTTACAATTCAAACTGAATACAGAGGAGCATCGGCTGAAATTGTAGATACACAAATAACACAAAAAATAGAGGACTTTGTAGGTGGAACCCCAGGATTAGAGACAATTGACTCATTCAGCGAAGATGAAAGCTCAAGGATAACTTTAACATTTCAAACTGACTTAGATCTTGACGATGTTGCCAACGATGTAAGAAGTTCGGTCTCTAGAGTAGTAGATAATTTGCCAGATGGCGCAGGGCAGCCTGAAATATTTAAACAAAGCGCAGGAATGAGAACTACTATGTGGTTGTCTTTTAATTCTGAAGCAATGACAGATTTAGAACTAACAGATTATGCAGACAGATATTTGATAGATGTTTTTTCTGTCGTTTCTGGAGTTGGTAGGGTGCGTCTTGGTGGGGAAAGAGAGCTTTCTTTAAGAGTTTGGTTAGATCCTATAGCTTTAGCAGCAAGAGATATAACTACTCAAGAAGTAGAACAAGTTTTAAAAAAAGAAAATGTAGAATTTCCCGCTGGAAGAATTGAGTCTAAAGATATCGATTTAACTATAAAACTAGACAAAGCTTATAAAAATTTAGAAAATTATAAAAAATTACCCCTTAAAAGAGCTAAAGATGGTTCAATAATTACTTTAGGTGACGTTTCTCGAGTAGAACTAGGTGCTGAGTCTACTAGAACTTTATTTAAAGGTAATGGTAAACAAGTTGTAGGGATTGGAATTTATCAGCAGTCTGATGCGAACACTATCGCGGTCGCGAATGGCATTAAAAAAAAGATTAAAGAAATAAAACCAACATTACCACCAGATACTACACTAGAAGTTTCGTTTGATAGAAGCAATTACATTAAAGCTGCCATTTATGAAGTATATAAAACTTTAGTTATTGCTTTAATTTTGGTCACGATAATAATTTATTTATTTTTAGGAAACGTAAGAGCTCTTGTGGTGCCATTAATTGCATTACCTGTTTCTTTAATCTCAACTTTTTTATCTATTTATGCATTTGGTTTTTCGATTAATCTTTTTACACTGATGGCTCTTGTTTTGGCTATTGGAATTGTTGTAGATGATGCAATTGTAATGCTAGAAAACATTGTCAGAAGAATAGAATTAGGTGATAGTCCTTTAGTAGCTGCTTATAAGGGAGCAAAACAAGTATCTTTTGCTATTATAGCAACAACTGTGGTTCTGGTGGCTGTATTTGTTCCTTTAATCTTTATTAAAGGTATTACAGGAGTTTTGTTTACTCAAACAGCAATTACTCTCGCATCTGCTGTAATCATCTCAAGTTTTGTGGCTCTTTCTTTAAGTCCGATGCTGGGAAGCAAGTTTTTAAAGAAAAATATGAATAAATCAAAAATAGTATTAAGATTTGAGAAATTTTTAAAAAATTTAACACAACTTTATAAATTATCTCTATTAGGATGGATAAAAAAAAAGAAAATAATTACATCATTTTTAATTGGCACGCTGGCTTTAACTATCTTTTTATTTAATTTTGCTCCAAAAGAATTAATAGCGCCTGAAGATCGAGGAGCTTTCTTTGTAATTGTAAAAGCTCCTCAAGGATCTGGTTTTAATTTTACAAAAAATAAAGCAGAAGAAATTGAAAAACTTTTACTTCCTAGTGTAGGTAAAGGTGAATATAGAAAACTTATAATGAGAGTGCCTGGATTTGGAAAATCAGCAAAACAAGTTAATAGTGGTTTTATTATTGTGCTTTTAGAGCCCTGGTCAAAGAGAGATCGTCATGGAGTTAAAATTATGAGGGAGTCTTTTGGAAAAATAGGAAAAGTACCTGGCGTACTTGCATTTCCTATAATGCCTCAAGGAATTCGAACTGGAGGAATCGAAAGTCCAGTTCAGTTTGTCATATTAGGAAATACTTACGATCAACTAATTAAGTGGAAAGAAATTATAAAAAAAGAAGCCAGAAAAAATCCTGGCCTAGTATCCATTCAAGATGACTTTGATATGAACAAACCTCAATTAAATGTTCAAATAGATCAAAAAAAAGCTGCAGATTTAGGGGTTTCTACTGAAGATATAGGAAGAACAATAGAAACTATCTTTGGATCAAAAAAAGTTACTAATTTTACACAAGATGGAAAGGAATATTCAATTATTCTTCAAGGAGACATTAAAGATAGGCAAGAGCCAGATAGTATCAGCAAGGTATTTGTTAGATCAAAAAATAATGGCAAGCTTGTTTCCATTTCTAATTTAGTTGAATACAGCGAAGAAGGTCAATCACCTTTTTTAGCAAGATACAATAGACAAAAAGCTGTTACAATTTCATCTAGACTAGTTGGAGATTATTCGTTGGATGAAGCATTAAAATTTTTAGTAAATGTTGTAGAAAAAAATACTCCTCAAGCTAAAATTGCTTACAAAGGTGAAAGTGAAGAATATAAAAAAACGAATACAGAATTATATATTATTTTTGCCTTAGCTCTAATTACTGCCTATCTTGCTATGTGTGCTCAATTTGAAAGTTGGAAACATCCGCTTACAATTATGTTAACTGTTCCCATGGCTATTCTTGGAGGATTGCTTGGTCTTTTAGTCGTAGGATCTTCATTAAACGTTTATAGCCAAATAGCATTGATAATACTAATTGGTTTGTCTGCAAAAAATGGAATTTTAATTGTTGAGTTTGCAAATCAATTAAGAAAAGAGGGAAAGAATTTAGAAATTGCTGTATTTGAAGCCGCAGCTATTAGATTAAGGCCAATCTTAATGACAAGTTTATCTACAATTATAGGAGTATTACCTTTAATCATAAGCTTTGGACCTGGTGCAGCAAGTAGACTAACAGTAGGGATTACAATTTTTGCAGGAATGATTTTTTCTACTTTTTTTACCCTTTACGTAATACCTACTATCTATACAGTTGTTGGAAAAAATACTCAAAGAATTGATGCTGTAGAAATTGAGTTAAATAAACAACTTAAAAAATAATATATTTATTTTTATCTAGATTTTTTTTACAGAGTGTTAGTTGTTTTCTGTATTTGTTAGCCATATCTCTTACTGACTTAGCATAAATAATAGCTTTTTTATCTTTTGAGTAATTTTTATAATCTCCCCAACCTTTATAGTAAGCTAAATATTGTCTAAAGGCATCTTTTTTAGAAATTTTTAATATTTTAGAAGTTTTATTAATATACCAGCCTATAAAATCAACTGAGTCTTTAAATCGAGCGCGGGTGGCAAGTGGATTATTTGTTTCTCTTTTATATTGCTCCCAAGTACCTTTTACAGCTTGAGAATAACCAAATGAACTGGATGGTCTTTTAAATGGTATGACCTTAAATAATTTTTTTCTTGGTGGTTTAGCAAGCCAATTAAAATCGCTTTCTTTTTTAACAAAAGCTAGTTGCAGATGAATAGGCGCTCCCCATTTCTCATATGAGGCTTTTGAATGTTTATACCACAAATACCTTTCTTCAAAGATTGCACAACTATTTTGAGTATTTTTTGGAATTGATGAACATGCTGTTATTATCAAAAAAATTCCAAAAAATATAATCTTTTTAAAAAGAATCACTTTTCAAATTATATAAGAAATTAATTTAGCTTTCTCCATTTTTCTGGATTAATAAAAGTCCCACCCCACAAACCTAGTTTTTCTTCTTTTGCAAAATTTTCATGAGGTATATATATTTTAGAATATTTTCTATAAGCTATTGCGTAGCCATTACGAACCATCCATCTATTTAAATTGATAGTTCCTTTAAAACATTTAGCTAAATATCTTTTATATCTATCTTTTCCTAATAAAATACATTTTACTGGTTTATTGCCAATTTTTTGAATAAGTTTTTTTTTAGATACTTGTCCACAGTAATAATCTTTTTGAAAAGTAAAAAACATTATTTGTAGATAGGGTTTTTTACATTTTTGTTTCATTTCAGGAGCATCAATACCCTCCAACCTTATTTTATAAGATTTAATATGTATGGTATCTCCATCAACTACTTTTGGGAGTCCTATAACTTCTGATGACTGTAAAGTTTGAAAAAAAAATAAAGTCAAAGTTATAATTATATATTTAATCATCTAATTAATTTTCTTAATAAAAATATCATTAATACTCCAGCTACGTTAGCAAATAAATCATAAAGCTCGAAGGCGCGGTTAGGAATAATGTAATGTGAAGCCTCTAAAAAAATTGATATTAAAATGATAAAGTAAAAATTAGTAAAAATTTGGGTCTGTTTTAAATTACAAATCACTGCCAAAACACTCAAATACATAAAGCAAAATAAATGATTAATTGATGTCCCGATAGGATTATCAACAAGATTAGGTTGTTTGCCTAAATCTCCATACAAAAGATATCCAATAAGACTTCCGGGAAATAAATATAGAATGAACAATGCTGCTAAAGAGAAATAATAAAGATATTCAATCAACTTTAAGACATTATTTTTCATTATAAGTTTAATATTACATAATATCTGATATTTATCTATTATGAGCAAATTAATCCTAGTAAGACACGGTCAAAGTGTATGGAACGCGGAAAACAGATTTACTGGATGGGTGGATGTTGATTTATCCGAAAAAGGAATTTTAGAGGCTCAAAAATCTGGTCAATTAATTAAAAATCTAAATATTAATATAGATGTTTCCTATACATCTTTTTTAAAAAGAGCCATCAAGACTCTTACAACTATACTTCAAGAAAATGGTTTGGAACTTAAATTTAATACTTCTTGGGAATTAAATGAGAGACATTATGGATCTTTAACTGGATTAAACAAAGAAGAAACTAAAAAGAAAATTGGTGAAGAGCAGTTTAAACAATATAGAAGATCTTGGGATGTGCCGCCACCACCAATGGCTGAGAACGACAAAAACTATTCTTTATTTAGTCCTTTAAACCCAAGTATACCCGTGGGGATGATACCTTTTACGGAGTCTTTAAAAGATACATACAAAAGAGTGATTCCTTATTATGAAAAAGAGATTCAAAAACATATTAAAGAAAATAAAAACGTTTTAATATCAGCTCATGGTAATTCACTAAGATCACTATGCAAATATCTATTTAAAATTTCTGATCAAAAGATAAATGAATTAGAAATTCCAACAGGAAATCCTTTAATAATTGAATTTGATAATAATCTTGAAATTAAAAAATATTATTATCTGGATAAAACTAGAGCTAAAACTATTATTTTTAATCAGTAATCTTTAAGCTTGAAATTTTATCGTACATTGCTTTTGTATTTAAATGATAAAACTTTTGCTTACTCTCATTTCCAATTAAAGAATTTTTCTCAATTAAATGGTCCCAAATCTTGTTCATAGAAAATATTTTATCTTTTATGGAACTAAAAACACTTTCATCTAAAATTTGAAGGCCAGTAAAAATGAATTCATTGTTATTATCTCTAGTAATTACGCCATTATGGAGGTTAAAATCTCCCTTAAAAGAACTATCAAAACTCAAATTTTTATTGACTAACAATAAACAAGGTTTTTTCTTTTTAAAATATAGATCTTCCAAATCTTTTAATTCACTATAGTAAACCTTGCTCCATATAGTATCTGGATTAATTGCTAGAAAAGGTTTTTTAAAAGATTTAGTGGCGTGAAGTATCCCGCCTCCGGTATCAAGTAATTTATCCTTTTCGTAAGAAATGGTAATTCTTACTTTGTATTTTTTTTTATTAATAAAATCTTTTATTTGACCTGGTAGATGATGAACATTAACAACTATTTCTTCTACACCATGATTGATTAATAATTCTATCGCTCTCTCTATCAAGTTCTTGTTGCCTATTTGAATTAATGGCTTTGGAGTTTTAAAAGTAATGGGTTGCATTCTTTTTCCTAATCCAGCTGCTAAAATCATCCCATGTTTAATTTTCATATTTTAACCTTTTTTAATTTTTTTAAAGGTAAATGCTTTTTAAATAATATATTCAATCTATTAAAAATAGGGTTTCTCATTCTTCTTTCAAGAAGCGACCAGGTGTGGGGTAAATATTTTAGATAATTTGGTTTTTTGTCTCTTTTATAAAGACGTACAAAAATTCCAAGTATTTTTAAATTTCTTTGGACAGATAAAATATCAAAATCATTTTTTAGATAAGATTGATCTTTAGCTTTAAATCTTGATTTTTTTATATAGTGTTTAAATAAATTATCTTGTAAATTTTTTTGCATTTTAATCCTCACATCATCAATTAATGAAGCAACATCATATAAAGGATTTCCAATTATTGCGTCTTGACTATCAATAAGACTTAATCTTTTTTTAGTCATCATAATATTTGATGCATGAAAATCTCTATGCGTAAAATAATTATTTTTAAAATAAAGTTTTTTATAAATATTGTTAAGTTCTTTCCTTAATATTTTTTTAATTTTTCTAAGGTTTAAATTTTTAGAACAATACTTCAGATGCCAATCAAAAAATAAATCTGACTCTTTGTGGAGATGGCTAAGAGAATATTTGCTAAATTTGATTTTTTTTCCACTAAAATAATATTGATTTTTAAGCTTAATCTTTTGTAATTTAATGATTAATTCGATTAATTTTTTGTAATCTTTCAGCTTATCTTTTTTATTTTTAATATAATCGTAGAAAGATTTATCGCCTAAATCTGTAATTTCTATCATATTGTCTTTGTAATAATTTTTTAGAAGTTTAGGTGATAAAATATTATGACTATTTAGAATTTTATTTACAGCGGAATAAACTATTAAATTTTTATATTGTTCTTTTCTTGCAAAGACTATGATTGAAGTTTTATTTTTCCTTTTTACTCTATAAAACTCTCTAAAAGATGCATCACCAGAAATCTTTTTTAACTTATAATTTATTCTCATTAATATCTTTCCATTTTCCGTGTCCTACAATGCTTAGTTCTCTTTCGTTCTCTCTGTTAGAATATTTTAAATGCAACTCTAATCTATTTTCTAAATTTGTCTCGACTAATTCTGGCCATTCAATTATTTTTATTGAACTTAAATCTTCTTTAAAAATGCCGAGTTGATCTAACTCTTTACTATTTTTAATTCTATAAAGATCATAATGCATCACTTTCAAATTTTTAATATCGTATTCATATAATAAGTTAAATGTGGGGCTTAAAACTTCTGTTTCCTTGACACCTTCTCGTTTTTGTAAATAATTAATAAAATTTCTTGTAAAAGTTGTTTTGCCAACGCCAATTTCACCAATTAAAAAAATGCAATCTTTTTCGGATACATTGTCTGCAATTTTATTTGAAATTAATCTAAGGTGATCTAAGGATTTAATAATCATTAGCTACTAATCTAGTAGCGGTAAGTATCTGGTTTAAATGGTCCTGATGGTTTAACGCTAATGTAATCTGCTTGTTCTTTTGACATTTTGGTCAATTTTGCTCCAACTTTTTCCAAATGTAACATAGCTACTTTTTCGTCTAAATGTTTTGGTAAAACATAAACTTTTTTTTCATATTTATCTGAGTTATTCCATAATTCAATTTGTGCAATCACTTGATTAGTAAATGAAGCGCTCATTACAAAGCTTGGATGCCCAGTTGCGCAACCTAAGTTTACAAGTCTTCCTTCAGCTAATAAAATAATTCTTTTTTTGCTTGGCAATTCTATTTCGTGAACTTGTGGTTTAATCTCATCCCACTTGTAATTTTTTAAAGCCTCAACTTGAATTTCATTATCAAAGTGACCAATGTTACATAATATTGCTCTATCTTTCATATTTCTCATATGATCTGCTGTTACAATATCTTTATTTCCTGTGGCGGTTACTACAATGTCTGCGTCTTTAATCGCATCATTCATTAACACAACTTCATAACCTTCCATTGCTGCTTGTAGTGCACAAATTGGATCCGTTTCTGTTACCATAACCCTAGCACCAGCTTGTCTTAGTGATGCAGCACTTCCTTTTCCAACATCACCAAATCCTGCAACAATAGCTACTTTCCCGGACATCATAACATCAGTTGCTCTTTTTATTCCATCTACTAAACTTTCTCTGCAACCATATAAATTATCAAATTTTGATTTTGTAACTGAGTCATTGACATTAATTGCTGGTATTAAAAGCTCTTTCTTCGCTTCCATCTTTTTCAAAGCTAAAACACCTGTTGTTGTTTCTTCTGAGACACCCTTAATATTTTTTAATAAATCTTTATAATCTTTATGCATTAAAGCCGTAAGATCTCCTCCGTCATCTAAAATCATATTTGGCTTCCAATCTTTCTTTCCTTCTATAGTTTGTTTTACACACCACCAATATTCTTCTTCTGTTTCACCTTTCCAAGCAAATACAGGGATACCAGCTTTAGCAATTGCTGCTGCTGCATGATCTTGTGTCGAAAAGATATTACAAGATGACCATCTAACTTCTGCTCCTAAATCTACTAATGTTTCAATTAAAACAGCTGTCTGAATTGTCATGTGCAGACAACCAAGGATATGCGCTCCCTTTAATGGTTTTTCACCTTTGTATTCTTTTCTTAGTGCCATTAAACCTGGCATTTCAGTTTCAGCTAAAGAAATCTCTTTTCTGCCGAAGTCTGCTTGATTAATATCTTTTACTTTAAAATCTTGAGACATATTTTAGAGTTGTTTAACAACTTAAATGAAAGTTATCAAGAAGGATTGCTAAGAAAATTTGGGCAGCAATACTTCCACCTGAGCTCCTCCTTTATTAAGTCTATTTGAAGCAGATATCGTTCCTTCATGTAATTCTACAATATTTTTAACAATGTTAAGTCCTAGACCTGAGTGTTTTCCAAAGCTTTTTGGCCTATTGCTATAAAATCTTTTAAATATTTTTTGGGGCGAAGTTTCAGAAAAACCAGGTCCCTCATCTTTAATTAAAATAACTAAATTATTTGAAGTTTCTTCGATTTCTATGTTTATTTTCTTATTATCATCACTAAAAGAAATAGAATTGTCTAATAAATTGGCTATTACTTGTTCTAATCTATTTTCAATACCTAAAATATAGTGACCATTTTTAGAAATCATTTTCTTTTTAATACTTATATTAATTTTTTTATTTTGATTTTTTAAATCTTGTCTAAAATCTTCTGCAACATTTGTAATAATTTCGATTAAATTAACTTTGGTCATTTGTTCTCTAGACCAAGACGCTTCGTCTTTTAACATCTGAGAATAATCTGTTATTAATCTTTCAATTCTTTCTACGTCATGATTAATAATCTCCAATAATTTTTCACTTTCAATTTTTTTTGTAGTTTTGTCTAAAAGCTCAGAGGCACTTTTTAATGAAGCTAATGGATTTCTAATTTCGTGAGCCAAGTCGTTTGAAAAAGTTTCTGCTCTAGCAGTTCTCTTTTGAAGTTCTTTTGTCATTTCATCTATAGATTTTGTTAATTTTCCAATCTCATCTTCTCTTACAAAAAAATTTTTTATATCGATATTTTTATTAGATTTTTTTTTGATAGCTTCACTAAACTTCACTAATAATCCGATTGGTTTTAGAATATATTTATTTAAAAAAAGGGAAAAAATTAAAATAACTAATGCTACAGCTAATACTGTTCTAATTATAAAAGCTTTCCGTTCTTTAACAGCATTAAGAATATCATTGGCTTCTTCAGATACAACTATATAACCTGTATCTTTTTTATTAAGTTGAATCCTGCTTAACGTACTAACAAAAAAGTTGTTTTGAATATTTTCTGAAATAGTTATTGGTTCGTCTTGATATTTATTTATTATGGTTTCTTTTATTAAATTTTCATTTTGCTCTTTAATTAATTTTTTAGAATTATTTTTTTCTTTTATTTGTCCATCTATTGTTTCTTCTATAATAATATCTGACCTTATAAAAACATTTTGATCTAAATCCAAAATGTTTGTATCTCCTATAAGTTCACCATCGATGCTATAAAATTGTACTCTATCTAAGCTTTGAAATAAAAATCTAGCAGACAATAAAAATGTTCTAATATCTTTTGAATTAAAATTAATATTTAGTCTTTCAAGATGATCTACTGTATTGTTAATTACAATATAATGATCAACTGCTCTTTTTTTGACAAGATTAGGTTGAATAGCTCCAAGATAAACTATCGTAAAAAGTCCTAATATAGAAAAGACTGTTAAGTTAAATAATAAAAATTTTCTTAATATAGAAGCTGATTTTTTTTTTTTCATTAACTAACATTCCATCTATACCCACTTCCATATCTAGTTTCAATTGCAGAAAATTTTTCATCTACTTTTTTAAACTTTTTTCTAATTCTTTTAACATGACTATCTATAGTTCTGTCTTCAATTTCAGTATTTTCCTTATAAGCAATATCCATTAAATGAGATCTTTCTTTTATAACTCCTGGTCTCTTTGCTAATTCCTTCACAATTAAAAACTCTGTAGTAGTTAATTTATCTGGCAAGGGTTTTCCACCCCATTCACACTCTAGTTGAGATGGATCTAGTTTTAATTTTCCATGACTTATTATATTTTTATTATCATCAATAGCATTATTTTTTTTTCTCAACTGCACTCTTATTCTTTCAATTAAAACTTTAGTCGAAAATCCTCCTGATTTTTTAACAAAATCATCGGCACCTAATTTTAAACCTAATAATTCGTCTACTTCTTCATCTTTTGAGGTTAAAAAGATAATAGGAATAGACATTTTTTTTCTTAATTTTTTTAGTAATTCCTCTCCATCCATTCTTGGCATTTTGATATCTAAGACTGCTAGATCTGGAGGATTCCTTGTTAGACCAACTAATGCAGACTCACCGTCTATATAAGTTTGGACTTTAAAACCCTCTCTCTCAAGTGCTATACTTATTCCTGTTAGAATGTTTCTGTCGTCGTCAACTAGGGCTATTGTTTGTGTCATAAATTCATTCTCAAGATTATAATGTCAAAATTTAGGCGCTTAATGCGCTTCTCCCCAGTTGTTCCCTGAATTTATACTTACTTCTAATGGTATAGAAAACATGTGATGATCAGAACTTGAAACAGATACCATTGCATCTTTTATAATTTTCTTAACCGAAGATTCATTTTTCTCTAAACATTCAAAAATTAATTCATCATGAATTTGAAGTAACATTTTTGCATTCTTCTTTTCTTCAAGAATTTTATCAATTTTAATCATAGCTAATCGAATAATATCTGCTGCTGATCCTTGAATAGGAGCATTAATCGCAGCTCGCTCCTGAAAACTTCTAACACTGAAATTTTTATCATTAATACCTCTTAAATGTATTCTTCTTCCAAAAATATTTGTTACGTAACCTTGTTTTCTACAAATTCTAACAGTCGTACTCATATAATCTTTTATTTCGGGAAACTTTTTAAAATAAGCATTGATAAAATCTAGTGCCTCTTGATTGGATACTGCAATTTGTTTTGCAAGACCGTATTGTGTAATTCCATAAATTATTCCAAAGTTAATGGCCTTTGCTTTACGTCTATAATCCTCCGTAACTCTTTTAATTGGAACATCAAATACCTGACTAGCAGTTAATGCATGTATGTCTAAATTGTTTTTAAAAGCTTTTTTTAATTCTTTTACATCGGCCATATCTGCAAGTATTCGCATTTCAATCTGGTTATAATCTGCCGAAATAAGTTTATTATTTTTATCAGCTACAAATGCTTTTCTGATTTCTTTACCATCTAAAGTTTTGATAGGAATATTCTGTAAATTAGGATCGCTTGAGGCCAATCTGCCTGTGTTTGTAGCTGCTAATAGGAAAGAAGTATGAACTCTTTTGGTTTTTTTATTTATATGCTCTTGTAAAGCGTCTGAATATGTGCTCTTTAATTTTGAAACTTGCCTCCATTCTAATATTAAATTAGGAAATTTATGTCCTGTTAGGGCTAAATCTTCTAAAATTTTAGCACTTGTCGCTAGACTTCCTTTTTTCGTTTTTTTTTGCTTAGCAATTTTCAAGTCATTATAAATAATTTCACCTAATTGTTTTGGAGATCCTATATTGAATTTTTTACCAGAAATTTTGTAAATATCTTTTTCAATTTTTATCAAACGCTCTTCAAATTTTTTAGATAGTTTTTTAAGATAAATATCATCTACCTTAATTCCATTGGTTTCTAGTTTTGATAATATCGCTATCATTGGCTTTTCAAATACTTCATAAATTTTTTCTAGTTTTTCTTCAGTAACTCTCTGAGATAAGATTTCGTATAACCTTAAAGTAACATCTGCATCTTCTGCTGCATATTCTGTCGCTTTTTTTAAATCAACTTCTGAAAAATTTAATTGTTTTTTTCCAGTTCCAACAATTTCTTTATAGCTAATCGTTT
This sequence comes from uncultured Pelagibacteraceae bacterium, assembly GCA_902598595.1. Lineage (GTDB taxonomy): Bacteria > Pseudomonadota > Alphaproteobacteria > Pelagibacterales > Pelagibacteraceae > Pelagilacustribacter. The sequence continues at coordinate 17,652 of CACKCD010000006.1, forward strand.
TATGTCCAAGATGTAGTTCTGCTAAAGTATCCATGTTATGTCGATTATTTCCTGCGTCTAAAGTATATGATAATAACATTGTATCTTCGACAGGATATAACTTAATCCCGTTATTTTTAAAAATTATGAAATCATATTTTATGTTTTGACCAACTTTCTTAATGCTAGGATCCTCTAAAATTATCTTAATTTTTTTTAAAACTATTTCCTTTTTCAAACCTTTTACGCCTTTGTGATCAAGTGGAATGTAATAAGCTATATTAGGTGCATAGCTTATAGAGATTCCGACCAGACCTGCTTCTTGGGGATTTAATGAGGTAGTCTCAGTATCAACTGAAATTACTGATTTTTTATCTAATTCTTTTATCAGATCATCTAATTCTTTTTCTTCTAAAATACTTTTGTATGATTTTGTATCTATCTTAGAATTTTTTTTTGAAACGTTATGATCTTTAAAGTCATTACTGTTTGGTTCTCCATAAAAACTAATAGCTTGGCTTAGCAATCTATTAAATTCCATTTCTCTTAAAAATTCATAAAGTTTAGCTTTATCTATATCTTTGATAATAAATTCATTAGGGTCATTCTTAACTGGAACGTCATTTTTTAGAGTAACAAGTTGTTTGCTTAGCATGGCTTTATCTTTATTTGAAAGAAGCGTTTCTCTTCTCTTATTTTGAGGAATTTCAGATGCTTTGTTTAATAAATTTTCCAAATTTTTATATTTATTTATCAATTCGGCTGCAGTTTTTATTCCAATGCCAGGCACCCCAGGAATATTGTCTGAGCTGTCTCCTGCCAAAGATTGAACGTCAATCACTTGATTTGGTTTCACTCCAAATTTTTCTAACACTTCTTTTTCTCCAATGACCTTGCTCTTCATAGGATCAAAAAGCCTGATCTTATTTGAAACTAATTGCATTAAGTCTTTATCTGAAGATATGACAGTCACTTTACCTCCAGCTTCTGTAATTTTTTTTGCATAGGTAGCTATCAAATCATCAGCTTCATAATTCAAAAGTTCAATAGATGGTAAATTAAAAGCATCCACTGATTTTCTAATATATTCAAATTGGGGAGCTAAATCATCAGGTGCTTCAGCTCTGTTTGCTTTATATTCGCTATAAATATCATTCCTAAAATTTTTTCTAGCAGAGTCAAAAATAACTGCAAAATGTGTTGGTTTGTGAATTGAATTATCAGACCTAGAGTCTTCCAATAATTTAAAAAGCATGGAGCAAAAACCACTTACTGCTCCTGTAGGAAGCCCGTCACTTTTTCTAGATAATGGAGGTAAAGCATAATAAGCTCTAAAAATATAACCTGATCCATCTATAAGATAATAATGATCTGTTTTTTTTATTGAACTCATATATATATATTACATTAATTTTTAACCTATATTTAATCAAACTATGAATAAATATGCTTTAACTGTTGAAAATCTTACAAAGGTTTACTCGGTTTCTAAAAAGAAAAAAGAAAATAAAGCACTAAATAATTTAAACTTTCAAGTGAAACAGGGAGAAGTATTTGGTTTACTAGGGCCTAACGGTGCTGGTAAAACAACATTCCTAAGCATCCTTGGCGGGACTGTTTCAAAAACAAAAGGAAAGGTAAATGTTTGGGGTTTTGATCTTGATAAAAATCCTAGACAAGTAAAAGCCTCAATTGGGATAGTGCCTCAAGAAATAAATTTAGATGCTTTCTTTAGCCCTAAAAAATTGCTTGAATTACAAGCAGGTCTTTACGGCATAACCAAAAAAGATAGAATCACTGACTTAATTTTAAAAATGGTATCATTGGAAGATAAAGCCTATGCATATTCTAGAAGTTTATCAGGTGGAATGAAGAGAAGACTACTTATTGCAAAAGCGATGGTTCATCAACCTCCTATCTTAATTTTAGATGAGCCAACGGCTGGGGTAGATGTAGAGTTAAGAAATAATCTTTGGAAAAATGTTAAAGATTTAAATAAAGAAGGAGTGACAATTATTTTAACTACCCATTATTTACATGAAGCTCAAGAAATGTGTGATCGAATAGCTATAATAAATAAAGGAGATTTAGTAGCTCTTGATACAACTCAAAAACTTTTAGACAGAATTCAAACAAAAAAAATAAATTTTAAAGTAAAAAACATTGATAGAAATAAAATTTTTAATATGGAAGGGATAAAATTTAAAATCGACTCGGATGAAACTATCTCAGTAACATATGAGAAAAATTCACTAAATGTTGGAGAAATCATCAATTATTTAAATAAATCTAATGTAAAAATACTTGATATTATTACAGAAGATGGGGATTTAGAGGATGTATTTGTGCAACTAACAAATAATAGGTAGATTTAATTTAAAAAAAAGATAAATATATAGGTATGGAACTTGTTAAAAATTTTACTCAATCAAAATTAATTAAAAATTTATTTATTGCTTTAATTGGATCAATTTTGCTTGCCATTTCAGCTAAGATTAAGATTCCTTTTTATCCAGTGCCTATGACAATGCAAACTTTAGTAGTTTTATTAATTGGAATTACATTTGGATGGAAGCTTGGAATTGCAACTGTGGCGCTATATTTAATTGAGGGTATAATTGGCCTGCCTGTATTTTCTGGAACTCCTGAAAAAGGAATTGGTCTAACATATTTTTTTGGACCAACATTTGGTTATTTAATTGGTTTTTTAGTAGCTGTTTTTTTTGCAGGAAAATTTAATTATAACAATAATTTGATAAAAAATTTTTTAAAACTAATATTTGCAACAAGTTTTATTTATATTTTAGGAATGCTTTGGCTTGGAGGGTTAATAGGATGGGAAAAACCAATATTTAAACTAGGTGCTCAACCTTTTCTTTTAGCAGAATTTTTCAAAATTTTATTAGCAACTTTTGCTATTAATTATATTAAAAAAATTAAAAAAATATTTTAATTTATCTTGGAGATCTTTTTGAAAGTATTCTTTGAAGTGTTCTTCTATGCATTTTAAGTCGTCTAGCTGTTTCTGAAACATTTCGATTACATAATTCAAATACTCTATGAATATGCTCCCATTTTACTCTATCAGCTGACATAGGGTTTTCAGGTGGTTTTGCTTTTGACTCAGGAGATGCTAACAATGCTGCTTCCACATCGTCTGCATCTACAGGTTTAGCCATATAATCTATAGCTCCGGCCTTAACAGCTGCTACAGCGGTAGGCAAATTCCCGTATCCGGTTAACATTACAATTCTGCAATCTTTTTTATTACTAGATAGTTCTTTCACTACGTCCAATCCATTGCCATCTTCTAACCTCAAATCTATTAAAGCAAAGGCTGGAGGGCTATTTTTTACTATTTGAAGCCCCTCTGCTACGGTTTTAGCGCCTTTGACTAAAAAACCCTTCTTTTCCATAGCTCTTGCGAGCCTTCCACGCAATGGATCGTCATCATCAAGAATAAGAAGAGACTTATCTGAGAAATCAGAGAGTTTTAGTTGTTCTGGATAATTTTTTTGAGCATTCATACAACTTAGATATAGTTATTCAGTGCAAGATTACAACAGTCAAAAATGCTTTTTTTTCTTTACATGAAGTGAAAAAAACCTTAAATGCGGACTATTAGGTTTTTTTTATTGAAATTTTTTAAAAACCTTTTGTGTAAACTAACGAGGGACACATGAAATGCGAAAATTTAAAGACGTTAACGAACTAGTTAATGAGCTAAAACCTGATTACCCCGTATATTGTATACGGCCAGAGTCGATTAAAAAATCAACAAAATTCTTCAAGGATAATTTTCCAGGTAAAGTACTTTATGCTGTTAAAACAAATCCTAATGAAAAAGTTATTAAACAAATTATTTCCAATGGGATTGAAGATTTCGACGTAGCTTCACTAAATGAAATCAAATTAATAAAAAAAGTAAAACCTGATGCTAATTTATATTTTATGCACACAATTAAAAGCAAGGAAAGTATTTCATCTGCTTATTTTGATTATGGAGTTAAAAATTTCGCATTAGACAATAGAGACGAACTTAGAAAAATTCTTGAAGCAACTAATCAAGCTAAAGATTTAAACTTATATGTAAGAATAGCTATTTCTAATGAGCATGCTGAAATTGATTTATCAAGAAAATTTGGTGCGTTGCCTTCTGAAGCATTAGGTCTAGTAAGATTATGTAAAGAACATTCAAAAAAACTTGGAATAAGTTTTCATGTTGGCTCGCAATGTATGCATAAAATTTCTTATTCAAAAGGTATTCGGGAAATAGGAACTATTATTAAAAAAACTAAAATAGTACCTGATATTATAAATGTAGGTGGTGGTTTTCCCTCGATTTATCCAGATCTTAATCCTGAACCAATTAGTAACTATCTTGATGAAATCAAAGCGTCTCTTAAAAATTTAAAATTGCCAAAACTACCGAAAATTATTTGTGAGCCTGGTAGAGCCTTAGTTGCTGAAAGCGGATCTACCATAGTAAAAGTTGTTTTAAGAAAAAAGGATAATTTATATATTAATGATGGTACATATGGCTCTTTATTTGATGCAGGAGTTCCAAACTTTGTTTTACCAACTAAGATGATTACTAAAGGTAGAATTCATTCTAAAAAATTAACTTCGTTTAGCTTCTTTGGGCCAACTTGTGACAGCTTAGATTTTATGAAGGGACCTTTTTTATTACCAAACAATATAAAAGAAGGTGATTACATAGAATTAGGGCAGCTAGGCGCGTATGGACTAACTTTTAGAACAAAATTCAATGGTTTCTATTCAAATGAAATTTTCGAATTGAATGATAAGCCTATTATGTCTTTATACGAAGATTCAAGTAAAGTTAATTACTTGGTTGCTTAATGACAAAAAAAAATGGTCCTAACATCGGACACAATAAAAAATCATTTTTAAATAATCCTGTAGAACATATTGATATTACCTCTTTTGACGCTCGAAAGATAATTGAAGGTATGAGCAAAATGTCATTTACTTCTAGAGACACCGCAAAAGCAGCAAAAATTTATAATGAAATGATATCGGATAAGAACTGTTCTATTTTTTTAACTCTTGCTGGCTCAACTTCAGCTGGTGGTTGTATGAAACTCTATTCTGATTTAGTTAAATATAACATGGTTGATGCTATAGTGGCTACAGGAGCCTCTATAATAGACATGGATTTCTTTGAGGCATTGGGGTTCAAACATTATCAAGGATCTCAATTTCAAGACGATACAGAGCTTAGAAAGAACTATATTGATAGAATTTATGACACATATATTGATGAAGAAGAGCTTCAAGACTGTGATCGGACTATTTGTGATATTGCTAATTCATTAGATCCTAAGGCTTACACATCAAGAGAGTTTATTAAAGAATTAGGTAAATTTCTGAAAGATAATGCAAAAAAAAAGGGGTCTCTAATAGAAACTGCCTATGAAAATAATGTTCCTATCTTTTGTCCAGCATTTACGGATAGTTCTGCAGGTTTTGGATTAGTTATGCATCAGGAACAAAATCCAAAAAAACATATTACAATCGACTCTATTAGGGAAATGAGGGAGTTAACTGAAATCAAGATTAAATCTAAACAATCAGGGTTAATAATGATAGGTGGAGGAGTTCCTAAAAATTTTATTCAGGATACAGTTGTGTGCGCAGACCTTTTAGGCAAGAAAGTCGATATGCATAAATATGCTATACAAATTACTGTGGCAGATACGAGAGATGGCGCTTGCAGTAGTTCAACTTTAAAGGAAGCGAGTTCATGGGGTAAAGTAGATATTGCAAAAGAGCAAATGGTTTTTGCTGAAGCTACAAGTGTTCTTCCTTTAATTGCTAGCGACGCATATCACAGAAAAAATTGGAAAAATAGAGAAAAAAGAAATTTTCAAAAAATCTTTAAATAATATTATGAGTAAGATTAGATTAGCTTTAATACAGATGAAGATGTCATCTGAAAAAAAGAAAAATATTGAAAATGCTGTTTCAAAAATTTATAAAGCCAAAAAAAAAGGTGCAGATATTATTTGTTTGCCTGAATTGTTCTTAACAAATTATTTTTGCCAAACTGAAAAGCATTCTAATTTTAATTTAGCAGAAAAGATTCCAGGTCCAACGACCGATATCTTTTCTTATCTTGCTAAAAAACTTAAAATAATTTTGCTTTTATCACTATTTGAAAAAAGAACTTCAGGTATCTACCATAATACTTGCGTAATAATCGACGAGAAAGGGAAAATTAAAGGCAAATACAGAAAAATGCATATACCGGATGATCCTCAATATTATGAAAAATTTTATTTTACACCAGGAGATCTTGGTTTTAGATCTTTTAAAACATCAAAAGGTAATTTAGGGACTTTAATTTGCTGGGATCAGTGGTTTCCAGAAGCAGCAAGACTTACTGCTATGAAAGGGGCAGAAATAATTTTTTATCCAACTGCAATAGGATGGCATCCAAAAGAAAAAAAGAAGTTTGGAAAAAGTCAATTAAATTCTTGGTTATCAATACAAAGAGCACATGCTATTGCAAATGGTGTTTTTGTTGCAGCAATTAATAGAACAGGGATAGAAAAACAAGGCTCAAAAAAATTAGAATTTTGGGGTAACAGCGTAATATTTGATCCAAGTGGAAATATTATAAAAAAGGCAAAATTTACTGAACAAATACTTATTTGTGATATTGATTATAAAAAAATAGAAACAGTAAGAAGACATTGGCCTTTTTTTAGAGATAGAAGAATAGAGTATTACAAAGACATACTAAAAAATCCAATAGATGGTTAGCAAATTTAAAGATGTTGGATATAGGATGCCAGCAGAATGGGAAAAACAAAAATCCACTTGGGTAGCCTGGCCACACAATAAAAAAGACTGGCCAAATAAATTCAAATTAATTCCTGATATTTTTGCTCAAATTATTGCGAAAATTTCTAAATTTCAGAAGGTAAATATTCTTATTGAAAATAAAAATCTTAAAAAAAAAATTTATTTAGTTTTAAAAAATTACTTTGCTAATACTAAAAATATAAATTATACAATATGTAAAACAAATAGAGCGTGGTTAAGAGACTCCTTTCCTATTTTTGTAAAGAATAAGTTAAATAAAAAAGTTTTAATAGATTGGGGTTTTAATTCTTGGGCAAAATACAAGAATTTTAATCACGATAATAAAATAGGTATTAAAATTAAAAAATTTCTTAATTTAGACTCAGTCAAACCAAAATTTAAAAATAGGAGAATTATCTTAGAGGGTGGATCAATAGATGTAAATGGAAAAGGAGTTCTTTTAACTACTCGTGAATGTTTACAAAGTAAAATACAAGAGAGAAATATTGGCTTTAAAAGGAAAGACTATGAAGAAATATTCAAAAAATTTTTAGGAATTAAAAAAGTTTTATGGCTTAATAAAGGAATAGTTGGTGATGATACCCACGGACATATTGATGACATAGCTAGGTTTGTAACTAGCAAGAAAATTTTTATCGCATATGAGAAAAATAAAAACGATGTAAATTACAAAAAATTAAGAGAGAACTATCAGATAATACAAAAATTAAATAAAAAAAAAGAATTCGAGATAATAAAGATACCTATGCCTAATGCAAAATATATTGATGGCGTAAGAGTTCCTGCTTCTTACCTTAACTTCTATATTGCCAACCGAATAGTTTTAGTTCCAGTATTTAGCGATGAAAAAGATAAAAAGATCATTAAAATTTTTAAAAAACACTTTAAAAATCGAAAAATTATTCCAATTGATTGTTCTCTGTTAATATGGGGATTTGGAGCAATTCATTGCATGACACAACAGGAACCTATTTAGATAAGTATCTACATTCAATCAAAATTTTTACGCTCGCTCCATTATTTTTATTATTTGAAAAAGATAATTTTGCTCCACTTCTTTCTAAGAGTGTTTTTCCTAAAAAAGTTCCTAGACCTGTTCCTGCATTTTGATCAACTAGAGAAGATTTAGATTTAATATAGGGTTCTCCAAGAAACTCAATGATATCATCTGGAAAACCGGGTCCATCATCCTGAATAATAATTTGAATTATGTTTTTGTCACTAATTAATTCTATTTTAACTTTTGCTTTCGAAAATTTTACTGCATTACCTATAAAATTTCTTAAGCCATAAATAACTTCTGCTGATCGTGAAATTAAGAGTTTATTTTTATCATTTGATGAGTCTAAATAAATTTTTTTAGAGCTAGTTTCCTTAAATGACTCAATTATTTCTTCTAATAAATCTTCTAATTTTGTTTTCTTAAAAAATTCATCATCTTTAATTTGTTTTTTAGAAATTTGTTTTAATATTTCACCACACCGTTTAGTTTGAGTAATTAACAAATCAATATCTTTTGATAATTCTTTATTACTTGCTAATTCTTTTTTAAGTTCTGAAGCAACAACATTAATTGTGGCTAGTGGAGTGCCCAGTGAGTGAGCTGCTGCTGCTGCTTGTCCTCCAAGAGACTCCAGTTCATATTCTTTTGCTAAAACTTGTTGAACTTTATTGATTGCATCAGTTCTTCTTTTGCTTTCCCCAGAAAATCTAATTCCAAAATAGCATAAAAATACTAAGCCTACAATTATTGCTATGATGTATCCGGTTAAATATAATTTTGGAAAAGTTTCAGAATGTTCATGTATTCCAGGTAAAGGATAATGAAAATATGAAAGAATAAATAATAATATAACAGTTAAAATTCCTAGAATGATGGTTGTTCCCATACTTAAGAAAGTTGATGAAACTATCGCTGGAATAATTATAAGTATTGAGAATGGATTTGAAATACCGCCAGTTAAATATAATAAAGCAGCTAATTGAAATAAATCGTAGATTAAGAATACACTTGCGTTTAAATCTTTTATTAAAATTGACCTAATCTGAAATTGTAGATACAGATTTGTAAAAATACCTATTACTATTATAAGACAAGCATATACAAATAAAAATTCTAATTTAAGATAAAAATAAACTAAAGTTATTGCTGAAAATTGTCCAATAATCGCGATCCATCTTAAATAGACTAGAGTTTTTCTATCTAAATTAAGGTTTTCTCCTAATCTAAAAAGAGTAGAAAAATTCATTTCAAAACTTAAATATCTAAATTAACAACTTCTAAAGCATTGTTAGTGATAAAATCTTTTCTAGGTGCAACTTCATCGCCCATCAGAATTTCTATCATTTTTTGATCATCTTTAGATTTTTCTTTAGTTCCCTTAGTGTACTGAACTCTTAACATGGTTCTGTTTTCAGGGTTCAATGTGGTTTCCCATAATTCTTCGGGGTTCATCTCACCTAATCCTTTAAATCTCTGTATTGAGAGTTTTTCTCTTTGATCTTGCATAAATTTATTATATTCGGAAGAACCTTTTTTTAATTTTTTATCTGCTTTGCCTGAAACATTTAGTATGTATTCTTCAAGTGATTTTTCATCTTTTATATAAACACTCTTATTGGATTTAGTAACTTTGAATAATGGTGGTTGAGCTAAATAAATATGACCGTTTTCTATTAATTTATTAAAAGGATAATTGTTAAAGAAGGTTAGTAACAAAGTTCTAATATGTGATCCGTCAACATCTGCGTCGGTCATAATCACAATCTTATCATATCTTAAATTCTCTATATTAAAATCTTTAGAGCCTGTTCCTAGTGCATTTATCAAAGTTACTATCTCGTTTGAAGACATCATTTTAGATAACGCTTTAGTAGCATGATCGTCTCCATTAGATCTTCCGTTAACAAAAGTATTCAAGATTTTTCCTCTTAAGGGTAGTACCGCTTGATACTCTCTAACTCTTCCTTGTTTAGCTGAACCTCCTGCAGAGTCTCCTTCTACTATAAATAGTTCTGTTCCTTCTTTCTTTTGTATTTGACAGTCAGCTAATTTACCAGGTAAGCCTGAAAGCTCAAAAGCACCTTTTCTTCTGACACTATCTCTAGCTTTTCTTGCAACATCTCTGGCCATTGCTGCTTGAGTAATTTTTTCTAAAACAGTCTTAGCAATAGAAGGGTTTTGATCAAACCATGTTGAAACTTTATCGCTTATTATACTTTCAACAATTAGTCTTATTTCAGATGAAACAAGTTTATCTTTAGTTTGTGATGAAAATTTAGGATCTGGCATCTTAATTGATAACACTGCTGTCAATCCTTCTTTTATATCCTCACCAGATAAGGTAATTTTATTTTTTTTGTTATTTCTCTCTTGAGAATATTTATTTATAACTCTTGTTAATGCACTTCTAAATCCCAGCAAGTGAGTACCACCATCTTTTTGAGGGATATTGTTTGTAAAAGGAAGAACATCTTCAGAATATCCAGAATTCCACTCAAAAGAACATTCAACAACTACATTATTTTTTGTAGCTGTAACATAAATCGGCTTTTTAAACACTTCTTTTTCATTTTTATTAACCAAGATTGGTTTTTTATTATTAATATGTTTTACGAACTCTGTAATTCCGCCAAGGTATTTATGAACAAATTCTCTCTCCTTTTTAAGTGTTTTATCAAGAAGAGTAATGGAGATTCCTTTGTTTAAAAAAGCTAATTCTCTTATTCTTTTTTCTAAAATAGTAGAACTGAATTTTATTGCTGAAAAAACCTCTTTTGATGGTAAAAAATTAATACTTGTGCCCCTTTTTTTTGTTTTTCCAATTTCCTTTAAGGGTTTAAATGTGTTTCCATTTTTAAAAATTATTGAATATTCTTTTCCGTCTCTATAAATATTTAATTCTAACTTTTCGGATAAGGCATTGACTACTGACACTCCAACCCCGTGAAGACCACCTGACACTTTATATGAATCATGATCGAATTTTCCACCCGCATGAAGTTGAGTCATTATTACTTCAGCTGCTGACATTTTCTCCCCTTTATGCATATCTACAGGTATTCCTCTCCCGTCATCCTCGACAGTAATAGTATTATCTTTATTAATTATAACAGTTATATTTTTACAATGACCTGCAAGTGCCTCATCTATGGCATTATCCATTACTTCAAAAACCATATGATGCAAACCAGAGCCATCGTCGGTATCTCCAATGTACATACCTGGTCTTTTCCTTACAGCATCAAGTCCTTTAAGAACTTTTATAGAGTCCGCACCATAGTTGGGATTAGAATTTAAAGCAGAATTTTTTGACATTGTTATAAATTAGATAACTATTTATATCATTTTTTTAGATTAATATAAAACGACCAAGATGGGTCACAGCTTAAAATGATTGAATACCAATGCTTTTAGCTTAAAATAAAAAAAAATTTATAAATTTAAACAAATTTAGATTTTCATGGGCATTATTACGTAATAACTGTTTTTATCAGAGGCGTCTTCAATTAGCACTGGTGATACAGAATCCTTTAAATTCATTTTTAGATTTTTATCTTCAACTTCGGATGCAATATCAATTAAATATTTCGAATTAAAACTTATATTTAAATCATTTGAATTAAAATTTGCTTTAATAATTTCATTACCTTCTCCAGAATTTGCACTATTTACAGAAAGTTGAATATTTTCTTTGTTTATAGCTAATTTTACTCCCTCTTTTCCATCTAATGAAACACTTGTTACTCTTTCAACAGAATTTATAAAATCTTTTGAAGATACTATCAACGACTTTTCATTATTAACAGGGACCACTTTTTTATAATCAGGAAATTTTCCATCTATCACTTTAGAAATTAATTTCATATTTCCTAAAGTAAATTTAATTTTATTTTCACTTGTTTGCATAGTTAATTTTTCATTAGATTCTGTCAACAAAGAACAAAGTTGAAATACAGTTTTTCTAGGCAATATTAAAGACGAAAAGTTATCAGCATTTTCTATTTCGAGACTGCTAGATGATAACCTATGACTATCAGTAGCTACCCCGGTTAAAAAATTTCTTCCATGTGCTTCAGTTAAGTGTAAAAAGACTCCATTTAAATAATGTCTTGTATCATCATTTGAAATAGCAATTTTTGTTTTATTCAAAAGCTTTAAAAATTTTTTGTTATCTATTGAAATTTCTTGACCCTCAAATTCATCGGTAAATGTCGGAAAATTATCAGTTGGTAAACATAGTAAATTAAAATCAGAATTATCGCTTTTAAGACTAAGTTTATTTTCAGTTTTTAAGTCAAAAATCAAATCAGAGTTTGATGATATTTTCCTAAGGATATCATAAAGTATAGCTGCAGAAGTAGTTGTGCTACCTTCTTTAGTAACTTTAACTTCATCGATTTCGTCATAAAAAACGATATCTAGATCAGTTGCTACTATAGACAATTTATTATTCTTAAGCTGCAATAAAACATTAGAAAGTATTGGGAGGGTATTCTTTTTTTCAACAACACCTTGCACATAGTTTAACGATTTTAATAAAATATCTCTTTTAACAATAAACTGCATTTCAATTACTATTCTAGTAAAAGACCTTTAATTTGATTTATATTCTTTTTCATTTCATCATCTTGGTCAGATAATCTAGTTATGGTTTTTACTGCATGTATAACTGTAGTGTGATCTCTATTAGCAAACCTTCTTCCAATTTCCGGAAGAGATCTAGTAGTCATCTTCTTAGCTAAAAACATTGCTATCTGCCTAGGTCTAGCCAAAGGTCTAGAGCGTCTTTGAGAAAGCATATCACTTAAAGGAATATTAAAGAAATTTGATACTACGTTCTGTATTTTGTCTACAGTAATGATTTTAATCTGACTAAAAACATCCTTTAATATATTTTTACAATCGTTAACAGTTAAAGTCTTATTATGCACTCTACCAAATGCAATCACTCGATTTAAAATTCCTATAAGCTCTCTAATATTAGTCTTGCTTTCATTAGCAATATAATTGATTACATCATCACTTAAATTAATATTTTCCTTAAATTGACTTTCTATCTCTAAAATTTTCTTTTTTATTATTTTTACCTTTAATTCTATATCAGGTGTATCTATATCTACAACTAAACCTCCTGCTAATCGTGATTTAATTCTTTCTTGAACTCTATCTAGTTTCATAGGTATTCTATCAGCAGAGATAATTATCTGAGAGCCTTTATCCATGAGACTATTAAAAGTGTGAAAAAATTCTTCCTGTAAACTTTCTTTTCCTCGTATAAACTGAATATCATCAATTATAAAAACAGAGGATTTTCTGAAGAAATCTTTAAAATTTACCATATCATTCTTTTTTATAGATTTTATAAAATGATACATAAATCGTTCTGCAGATATAAACATAACATTATTTTCAGATTGAAGCTCAAGACCAATAGCATTAAGTAAATGAGTTTTTCCTAAACCTACTCCTCCGCATATATATAATGGATTATATCTTGATAAGTGCTCACATACTTTTTTCGAATAAGATAAGGCAATATCGTTACTTTTGCCCTGAATGAAATTTTCGAAATTTAAACTAGAGTTAAGCCTATTATAATTTAATAAGGAGTCTTTGATCTCTGTAACCTTACTTAGTTCATCAATTTTTATTAGATCTGTGCTATTTTTTGTTTCTTCTATTATCTTAAACTCAATTCTGTTTAAACTGAGTTTAAAGCTTTTTACCTGTTCTAAAATTTTATCCAAATATCTGGAAACTATCCAATCTCTAAAAAATCTTGTTGGAACTCCAAGAATTAAGTAATCGTTATATTCCTTAACTAAAGAAATTTTTTGAAGCCAACTAGTATAAATTTCAGTTCCAAAAGTTTTTTTAAAAGAATCTTGAATTTCATTCCAGTTTAATGTTTTTTCTTCCTCAGAAATATAAACATTATTTTTTTTTATATTATTTTTATCCATGTAATTAATTTTTTAAGAGTTTCCTTTAAACGCTTTTTAGAAAACATTTGCAACTAGCTACAGGTTGTAATGAAAAAAATATTAAACTAGGTTGTAGTATTAACGCTACGATAGAAAATAATTAATCTACAACTTTAAAAAGAATCTATATTTGGATTCGTAAAACTAAATATAGATGAATTTGGAATAATTAATCAACTTCAAATTGTTAAACTTAAAATTAAATTTTTTTTGAGATTTTTGAAATTTTTCTAGACGCGGTTCGTTTATTTACTATCCCTGATTTAGCAACCTGCATTAGAATTGACTGAAATTTTGAAAAATATTTTTTAGCTTTTGCCTTATCTTTAGATTTAATCAATAATTCCATTTGTTTAACAGCATTTTTGTACTTACTTTTTCTTATCCTGTTAATTTGGGTTTGTTTTTTTACTCTTCTTACTCTTCTGATTGCTGATTTTGTATTAGGCATATTTTTTTAAGATTGTATATATGGGCAATTTAATACGGTCAACTTTATTATTTCTGACATTTAGCACAATAAAAAGATGCTCGATTAGCAATTACAATTTTAATTATATTATTTTGGCAGTTTTTTTTAGAACATTTTTCTCCTTTTTTCCCGTAGACGTTAAAATATTGTTGAAATAAACCCTTTTTTCCATTGCTACTCGAAAAATCTTTTATTGAAGAGCCTCCTGAGGCAATAGCCCTAGACAAGATTGATTTAGTAAATTTTATGATTCTTTTTATTTCTCTATCTGCGAGTTTTTGAATTTTTTTTGAGGGCCTCACACCGCTAAAAAAGAGTATTTCATTTACATATATATTGCCAAGTCCGGATACAAACTTCTGATCCATTAAAATGTTTTTAATTACTCTATTACGTCTTGATATATATTGTTTAAAATAAGTAAAATTAAATTTCTTATTTAATGGTTCAGGACCTAAGTTTTTAAGATGTAAATTATCATCGAAATTAACTTTATTTAAAAATTTTATAAAACCAAACTTTCTAACATCATTATAAATTAATTTTTGACCACCTGATAAACTAAAAATTACTCTATCATGTTTTTTATCTTTTTCTTCATTAACATCATAGTAAAAACTTGTTTTATATTTTGTATTTTTTTTATTAATAAAAAAAAATTTACCTGTCATTCCTAAATGCACCAACATGACAATATCTTTATTAAAGAAAAATAATAAAAATTTTGATCTCCTAGAAATTTTTTTAATTTTTAAGCCAATAATACTTTTAATTTGGCTTTTAACTACTTTATACCTTAATCTACCATCATTTATTTTAACTGATTTTATAATTAAATTTTGAGTTTTATTAATTAAGGACCTTTTAACAACTTCAACTTCTGGTAATTCTGGCATATAAATCTATTATGAAAAGTACTATTCAAGATAAAACAAAGTTAGTCAATTCTGTATTTTCAAAGGTATATAAGAAATATGACTTGATGAATGATATCATGTCCTTGGGAGTTCATCGTATATGGAAAAAAAAATTAATAGATTGGATGAACCCTCAATTTAATGATAATCTCATCGACGTAGCTTCCGGAACAGGTGATATAGCAAAACTTTTTTCAAAAAAAATAAATAATTTAAATAAAGTATCTTGTGTTGAGCCTAACAATGATATGTATTTAGCTGGTAAAGATAACTTAAAAAAATTTGCAAATATAACTTGGCACAAAGCAAAAGCTGAAAAACTACCTTTCAATAATGATACCTTTGATTTTTATACAATTAGCTTTGGAATAAGAAATGTATCGGATATAAATTTATCTTTAAAAGAGGCATTAAGAGTTTTAAAACCTGGAGGTCGTTTCATGTGTTTAGAATTTTCAAAAGTTAATAATGAGATGATTAACTTTCTATATCAAAACTATTCTAAAACTATACCTATCATTGGGAAATACATCGTAGGATCATCAAAGCCTTATGATTATTTGGTTGAAAGTATCAATAAATTTTATTCACAAAAAGAACTTGTTAATTTAATGAAGCAAAATGGATTCTCCAACATTGAGTATAGAAATCTTTCAAGTGGTATTTCTGCTATACACTCGGGATGGAAAATTTAAATGATTAAAAGATTTTTTCGATTATTACAAATTGCAAGAAAATTATCTACTTCTGGTGCAGTAGAGACAGTTAATCAAATACACAGTTTACCCATTTTAATAAATATTTTTTTTAACATAATTTCAGTAGGATCTGCAAAAAGGATAGCAATTAATGAAAAAAAACCTGGAGAAAAACTTTGTGAAGCGCTTGAAGGAATGGGAACCACCTTTATCAAACTTGGCCAATTCTTAGCTACGAGACCAGATATTATAGGAGAAGAAACTGCTAAAAGTTTAGAAAAACTCCAAGATAAGTTACCTGCATTTGACACATATCAAGCCAAAAAAATTATAAAAAAAGAAATTGGAGAAGACCAATATAATAATATTTTAGAACTTAGCGAACCTATTGCTGCAGCTTCTATAGCTCAAGTTCACATAGCTAAAATTAAAGATGAAAATGAAAACAAAGAAGTTGCAATTAAAATTTTAAGACCAGATATAGAAAAATTATTTAATGAAGAATTAGATGCCTTAATGTTATTCGCATATATTGTTGAAAATACATTTACAAAAGCAAAAAGACTAAAGCTTGTTGAAGTTGTGTACTTGCTACGTGAAATTACAAATGTTGAAATGGATCTTAGATTCGAAGCGGCGGCGGCGAATGAATTATATGAAAATACAAAAAATGATAAAGGTTTTAATGTACCAAAAATTTATTGGAATTATACTACTAAAAAAATTTTAACTTTAGACAAAGTTGATGGAGTATCTATTAGAGAGCATGAAAAACTTCGATCACTTGGGATTGATCTAAAAATTCTAGCCGAAAGTTTAATTCAACACTTTTTAAAACAAGCAGTAAGAGATGGTTTTTTTCATGGAGACATGCATCAAGGAAATTTATTTGTTGATCAAAAAGGAAATATTGTGCCCGTAGATTTTGGAATCATGGGTAGATTAGATAAAAATAATAGAAAATTTTTAGCTGAAATTCTATATGGTTTCATACAAAGAGATTATACAAAAGTAGCAGAAGTACATTTTCAGGCTGGCCTTGTACCTCAAGATGCATCTAAAGAGGAATTTGCTCAAGCATTAAGGTCCGTAGGAGAACCAATCTTTGGTCATTCAATTAAAGATATTTCTGGAGGAAATTTATTAGCTCAGCTTTTTGAAATCACTGAAAAATTCAACATGCCAACCCAAACTCCTTTACTCATTCTGCAAAAAACTATGGTTGTGGTAGAGGGAGTCGCAAGAAAAATTTATCCTGAAACTAATATTTGGGAAGTCTCTAGACCTGTTTTAGAAGATTGGTTAAAAGATATTAAAAGTCCAAAATCAACATTAGATACAGCTATAAATACCTCTGCTGAGATAATTAAAAGAATACCTGATTTCCCCAATATAATGGATAAAGCAAATTATGCCCTCCAATTGATGGTTGAAGGAAAATTAAATTTAGGTCTAAAAAATAACAAAAATCTAGAAATAGAACAAATGAAGTTAAAAAATTTTAGAAACAATCTAATTATTAGTTTTTTTGGTATTGTAATTGTTCTTCTATTAGTATTTTAATTGAAAAATGTCTTTAAAAGATAAAAAAATTTTAATGATTATTGGTGGTGGTATATCAGCCTACAAAGCTCTTGATCTTATAAGATTATTAAAAAAAAATAATGTTGATGTAAAAACTATCCTAACTAAGAGCGGCAAAGAATTTGTTACTCCTCTTTCAATTACAACTTTAACAAAAAATAAAACATTTGAAGATATTTTTGATAAAAACAGCGAAGCTGAAATTGATCATATAGCTTTATCTAGATGGGCTGATTTAATTGTCGTTTTACCTACAACAGCAAACTTTATGACAAAATTGAGCATAGGTAAGGCTGAGGATCTAGCTACTACCGTATTGTTGGCTTCTAACAAAGATATTCTTTTAGTTCCTGCTATGAATGTTCGAATGTGGCTTCATAAAGCTACACAAAATAATTTAAAAATTTTACAAGATTATGGATATAATTTTATTGGTCCTGAGAGAGGAGAAATGGCTTGTGGTGAATACGGAGAAGGAAAGATGTCAAGTCCAAGACAAATTTATTCTTACTTAAAAAATTATTTTTTTGAAAAAAATTTAGTTAAAAAAAAAAATTTTAAAGCTTTAGTTACCACAGGTCCAACTAGAGAATATTTAGATCCTGTAAGATACATCTCTAATGAGTCAAGTGGAAAGCAAGGTTATGAGGTAGCTATAGCTTTAAAAAAATTGGGTATAAAAACTAAGTTAATAGCTGGACCTTCTAATTTCATTTCTTCTAAAAACTTAAAAATTAAAAAAATAATTTCTGCTAAGCAAATGATGCAGGAAGTTAAAAATTCTCTTCCAGTTGATATAGCAGTTTGTGCAGCTGCGGTTTCAGACTTCAGGCCAATCAATAAAAGTAAGAACAAAATTAAAAAAAGTAAAACAAATTTTGATAATATACAGTTAGAAAAAAATCCAGATATTTTAGATTATTTAAGTAAAAATAATAAAGCTAGACCCAAAATAGTAGTTGGTTTTTCTGCAGAGACAGAAAATGTTATTCAAAATTCGAAAATTAAAATTAAAGAAAAATACTGTGATTTAATTATTGCGAATGATGTTTCCGAAAAGGACTCTGGATTCAATTCTGATTATAATAAAGTTTCAATAATAGATAAAAAAGGTAAAATTAAATCTATCCCAAAAAATAAAAAAAGTTATATTGCTAATACAATTGCTAAAATTATATTAGATAAACTTTTGATGAATGATAAAAATATTAATTAAAAGACTGTCCAGAGAAGTTTCACTACCCAAATACGAAACGAATGGATCTTCTGGCATGGATTTAGCAGCAAACGTTAGTGATATAGTTAATATTGAACCAGGCAAGACAGCAATTATTCCTACTGGTTTAGCACTATCTATACCAAAAGGATTTGAAGTGCAAATTAGGCCAAGATCAGGTCTGGCAGCTAAACAAAAAATAAGTGTTTTAAATACACCGGGTACAATCGATGCTGATTATAGAGGTGAAATAAAAGTAATATTAATCAATCTTGGTCAAGAGTCATTTAAAGTGGATAAAGGTCTACGCGTCGCTCAAATGGTTGTGTGTCCAGTAGTTCAAGCCCAACTAAAAGAAGTGAATGATTTAAATGAAACAGAACGAGGCAAAGGTGGATTTGGATCTACTGGAACTAAATAATTCTGAAAATGAAAATTAACTTAGGCCAATTTAAAAGATTTGAAAAACAAATAATATTAAAAAAAATTGGTTTAGCAGGACAAAAGAAAATATTGTCCGCAAATGTTTTAATTATAGGTATGGGTGGATTGGGGTGTCCTCTTCTTACTTATTTAGCTGCTTCGGGAGTTGGTAAAATCGGTATTGTTGATTTTGATAAAGTTGAAATTTCAAATTTAAATAGACAAACTTTATTTAATTCAAAAGACATTGGTAAATATAAAGTAAACCAAGCAAAAAAAGTAATTAATAAAATAAATAAGAAAATAAAAATTATTTCATTTAAAAAAAAATTAACATCTAAAAATATTAATAAAATTTTTAATAGTTATAATATCATATGCGACGGCACAGATAATTATAATACTAGATATTTAATAAATGATTACTGCATAAAAAATAAAAAAATATTAATCACATCTGCTATAAGTAAATTTGATGGTCTATTAATGAAATTTGATTTTACGAAAAAAGGACCTTGTTATAGATGTTTTATGCCAAGCCCTCCAGATTTTGAAAAAAACTGTCAAACAGAGGGCATTTTTTCTCCTGTAGCCGGAATCATGGGATCTCTACAAGCTAATGAAGTTTTAAAAAGTATTCTAAATAGTAAAAATGATCTAAAAAATCGCTTGCTCATATTTGATGCTTTGAAAACTGAATTCAGAAAATCCATAATATCAATTAACCCAGGGTGTATAAATAAATGTTAAAATTAATTATAATTATTACTTGTATTTTTTTTTTTCAAAGTTTTAGCTTTTCTCAAGATGAATATTTTTTAACTTTACGCTATGATAAGGTCAATTTAAGACAAGGTCCATCTCGTGAATACCCTGTTAAGATTTTCTATAAAAAAAAATTTTTACCAGTTTTAGTTCAAGATCAATCTGATAACTTTAGAAAAATAAGAGATCACGAAAATAATACTGGGTGGATACATATATCTCAGCTATCGAAAAAAAAAGCCGCTATAGTCATAGATGATGATTTAATAATGTTTAAAAATCCTACTATTTACTCAAAACCTGTTGTGATACTCAAAAAAGGTAGGTTAAGTAAAATCATTAAGTGTAAAGTAGAATGGTGCAAAGCTGAAGCAGATAATTACAAGGGGTGGGTTAAAAAAGAGAGTCTATGGGGACTTCTTTAACGACTGGCTTTATTGGAGACTCTTGAGGCCCAAAATTTATCTAGTAAAAAATACCAAACTGCGTTAGCAAGTGGTTCTACAATTGCATCTGTTAATGCTATCATAAAAGATACATCCGCTATTAACATTAGAACTGTAATAGCTATTACGAAGTGGCCAATCGTATAAACTATTGTTCTTAAAATTGAACCCTTGTTATTGCTATATATTGTTTTTGCTGAGTTAAATATCCCTGAAGTAAATTCAGTCATGTTAATTTAATTTTTTTAAATTTGGTCTGTCCGCATTCATTATCTTCGTCCATACAGAAACAAAATCTTTAACGAATTTTTCTTTATTGTCATCCTGGGCATATACTTCGGAATAAGACCTAAGTATTGAATTAGAGCCGAAAACTAAATCTGCTCTGGAAGCCGTAAACTTGACCTTCTTTGTTTTACGATCAATAATATCATAAGAGTTCTTTCCTGTTGGCTTCCATGTGTATTTCATATCCACTAGGTTAATAAAAAAGTCATTTGATAAAGTTCCAATTTTATCAGTTAATATACCTTTATTGTTAGCAGACTCATGATTTGTTCCTAACACTCTCATGCCACCAACTAAGCAAGTCATTTCTTGTGCTGTTAAACCCATTAAAGAAGCACGTTCTAGTAAAAGCTCCTCTGGCATTACAGAGTAATCTGATTTTACATAATTTCTAAACCCATCGTGCAAAGGTTCTAACCACTTAAAGTTTTTAATCTCTGTTTGTTTTTGGGAAGAGTCTCCTCTGCCTGGACTAAATGGAACTTTCACTTTAGAGCCGGCTTTTTTTATTGCTTTTTCTATCCCAACATTTCCAGCAAGAACAATTGTATCGGCAATTGTAGCTCCAGTTTTTTTTGCTATACCTTCTAGAACTTTCAATGTTTTTGAGAGTTTTTTAGGCTCATTAGCTTCCCAATCCTTCATAGGCGCTAAGCGAATTCTTGAGCCATTAGCTCCCCCTCTTTTATCAGTTACCCTATAAGTCCTTGCACTATCCCATGCAGTAGTAATTAAATCACTAGTGTTCAATTTGCTAGCTGCGATCATCTTTTTAACTTTTTCTACATTATATTTCTTTTTTGGAGAAGAAACATTACCTTGCCAAAGAAGATCCTCTTTTGGAGCCCATGGACCAATATAATTTTCCTTATTTCCCATTGTTCTGTGTGTTAGTTTAAACCAAGCTCGAGCAAATGAATCTTCGAAAAACTTAGGATCCTTGTAAAATTTTTCTGATATTTTTCTATATTCTGGATCCATAGCCATGGCCATGTCTGCATCAGTAAACATTAGCCTAGCTTTCTTTTTAGGATCGCCTAAATCCACTGGTTTTTTTTCTTCTTCAAGGTTAATGGGTTCCCACTGCCATGCGCCGGCTGGGCTTTTTTTACTTTCCCACTCATAATTTAATAAAAGATCTAAATACTGGTGATCCCATTTATCAGGATTAGTTGTCCAAGCTCCTTCAAGACCAGAAGTTATTTGGTTTACCCCAGTTCCATTTTTCTGATTCCATCCAAATCCTTGTTCGTGAATATCAGCCCCTGCAGGTTCTGGGCCTAAATTAGCTGGATCTCCATTACCATGAGCTCTTCCTATAGAGTGACCACCAACAGTAAGTGCCGCTGTTTCTACATCATTCATTCCCATTCGACCAAAAGTTTCTCTAACATCCATAGCAGTTCTTGCTGGATCTGGTTTACCTTCTACACCTTCTGGATTGACATAAACAAGTTGAAAATGAGATGCTGCAAGAGGAGCTTCTAGAGAAGAACGATCTTGCGGGTCGCCGTATCTATTGACAGCTAGTGGAACTGTTTCTTTGCCCCAGTAAACATCCTTTTCTGGTCCCCATATATCTTCTCTGCCAAACGAAAAACCAAAAGTTTTAAACCCAGCTTTTTCATAAGCCATAGTTCCAGCTAATACCATTAAGTCTGACCAACTTAGTTTATTTCCATATTTTTTTTTAATTGGCCAAAGAAGCCGTCTTGCTTTGTCTAAATTTGTATTGTCTGGCCACGAGTCCTGGGGAGAGAACCTGTGTGAACCAACATTTGGTCTTCCATCAAATTCTCTGTAAGTTCCTACTTGGTGCCAAGTCAGTCTTACCATCAAGCCAGTATAGCTTCCTAAATCTGCCGGCCACCACTCTTGGCTGTCAGTCATTAATTTTAACAAATCTTTTTTTAAGGCTTTGAAATTTAATTTTTTAACTTCTTTTCTGTATTTAAATCCGGGGAGAGGGTTAGTTTTTGTGTCATGTTGATGTAAGATATCTAAATTAATACTATTTGGCCAAAGCCGAGAAGTATTAGACTCACCCGCTTTTGTTATACCGCCATGCATGACGGGACATTTACCATTTCCATTTTTCTTAAATTCTACGCTCATATCACTTTAGCTCAATTTCTAGTTTATAATAATTCTAAACTACAAAGTCAATATTTGATTATTATTTTTGTAATCTAATTACAACTTCAAGGTTCTTAATTTTTTTTCCTTTAGGAGGATTGGGAACTTTACTTAATTTAACTTGATTATAATTAATATCCGTCAGCTCTTTTGAGTCCTCATCGTAAAAATGATGGTGCGACTTAATGTTCGTGTCAAAATAACTTTTGCTTTTACTAGTTAAGATCTCCTTTATGTGACCAGCTTTTGTAAATGCTTCAACTGTATTATACACGGTCGCTAAAGAAACTTTTTCACTTCCATTTTTGTTAATTTCTTTATTCAGCGTTTCAACTGTAAAATGAAAAGTCTTCTCTCTCTCAAATAAATTTTGTGCTATTAAAATTCTTTGTTTCGTTGGTCTTAAGCCAGAAGTTCTTAACTTATTAATTATAGCTTTTTTTTGCTTCATTTATGAACGTTATTTATATTATGTATATTCTTTATAAAACTTTTATATTATATGGTTTATAAATCAAGAAAAAACAGCTAACTTAATAAATGCAAAAAAATAGTTATGAATATGAAGAATTAATCTCTTGCGGCAAAGGAGAATTGTTTGGTGAAGGAAATGCAAAATTACCTATGCCTCCAATGTTAATGTTTGACAGAATAACGGAAATTAAAAAAGATGTGGGGGAATTTAAAAAAGGATTTATTAAAGCAGAATTAGATATTAAAGATAATCTGTGGTTTTTCGATTGTCATTTTCAAAATGATCCAGTTATGCCTGGTTGCTTAGGCTTAGATGCCATGTGGCAATTAGTTGGTTTTTATTTAGGCTGGATAGGTGAGCCAGGTAAAGGTAGAGCTTTAGGCGTAAATTCTGTAAAATTTACAGGGGAAGTTCTAAAAAAAGTCAAAATGGCAACATATGAA
>CACKCD010000007.1 GCA_902598595.1 uncultured Pelagibacteraceae bacterium
TTAGGTATTAAAGCTGTAATAGCCGAAAGCTTTGAGAGAATTCATAGATCAAATTTAATTGGAATGGGTGTTTTACCTCTCCAGTTCAAAGAAGGTTTTGATAGAAAAAAATTGAATATTACTGGAGCAGAATTAATCACTATAGTTGATATCGATAAAGGAGTTAAACCAAGAGACGAAGTATCTTGTGAAATAAAATATAAAGATGGAACAAGCAAAACTATTAAACTACTTTGTAGAATAGATACTCAAAATGAAGTTGAATACTATAAAAATGGAGGAATTTTACAGTACGTTTTGAGAAATATGTTAAATTAATGAGAAATATAATTGTAAAAGTACATCCTTCTAAATCTAATTTAAAAAAGAAAGATCAACTTGCTTGGAAGATAGCAGAGATAGCCTCTGATAAAGCTAAATTAAATAAAGATGCTGTAGAGATGGTTATTAATAGGATTATTGACAATGCATCAGTAGCTATAGCCTCTTATAATCGTAAACCAGTAGTTTCAGCTAGAGAAATGGCATTAGCTCATCCTAGAAAAAATGGTGCAAATATTTTTGGACTGAGTCCTAGAATAAAAGTTGATTGCGAATGGGCAGCTTGGGCAAATGGCACTGCAGTTAGAGAGCTAGATTATCACGACACATTCTTAGCAGCTGATTATAGTCACCCTGGAGATAACATTCCGGCGATTCTTGCAGTAGCTCAGCAAAAAAAATGCAGTGGTATTGATTTAATAAGAGGAATTCTTACAGGATATGAAGTTCAGGTTAATTTGGTAAAAGGCATTTGCTTACACGAACATAAGATAGATCACATAGCTCATTTAGGACCAAGTATTGCAGCAGGACTTGGAAGCTTACTGAAACTAAATACTGAAACTATTTACCAATCTGTTCAACAAGCTCTTCATATAACTGTATCTACAAGACAATCTAGAAAAGGAGAAATTTCTAGTTGGAAAGCTTTTGCTCCTGCTCATGCAGGAAAATTAGCAATTGAAGCTGTAGATAGATGTATGAGAGGTGAAGGTGCTCCCAGTCCAATTTATGAAGGGGAAGATAGCGTAATTGCTTACGTTTTGTCAGGACCGGGAAAAAAATATACAGTTCCTCTTCCTAGAGTTAATGAGCCCAAAAAAGCAATTTTAGAAACCTATACAAAAGAGCATTCAGCTGAATATCAATCACAAGCTTTAATCGATCTAGCTAGAAGTTTGAATAAAAAAATTAAAAATATTTCTGATATTAGTAAAATTATTATAGAAACAAGTCATCACACGCATAATGTTATCGGTACTGGAGCAAACGATCCTCAGAAGATGGATCCCTATGCAAGCAGAGAAACTTTAGATCATTCTATAATGTATATTTTTGCTGTAGCTTTAGAGGACGGTACTTGGCATCACGTTAAATCATATACATCACAAAGAGCCAGAAGAAAAAGCACTGTAAATCTTTGGCGAAAAATCGTGACCCGGGAAAATAAAAAATGGACTAAAAAATATCATGACAAAGATCCCAAAAAAAAATGTTTTGGAGGAAAAGTTATTATAAAAATGAAAAAAGGCAAAACAATTACCGAAGAAATAAATGTTGCTGATGCACATCCAGCTGGAAATAGACCTTTTGGAAGAGAGGAGTATATCAATAAATTTAAAACTCTAACTAATGGAATAATAACAAAAAAGGAAACCGCGAGATTTCTTAATGCAGCGCAAGATTTAAAAAATTTAAAATCTAACGAACTTAATTATTTAAATATTGAGATGATTCCTCACAAAAAAAATAGAAATTCAGCAAAAAGAGGAATTTTCTAACTATTATAAAAAAGAGTTTTTTTATCCTTGTTGTTGCTAAAATGTCACTCTAAAAACCTTGATTTTCCTAGTTTTTTGTCAATTTTAAGAAAATTAGGAAAGTATTTATTAAGTAGACAAATTCATCTCAAATTACTACAAATATCGAGATATCGAAAAACTACAAAAATTAAGAAAGTATACTTTATGAAAAAACAAATATTAACTATTTTCGTTTCAATGATGTTCGCTTTAGCTTCATCAATAGCAAATGCTGGTAGCTTTAATATCGGAGTAACAGGTGCTTTAGCTAATATTGAAGGTTCAGGTACTGAAACAACAAATGCTGGAGACAGTGGAACTGCTAATTCAAATTCTGCAAGTGTAGATAATAAGGCTGTTCCTATCGCCTCTGTTTTTGCTGAATATGAATCTGACTTATATGGTCTAGTCCTTGGGTTTGAGCATATTCCAGGTAGTGCAGATGTGAGCGACACAGTTGAAGAGAGAACTGATACAGAGACATCAGTTACAGGAGATACAACTGCAAATTCCGATGATAGAGTATTTAAAGCTAATGCTGAAGTAGAAAACTACAATTTAATTTACGTTGAGTTTCCAATTAATGAAACACTTTTTATTGGTGCAGGTTTATCGGAAATCGATGTAAATACGAATGAAGTAGCTTCAAGCAACGGTGGTAATTATGGAAATACAACACTAGACGGTAATATGTATCGTATAGGTTTTAAAGGTCCATTAGGAGACAACACTAAGTACAAATTTTTCTACGAGATGAATGATTTTGATACTTTGAAATTAACATCAACTGGAAACAGTGTTGCTGACGAAACGAATACTATATCTGCTGATTTAGATGTTGAAATGCTTAAATTTGCATTATCTTACAGCTTCTAAAAATAGCAAATAAAGAATTTATTAAAAATTAAAACCCTCTTTTCTTAAGAGGGTTTTTTTTATTCGTTTTAAGATAGATTATTGATCTAGATGATGATTGAACAATTAATTATTTCATTTCAAATTATATTAATCGATATAGTTATGGCAGCTGATAACGCGATCATAATAGGCTTAATCGCTGCAAACTTTGCTTCAGACAATAGAAGAAAAATAATAGCTTGGGGTGTTGCGGCAGCATTTATTTTTAGAATATTTTTTGCAACAGGGGCTAATTATTTGTTCGAATTTGCATGGGTAAAAATTTTAGGTGGAGTATTATTGCTTTGGATTATTAACAATTTAAGACAGGACTTTTTTGGAAAAAATAAAGTTAAAACTCCACAATTAAAATCTAAAGAAACAAAAAGTTTCTCTACTGGCGTCTATCAAGTTTTAATTGCTGACCTAACTCTTAGCTTTGATAATGTTCTAGCAGTTGTTGCGGCTTCCAAAGGAAATTTTAATTTAATGGTTGTAGGTTTACTTTTATCTTTATTTCTTATTTTTACTTTAGCTAGTTTCTTTGCTGATTACATTAAAAAACATCAATGGCTTGGATACGTAGGTTTATTAGTAATCTTAATAATAGCTATTCAATTAATCATTGGTGGTTTTGTAAGTCTTGATATTTTAAGTATTAATGAAAAATATAAATTTCTATTTTTATAAAAGATTTTTGTATTTTAAAAAATGATTAGTCAAAATTATCCTGCAAATATTTCAAAAAAAAGAATATTTTTATTATCAGTTCCAATTTTTTTTGCAAATTTAGCAATTCCTTTCACTGGAATAATAGATACAGGTTTAATGGGCAATTTAGGAGAGGCTAAATTTTTGGCAGCTACAAGTATCGCTACTTCAGTGATGACTATGATTATATGGAGTTTTGGTTTTTTAAGGATGGGCACAGTTGGAATTGTTGCTCAGTTATTTGGCAAAAGTGATTACAGAGAAATCTCAAGAACATTATTAAGGAATTTTTTCTTAGCATTAGTAATTGGAGTTTTTATTATCTTATTAAAACCTATTACAGTGAATTTTACTGAACATTTTTTTTCTATATCAACTGAAACCCAAGAGCTAGTAAACACTTATATATCTATAAGGGTACTTTCTGTACCTGCGGAACTAATTATTTATATTTTAGTTGGTTTTTATTTAGGTATTCAAAAAACTAATATTTCTAGTTTACTGGTGATTACTATGTCGACTTTGAACATTATTTTAAGTTCTTTCTTCGTATTATCATTTGATTTAAATGTATTTGGGGTTGCTTTGGGCACTTTAATAGCAAGCTATATAACGGCAATTATATTTTGCTTGTTTACATATAATTTTATAGTAAAAAAATTTCAAATAACTCCAACATTTCAGAAGTTAATAATTCCATCTAAACTTATGAAATTGTTTACTATTAATTTTGATATTTTTATTAGAACATTACTACTTACGTTTTCTTTTCTTTGGGTTACTTATATGGGATCTAAATTAGGGGAGGATTATTTAGCTGTAAATACAATTTTAATGCAATTTGTGATTTTAGCTGCCTTTTTTCTTGATGCCTACGCTTTTTCTACTGAAGGAATTATAGGTTTTACTATAGGTAAGAGAAATAAAAAATCTTTTTTAGCATCAGTTTACAATTCAATTCAATTAAGTTTTTTTACAGCTTTGATTATCTCTTTATTTTATTTAATTTTCTTTAAGCAAATTATTAATATTATTACTGATGTTGAGATACTTAGGTTTATCTCATATAAACATGCTATTTGGATTATCATTATTCCTCCTATTGCTTCATTGTGCTATCAGCTAGACGGTATATTTATTGGAGCTTCTCAAACTAGAGATATGAGAAATGGAATGATGTTTTCAGTTGCTTGTTTTATAATTATATCTATATACTCAACAAAATATTTTGGTAATCATGGTTTATGGTTTTCACTTCTTTTATTTATGATGCTCAGATCTCTTACTTTAAGACATTTTTTAAATAACATTTTAAAAAGATTTTAGATGCAATTCCTTTATAAAGTCCCAGGCTATTCACTTCTTCTTTTTGGGGCTTTTTGTCTTAGCTGGGGCGGCTTTATTGTGAGATCATTTGAAACTACAGATGCTTGGAAAATTTTACTATTAAGATCATTTTTTTTCTTTTTAGGAGTCTCAGTGTTTTTATTATCTATGTATAAAAAAGATACTTTTAGAACTATAAAAAAAGCTGGCTTTGCAGGATTATTAGGTGGTTTTGTAATGTCATTCAGTTTTATAGCTTTTGTATTTGCAATGATTAATACCTCAGTAGCAAATGTTGTTTTTATCATTAGCACTCAAACAATGTTTTTGGCAATTTTTGGTTATTTTTATTTGAAAGAGAAAGTCTCAATCATTGGTTTACTTTCAATAGTTTTAGCAATGCTGGGAATCACCGTAATGGTAGGAGATTCTATTTCTAGCGGCACTTTATTTGGTAACTTGGTTGCTCTAACTATTCCAATAAGTTTTTCATTACTAGTTATGATAATAAGAAAAAATTCTAATTTAGATTTAGTGCCAGCGATCTGGTATGCATCTATTTCTAGTGTATTAATTTCTTTTTTCATGGCCAATGATTTAAACTTTACAAATAATGATATTTTTATGGGTTTTTTGTTAGGCGTGCCTCAACTTACATTTGGTTTTGTTTGTATTACTATCGGATCTAGAACAACTAAATCAGTCACTATCGGATTATTAATGCTCGTAGAAACTATTTGTGCACCTATTTGGGTATGGTTATTTCTTAGTGAAATTCCACCTCTTAGTGTGTTCATTGGAGGTACAATTATTATTTTTGCAATAATTGTTAAAAGCTTAGATAAAAAATTAATAAATACAGTTTAAAATTGTGTCATTAAAGAATATATTTTTAAAAACTAAATTTACCTATAAAATTTATCTATATTATAATCTTTATATTCGACACAAGTGCTTTATAAATAGAAAACAATATTCTCAATGGGGTGAAGATTTATTCATTGAAAGATTTTTTAAAAATAAAAATAATGGAGTTTATTTAGATATAGGTTGTTTTCATCCTTTCATGTATAGCAATACTTGTCTTCTCTATAAAAAAGGATGGAGCGGGATAAATATAGATATTAACCAAACATCGATTGATCTTTTTAATATTGTAAGACCGGATGATGACAATATATGTGCAGCGATTGATAAAGAAAAAAGAGAATTAAAGGTCTATTTTGATGATCCTTTTAGTCCAGTCAATACTGTGAATAAGAAGTTTTATAATAGTTTAAAAAAAACTTTCTTTAAAAATGAAAAAACACTGACTGTTCAATCTAAAACAGCAAATGAAATATTAAATTTAAGTAAAATTAAAAATAAAATAGATTTTATAAATATAGATGCTGAAGGTCAAGATTTTGAAATTTTACAACAAATAAATCTCAACAAGTATAAAGCTGAACTTTTATCTATAGAAACTCATAATGTTGATGGATCAAAGACAGAAAGGTTTGATTTTATTAGAAGTTATTTAGAAGAAAGAGGCTATTTTATCTTTGAAAGAGTTGGGCCAACTACTTTATTCTCTCTGAATAAGCATAATTCTACTAAGAAGTGAACTTTATACAATTGACTTTTAGTTTTATTTAAAGGAAAGTATCCTTGTGACGGGAGATACTACTTTAATGTAGAGCCGAAGGAGCAACTACCCTAGAAACTCTCAGGCAAAAGGACCGTTACCGTAATAACTCTGGAAAGCAGGCATTAGCCTCACCGAAGGATTAAATCTCTCAGGTACACAGACAGATAGGGTTAGTTAAGAGTTATTATGGAAGTACAGAAAACAGCTTTATATAATATTCATAAAAATCTAGGAGCAAAGTTTGTTCCTTTTGCTGGTTATGAAATGCCAATCCAATATAAAGACGGAATTGTAAAAGAACATATCTCTACAAGAACTTATGCAGGATTTTTCGATGTTTCTCACATGGGACAATTTTTTTTAGAAGGTGATGAAACTTTAACAGAAGCTTTAGAAAAGATTATACCTGCAGATTTAAAATCTTTAAAAATAAACCATTCAAAATACTCTTTTTTACTTAATAATGATGGAGGAATAATTGATGATTTAATCGTAACAAAAACTGAAAAAGGATTTTGTATAATTTTAAATGCTGCTTGTAAGGAAAATGATATTAAACAAATTTCAAAATTTTTAGGAAAAAATCATAAATATCTTTTAAATAATGATTTGTCTTTAATAGCTTTGCAAGGCCCTAAGTCGGTCGAAATATTGGAAAAATTGATAATCGGTGTTTCTAATTTAAAATTTATGACTGGTAACAACTTTGATTATGATAATGAAAATTTATATATAACAAGATCAGGTTATACAGGAGAAGATGGTTTTGAAATTTCTATTTCAAATAAAAAAGTAGAAAAACTAATTAATTTTTTAATTTCAAATGAAGTCAAGCCAGTTGGTCTAGGGGCTAGAGACACGTTAAGATTAGAAGCAGGTCTTTGCTTATATGGACATGATTTAAATGAAAAAATTAATCCTATAGAAGCAAATTTAAAATGGGCTATTGCAAAAAAAAGAAAAGATGTTGGTGGTTTTAATGGATGGGATAAGATTAAAAATTTATTAGATAATGGAAGTGAAAAAATTAGGGTTGGTATTAAGCCCGAAGGTAAAGTTATAGCTAGAGAAAAAACGAAAATATTTTCAAATGACAATAATGAGATAGGTCTCGTTACAAGCGGAACCTTTGGTCCTAGTGTAAATGCACCTGTTGCAATGGGATATGTTAAATCAAATTTTGCTAAAGTCGGAACACCGATAAAACTTGAAGTAAGAGGAAAAAAATATGTAGGTAAAATTTCGGAGCTTCCATTTTATAAAAAAAATTATGTTAAATAAACAAGGAGATAAAAATGAGTGAAAAAAAATTTTCTAAGAAACATGAATGGGTTTCTTTAGAAGGAGATGTAGCTACAGTTGGTATAACTAAACACGCAACAGAATTACTCGGAGATATAGTTTTTGCAGAAGTGCCAGATGCAGGAAAGTCTGTAGAAAAGGAGAGTCAAGCAGCTGTTGTTGAGTCAACCAAAGCAGCTAGTGATGTTTATTCTCCAATTTCTGGAGAGATTACCGAAGGGAATAAAGCTATAGTTGATGATCCGAGCAGTATTAATTCAGACCCGGAGGGAGCAAGCTGGTTTTTTAAACTAAAGATTAAAGACAAAGGAGAATTTGAATCGCTAATGTCAAAAGAGGAATACGACAAATTTTGTAAGGAGAATCCTAATTAAATGATAGACGATACTTCACAAGAATTTATAAATAGACATATTGGTCCTTCAAAAGAGGATCAATCAAAAATGTTAAATTATATTGATAAGAAATCTTTACAACATTTAATAAAAGATACCGTTCCAGAAAATATATTGCTAAAAAATGAGTTGAATATGGCCAACTCACTTTCTGAGAGTGAAGCTTTAAAAAAACTTAAATTGATTGCTTCAAAAAATGAAACTTATAGAAATTTTATTGGCATGGGCTATTACAACTGTTTTACTCCTCACGTTATATTAAGAAATTTATTAGAAAATCCAGGTTGGTATACTTCTTATACTCCTTACCAACCTGAAGTGGCTCAAGGTAGATTAGAAATGTTATTAAATTTTCAACAGATGGTCATCGATTTTACTGGTATGGATATTGCAAATGCTTCTTTATTAGATGAGGCAACAGCTGCTGCAGAAGCAGTTGCTTTAGCTCAAAGGGTTTCCAAAAATAATTCAAAAAAAGTTTATGTTTCAGAAAGATGCAATCCTCAAGTTATCGATTTAATTAAAACTAGAATAGAGCCTTTTGGGCTAGAGCTTTTAATTGGTAACCAAGGCGAATTTATAAAAAATTTAGATGAAGATTTAATATGTGGAGTATTAGCTTACCCAGATACTCTAGGAGAAATTATAGATCCAAGTGAAGCAATAAGCCTAATAAGAAAAAAAGGAGGAAAGGCTATCGTAGTTTGTGACCTCCTATCTTTAGCAAAGTTAAAAACACCTGCAGAACTTGGCGCTGACATTGCAGTAGGTAACGCCCAAAGGTTTGGAGTCCCTATGGGTTATGGCGGTCCCCATGCTGCTTTCTTTGCTACAAAAGAAAATTTGAAAAGATCAATGCCAGGAAGAATTATTGGTGTGTCTGTAGATAAATTTGGTAAAAAAGCATATAGATTATCTCTTCAAACTCGTGAGCAGCACATTAGAAGAGATAAAGCAACTAGTAATATCTGCACCGCACAAGCTTTATTAGCTATAGTATCTGCTGCTTATGCTATTTATCATGGCCCAATAGGAATCTTAGATATTGCAAACAGAACTTCCAAATTGGCAAAACTATTTGCTAACAATATAAAAGAAGGAGGCTTTGATCTTCATTCAGATAATTTTTTTGATACTGTAACGATTAAAACTAATAAGAAAACTGAAGAAATTTATAAAAAGGCGATTACAGAAAAAGTTAATTTGAGGAAAGTAGATAATAACACTTTATCCGTAGCTTTTGATGAAGCGAAAAGAATTGATCACGTAAACTTACTTTTAAAAATTTTTGGAATTAATAAAGTCTTAAAAGATATAGAAGATGTGAAGTTGGAAAATCTTCCAAAAAACTTATTAAGAACATCAAATTATTTATCTCATCCAGTTTTTAATAAGTACCACTCAGAAACTGAAATGATGAGATATTTAAAAAGATTAGAAGATAGTGATATAGCGCTTAATAGGTCAATGATTCCACTTGGATCCTGTACGATGAAATTAAATTCCACAGCCGAAATGATCCCAATATCATGGAAAGAATTTTCTCTTCCTCACCCATATGTTCCTGTAGAACAAATGAAAGGATATACAACGTTGTTTAATGATTTAGAAAAAGATTTAAAAGAAATTACGGGATTTGATGGAGTGTCTTTACAACCTAATTCTGGAGCACAAGGGGAATATGCTGGTCTTATGACAATAAGAGCATTTCATAAAAATAATAATGAAGCTAACAGAAATGTTTGTTTAATCCCAAACTCTGCACACGGAACAAATCCAGCAAGCGCTCAAATGTCTGGTATGAAAGTAGTGGTGGTAAATTGTGATGATAACGGAAATATTGATTTTGAAGATTTAAAAATTAAATCTGAAAAATATTCTAAAGATTTAGCAGCTTTAATGGTCACTTATCCTTCAACCCATGGGGTATTTGAAGAAAAAATATCTGAAATTTGCCAAATCATACATTCTAATGGTGGTCAGGTTTATATGGATGGAGCAAACTTAAATGCTTTGGTAGGGATTGCAAAACCTGGAGAGTTCGGACCAGATGTATGTCACATAAATTTACATAAAACTTTTTGTATTCCTCATGGAGGTGGAGGCCCTGGAATGGGACCAATAGCTTGTGCTAAGCATTTAAAAGATTTTTTACCCACACATCAGCATTTAAAAGAATTGAATCTAGATCTAGATAAAGGCATGGGCTCAGTATCTGCAGCCCCATGGGGAAGCGCAAGTATCTTAGTCATTTCATGGATGTACATGAAAATGATGGGAGCTAAAGGATTGAAATTAGCTTCACAAATATCTATTTTAAACGCAAACTATATTTCGAAAAAGTTGTCAGAAAAATTTAAAATTTTGTATACTGGAAAGAATGGTAATGTCGCGCACGAATGTATTATCGACATAAGGCCGATTAAAGAAAAAACAGGAATTACAGAAGAGGACATTGCTAAAAGATTAGTAGACTATGGATACCATGCGCCGACAATGTCTTGGCCAGTTTCTGGAACTATCATGATAGAACCAACAGAAAGTGAAAATTTAGAAGAAATAGATAGATTTTGTAATGCTTTATTAAGTATTAAAGATGAAATAGATAAAATTGAAACTGGGAAATTTGAAAAAAAGGATAATCCAATAATTAACGCGCCGCATACATATTTAGAACTATCTTCAGATGAATGGAAGCATTCATATTCAAGAGCTGAAGCAGCTTTTCCAAAAACTTATTTAAAAGAGTATAAATATTGGGCCCCTGTGGCTAGAGTGGACAATGTTTATGGAGATAGAAATTTGGTATGTTCTTGTCCATCTATGGAAGAATATAAAGATGCAGCTGCTTAAATAATGAAGATAGCAGTTATTGGTTCGGGAATTTCAGGATTATCCTCCGCTTATTATTTGTCTAAAAAATTTAAAGTAGATCTTTTCGAGCAAGATGATTATTTTGGAGGTCATTCATATACCTACGACATTAGAAATAAAAATAAAAATAAAAATATTCCAGTAGATTTAGGTTTTATCGTTTTTAATGAACTAACATATCCCAATTTAATTAATTTTTTTAAAGAATTAAATATTCCATTTGAAAAAAGCGATATGTCATTTTCTGTTTCTATACAGGATACTAGTATCGAGTATGGCGGTAGAGGATTAAAAGCTATTTTTGCAAATAAATTAAATATTTTTAATTTCAATTTTCTTAAGATGATAAGAGAGATTATTTCATTTTATAAAAACGCACCTTCTTTACTTAAAAAAAATTTGGAGGGAGAAACCCTAGGCAGCTATTTAGATAAATCTAATTTTTCAAAATATTTAATTGATTATCATATTATACCAATGGTTGCAGCTATTTGGTCAATGCCTTTAAATAAAGCCAAAGATATGCCCTTAGAACTTTACTTAAATTTTTTTATTAATCATGGTTTGTTTAGATTAAAAAACAGACCTCAATGGTATACTGTTTCTTCTAGAAGCAGAACGTATGTGGGAAAAGTTTTAGAGAATATTAGTGGAGAAATTTTTAAGAACTATAAAGTAAACAAAATTAGTCGAAGTAAAGACAATGTCAGAATAAGAATTGGAGATGAATATTTAGATTATGATCATGTAATTTTGGCTTCACATGCTGATCAAAGTTTAAAAATGTTAGAAAACCCAACTGAAGATGAAGTAAGAATTTTGAGTAAATTTGAATATGTATCTAATACTGCAATATTACACACTGATAAAAAACTAATGCCAAAAAAAAGAATAGCTTGGTCCAGTTGGAATTCAATTTCTAAAGGAAACAAGACTTGTGTGACTTATTGGTTAAATAATCTACAGAATTTAAAGTGTGATAATAACTATTTTTTAACATTAAATCCAATATATGCACCAGATAAAATAAATATCATAAAAAAAATTGATTTTGCCCATCCATATTTCAATACAGAAACATTAAAATTACAGAATTCTTTAAAGACTCTTCAAGGGAGAAAAAGAACTTGGTATTGTGGAGCTTATTTTGGTTACGGTTTTCATGAAGATGGATTAAAATCATCTATTGATTTAATTAAAAATTTTAAAATTTGATGAATTCATGTATTTATAATGGAGTAGTTACTCATAAAAGGTTCAAACCAGTTAAACATTTTTTAAAGTATAAAACATTTTCTTTTTTTATTGACTTAGATGAAATTGAAAAATTAGATAAGGATAATATAATTTTTTCTTTCAACAGATTTAACATTTTTAGTTTTTACAACAAAGATCACGGAGATAGAGATGGAAAATCATTAAAAACCTGGGTAATAGATAATTTAAAAAAATTTAATATCGATGAAAATGTTAATAAAATTCAATTATTATGTTATCCGAGGATTTTTGGCTATGTATTTAATCCTCTGAGTATTTTTTATTGCTACAAAGATGAGGAACTAAAAGTAATTTTTTATGAAGTAAAGAATACTTTTAATGAACAACATACTTATATTTTCAAAGTAAAAGATAGCAATATAGTGAGTCAAAAATGCAAAAAGAAGTTTTATGTATCTCCATTTATGAATATGGATACCTATTACAGCTTTAGATTGATCAACCCTAAAGAAAAGTTATCAGTGTCAATTAAACAAACAGATAAAAAAGATACCATCTTATCTGCAGTACAAATAGGGGAAAGAAAAGATTTTAATTTTAAACAATTAGTTATTAATTTTTTTAAATATCCATTAATGACAATCAAGATAATTAGTGCGATACATTTTGAAGCATTACTTTTGTGGAAAAAAGGAGCGATATATAGAAAAAGAAATGTAAAAATTAAAAATAATTTAAGTTATGAAGAAAATTTATGAGTTTATTTAAAATTTCAGAAAAATTTGTTCTAAGTAAATTAAAACTAATTAAGGACGGAAACCTCAAACTAACAAACTATGATGGCAAAGTTTACAATTTTGGAAATCTAGAAAACTCCTTTACAGCAGAAATAAAAGTAATTAATCCCAAGTTTTATCTTAATATTGTTTTAGGAGGCAGCTCTGCTTTAGGAGAAGCACATATTAATAAAGATTTTTATTCAAAAAATTTAACTGATTTAATCGAGCTCACTGCACGTAATATAAAAATCATCTACTCTTTTTCCGGGAGTATAAAATTACAAGTAATAAAAAATATTTTAAAAAGAATTTTTGCATCCAATACAAAATCAAAAAGTTTAGAATATATTTCAAAACATTATGACCTTGGAAATGAATTTTTCTCAACTTGGTTAGATAAATCTTTAACTTATTCAAGCGCCATATATGAGGACAATAACAACGATTTAGAAATAGCCCAAAAAACTAAATATCAAAAATTGATCGATTTACTTCACTTACAAAATGGAAATAAAATTTTAGAAATTGGATGTGGATGGGGAGGTTTTTCTGAATATTTAGCTAAGAATTATGATGTAATTGTAGATTGTATTACAATTTCTAAAAAACAATTTGAATATTCAAAAAAGAGAATGTTTGAAAATGGGTTGAACAATAGAGTTAACGTTATGTTCCTAGATTACAGAGATTTAAAAGATAAATATGATAAAGTAGCTTCAATCGAGATGATAGAAGCAGTAGGAGAAAATTACTTAGATGAATATTTTAATAAGATAAAACACTCACTTAAGCCTAATGGGTATGCAGCGATTCAAGGAATAACAATACGAAATGATCTATTTGATCGCTATAGAAATAGCGAGGATTTTATTCAAAAATATATTTTTCCAGGCGGATTTTTACCTTCACTTAATCAAATAAAGAAAATTTCTAAAATTAATAAATTAAACCTAGAAAAAATTAATTCTTATTCAAACGATTATGCTAAGACACTTTCTTCATGGAGAAACAATTTTTTAAAAGCATGGGACAATATTGCACCTCTTGGTTTTGATGATTACTTTAAAAGAATGTGGGAGTTTTACTTATCTTATTGTGAAGCAGGGTTTAAGGCAAAAAATATAGACTTGATTCAATTTTCTATGTCTAATAGATAATCGCCATGAAAAATTTTTATGGCTTAATTTTAATTGTTTTTTTAACTGGATGCACAAATAATATGAAACCAACCGATTTTAGAGATCAAAAACCCAGATTAATTATTGAAGATTTCTTATCTGGAAATGTAAAAGCTTGGGGAATACTTCAAAATAGATCTGGTAAAGTAACCAGACAATTTTCCGCAGATCTGAATGGTAATTGGGATGGAAAGCAATTAACTCTTGATGAAAAATTTAATTGGTCAGATGGAGAAGTTCAAACAAGACAATGGATAATTAATAAGATAGACGACCATAATTATGAGGGGACAGCTGGAGATGTTGTAGGGACTGCTAGAGGATTTTCTTATGGACCAGCATTTAAATTTGAATATGTTTTATTAGTACCGATAAAAGGTAAAGAGATAAAAATTACTTTCGATGACTGGATATTTAAACAAGACGAAAGAGTTGCTATAAATAGAGCTACTATGACAAAATTTGGTTTTAAAGTGGCTGAACTTACTGTTATGTTTATAAAAGAATAAAAATTTGTAAAATAAATTTATGATGGATAAATTAAGGAACTTTCTAATAGAGTCAGCCAATATAATGTTTGATGACTCAAAAAATGATATTAGGAGTTTGCCAAAAACTGTTAGGTTACAAATTTTAATTGTTTTATCATTTGTATGGTCTACAGTTTTTAGTTTGTACGTTTTTAGTTTAACTTCTTTTATCTGGGGATGGGCAGGAGTTGTTATGGCACATGTAGGTTTGATTTTTGCTGTATATATTACCTTTAAATTTTTTCATAAAGCTAAAAAAGAAAATAGAAGTGTTTTTGAAACTGGAAACTATAATCCTGCTAAGATATTTGTGATTTTCTTTTTAGTCTTTTTTATATTTATATTTACAAAAGGAGTTGAAGTTTTAACTAAATCAAACTCATACTCTATCGAATATAAAGGTCCAAAAAAAACTACTTTAGAAAGAATCCAAGAGTTTATAAATTAATTATCTTTTAACTCCTTTATCGATCAAATAAAGATATATTTTGTAAGGTAAGATCCTTAAAAATTTTAATATCATCGTTAATGCCTTTGGAAAATGAATTTCAAATGTCTTTGATTTAGTTAGACCATTAAACATTTTTTCTGCAGCAAATTCAGGAGATTTAATAAATGGCATTCGAAATTCATTTTTATCGGTTAAAGGTGTTTTTATAAACCCTGGTGAAACAAGGGAAATTCTTACATTATATTTTTTAAAATCAAAGTATAGGCTTTCGGTCAAATTAGTTAAAGCAGCTTTTGAAGGGCCGTACCCACTTGAATTAGGTAAACCTCTATATGCAGCTATTGATGAGACAATTGAGATATGACCTTTTTTTTTGTCTTTGAAATATTTTTCTACAGATTTTATACAGTATAATACTCCAAAAAAATTTGTCTCCATTACAAATTGATTTTGTTTAATGTTTATTTCTTTCTCTAGTTTTGGATCGTAGGTTCCGCTAGAAAAAACACATAAATCAAGTTCTTCAAAATCATTTATAATTTTTGAAAAAACATCCTTGATTTGATTTTGATTTGTTACATCAAGAGGGTAGGAAAAGACATTTTTTTTCTTAGCCATTTCATCTAAAATTTCCTTTCTTCTTGCTGATATAGCAACTTTCCAACCTTCAATCGCAAATTTTTCAGCGAGAGCTTTGCCTATACCGCTACTTGCCCCAGTGATCCAAATTTTTTTCTGATTTTCTCTCATTAATTAGTTATATCTTAATATATGACTAAGAATAAATATTTATCTCTATTCTTGATACTTTTAATTACTTTTTTAGCCTCTGCAATTGGTAGTTTTATTACAACTTCTTTCAAAGAACCATGGTATTCACAAATTATTTTGCCAAGTTTTAATCCTCCTAGTTGGGTATTCGCTCCCGTGTGGACAACGTTATATATTATGATGTCAGCCGCAATTTGGAAAATTTGGATTAATTCATTCGATACAAAACTGTTAAAGCTTTACTTTATCCATTTATTTTTTAATGGAACCTGGAGCATAGTTTTTTTTGGTTTTCATCAAATTGGTTTAGCCTTAATTAATTTAGTAATAATTATTATTTTTATTATTACACTTATGAAAAAGTATTTAACCAGGGATAGATTTAGCTTTTATTTAATGATCCCTTATTTTTTGTGGTCAAGCTATGCCTTGATACTTAATAGTTCAATTTTTTTATTAAATTAAAACCAACTCTTTGGATAATTTCTTTTAAGAATTATTTTATTAATCAGAACAGATATTAGTATGATCATAACTGTTCCAGTTATGACTGGAAATAAAATAAAATCAAAAGATAAATCCATAGATAAAGCTACCAAGGGATTCGAGGCAGCAGGTGGATGCATAACTCTAAAATAAACCATTAAGACTACCGCTATTCCAACAGATAAACCTAGAGAGTAAAAAGAAAGTCCAACAGTTTCATTAAAAATAACACCTACCAGAATTGATATTAAATGACCAAAAAAAATATTTTTTGGCTGGGCTGTCTCTAGATCATAAAGCACAAATACTATAAAAACAGTTGCTCCAAATGAAAACATTAACCATATGCCTGAAGATGTTTCTAAAGTTAAGTAAGCGAGGACACTTATTACTATAGCTGCTGATATTCCTGAAGCTATTGGTTCAAATTTTTTAGTTATTTTCATATATTTTTCTAACAATTAAGTTATATACATTTTAAAGGATAAAAAAAATGATAACTATTTTTCTTAATAGAGTATTTAGAGCTATAAAAATCGATATCGATTTATACGAAGAAGTTGAAAAAGATAAATCAGCAACTCTTCAAGCAGGTATAGTCGTTGTCTTATCGAGTTTAGCTGCAGGTGTTGGAGCTTTGCAGTTAGGTGCTTCTAATTTTTTACTAGCTCCTGCTTTATCGTTATTAAGTTGGTACGTATGGGCTTATGTAATTTATTTTGTTGGAGTAAAATTATTTGGAGGACCGAAAACAAAAAGTGATCATGGAGAATTATTAAGAACGATTGGATTTTCTAGTGCCCCAGGATTAATTAGAGTTTTTGGAGTTACTCCAGATTTAATGACTGTAACTTTCATAGGTTCAGCATTTTGGATGCTAGCTTGTATGGTGGTAGCTGTTAAATCTGCTTTAGATTATGAAAGTTTATGGAAAGCTTTAGGGGTCGTAATTGTTGCCTGGTTATTTCAAGCATTCTTTTTATTTTTTGTAATTGTTCTCTTTAGAGCAATTTAAACAGGAAATATCGTTTTAGATAACTTGCAACTGTCACAAATTTTATAACCTGTAATAATTAAATTAGGCTTTACGCTTTCGTCCTCTTTTTTACATTCTTCACAGATATTGTCAGGTAAATTTTCCATGTAGGACAAGATACACCTTTTATTATCCTTAATCTATTCTAGAATTAAATTATGAAAAAAATTATCTTATATTTTCTGTTTTGCGTAAGTTTATTTTATTTTAAAAATGGGTTGATAGCCGGTGAACTACAGATATCTACAGAAAACCCTAAATACAAGAAAGCGTATTTTGCTGGAGGGTGTTTTTGGTGTATGGAAGAATCTTTTGACAAAGTAGAAGGAGTTATCAAGTCTATATCAGGATATTCTGGAGGACATTTAAAAAATCCAAAATATGAAGATGTTATATACAAAGATACAGGTCATGTAGAGGTTGTTGAAATCACTTATGATCCTGACAAAACATCCTTTGAGAGTTTGTTGGGTGTTTTTTGGAAAAACATAGATCCTTTCGATCGATACGGTCAATTCTGTGATAAAGGTAAAAGTTATAGATCAGTCGCTTTTTTTCAAAATAAGATACAAAAAAAAATTATAATGAATTCAATACAAAATATTGAAAAAAGATTTGAAAATAAAATAGTTACGCTTGTGTGGAAATTTGATAAGTTTTATCCAGCTGAAGATTATCATCAAGATTACTATGAGAAAAATTTTTTGAAATATTTAGCATATAAAAAAGCATGTCAAAGAGAGGAAGTTTTAAATAAAATATGGAATTAAAAAAAATTTTAATTTTACTCATCTTAATTTTGTTAAACACTTCGGTTTATGCTGAATTAACTAAACCAAATAAAAAATTAGAACCATATGACGTCGTCAAAATTCAACTCGAAGCATTAAAAAACAATAACAAAGATGACAATGGAATTAAACAAACTTGGCTATTTGCTCATCCAGACAATAAAAAGATTACTGGTCCTTATGAAAGATTCAGAATCATGATTTATGGTCAACAATATAAATTTTTATTAAATCACTCTTCTCACAAGATAAATTTAATCACAAATAGTCCAAATAAATTTATTTATAGGATTGAAATTTTATCAGATAAGAAACAATTGTTATTTTACGAATGGCATGTTCAAAAAGGAAGTGAAGAAAAATGTAAAAATTGTTGGTTTACATCAGCAGTTTCAATACCAGTAGACCAAGGTAATACAATTTGAAACGCCCTCCTTTTATATACAGGTATATAATTGTAGGATGCATACTAACATTTCCTCCAATCCTTAGCGCACACTATGGATCAATTTTTTTGGGAAAAGAAAACGGCGTTCTTCTTGGTTTTTGTGTCGGTATACCATGTGTAGCTTTTGCCTGCTGGAAGTTATACATCGATAATTGGAGAGATGACGAGGATTAATGCAGTTTATAACGTCTAGATCAGAAGCTTTAGATAAACTTAATAAATATTTAGAAAGTGATATTTCAAATTATAACACTAAAAGAAATTTTGATTTTGGTGTTGCTGATAGACGCAATGTTTCTTGTTTATCACCTTATATAACCCACAGACTAATTACAGAATATGAAACCACTAAACTTGTTTTAAAAAAATATCCTTTTCAAAAAGTAGATAAATTTATTCAAGAAATATTTTGGAGGGTTTACTGGAAAGGTTGGCTTGAGTTAAGACCAAAAGTTTGGACCGATTTTATAGAAGATCTAAAGACAATTAAAGAAAATGAAAATTATTTAAAAGCAGTAAATGGTGAAACTGACATTGAATGTTTTAATGATTGGGTAAACGAACTAAAAAATTTTAACTACCTTCATAATCATACTAGAATGTTGTTTGCAAGTATCTGGATATTTACTCTAGGATTACCTTGGCAAAAGGGAGCAGAATTTTTTATGAAACACTTATACGATGGTGACGCAGCTTCAAATACTTTAAGTTGGCGTTGGGTTGCAGGAAT
The DNA here is from genome assembly GCA_902598595.1 of uncultured Pelagibacteraceae bacterium. Classification (GTDB taxonomy): domain Bacteria; phylum Pseudomonadota; class Alphaproteobacteria; order Pelagibacterales; family Pelagibacteraceae; genus Pelagilacustribacter. The sequence goes on from CACKCD010000007.1 coordinate 19,398, forward strand.
ACAAACAAAAGGTAAAAATTATTTAGCTCAATCATGGAATATAAGTAAATTTACAAACAATAAGTATAAAAATGTAAATTTAAATGAGACTGCGTTACCAATTATAGATAAAAGAGAATATAAAATTTCTAATGCTCCAATTAGAAATAACAAAGACTTAAATGATCATTTGATTATTTTTGAAAATGAAATGTACCATGATTTACTTGATCACGAAAAATATAAAAAAATTTATTTTGTTTTGTTGGGCAATGAAAATAGATCAGTCCAATTATCTACAAAAGTAATGGATTATAAAAAAAACGTCATAAAATCACGATTAAATGAGATTAAAAACAAGGCTGAATTTTTAGACGGAAAAAGTTTTGCAAGCTTTTCTAAAATCTCTAAATCATTTGATGTCATATATCCTTCTATTGGTGAAAATTTTTCATTTTTAAAAATGTTAGTAAAAAAAGATAATCTAGATATAAATTATATTATGCGAAAAGAAGACGAATTTTGCTGGAAATTTTCAAATAAAGGGTATTTTAATTTTAAGTCGAATATACCTATAATACTATCAACTTTTAAACTTAATTAGCCCTAGAGCATTTCTTAGAGCAGTATTTTACTTTTTCCCAATTTAACCTCCATTTTTTTCTCCAAGAGAAAGGCTTGCTGCAAACTGGACAATTCTTTTTAGGTAAATTAGTTTTTTTCATTACTTAACAGATGTTTATTTTTTATAAAAAGTATAAAAGCCGCAATTTCGTAAAAAATATTTAACAAAAAAAATAAAGGTTTGATCTTAAAAATTTTATATAAAAAATTGTATTTAGGTACATTTTTCCAAATTATTAAAAAAGACTCTGCTCCATCAATAACTTTACCATCTTGTATAACGTGCATTCTTCTTAAAAGTTCTTTATATGATTTTGATGTAACTTTTTGAGCCTCCTCGTTATTAGTAACATCTATCCATTCAATTTTTTTGTCACTGTGTTTTTTATAATGGCTAATTTCAGCTCTACAAATATTACATGAATTGTTAAAAAAAACTTTAACCATTTGTATTTTCTTTTATAAAATTATTTGCAGCTTTAAAAATTCTTATTTTTCTATCTTTGCTCATTTTTTCAGAAACCCTTACCATCATTGCTAACCTGGGATTTTTTAAAAAGAATTTTTTATTTTTGTCTATAAATTTCCAATAAAGTCCGTCCATAACATCACACCAAGGTCCTTTTTTAAAATGCATCATTTTTAAAAAATAACTAGAGCCACAAATATAAGGTTTAGTCGCAAAAATTCCCCCATCACTAAATAGACCCATACCATAAACATTCGGTGACATTACCCAATCAGATGAGTCGACAAACATTTCCATGAACCATTTGTAAACTTGTTTTGGATGAATTTCACAAAGATTCATAATATTGGAGAGTATCATTAATCTTTCTATGTGATGAGACCATCCAAAGCGTTCAGCATTTTTAATAGAAAAATCAAGTGGATCTAAACCGGTACAACCACTATACCAAGATCTCTTCATTTTTCGTTTGTGGTTGAAAAAATTTGACTTATCCATTTGAACATTAAAATTTTGATATATACCTCTCATGAATTCTCTCCAACCAATAATTTGCCTTACGTAACCTTCAAAAGAATTAATTGGAATTTTGTTTTCTATTTTTTTTAATTTAATTAAAATTTCTTCTGGCGTTATTAGTCCTAAATTTATTAGTGGACTTAAAGCACTATGGAACATCGTATTTGATTTATAACTTACTGCGTCTTCATAGTCACCGAACAGTTTTATTCTTTCTTTTAGAAAACAATCAAGCTGCTTTTGAGCTTCTAATCTTGTTGTAGGAAACCAAAAATTTTCTGTATTTCCAGGATGATCTTTAAAATTTAAATCAATAAATTTTCTTAATTGGTTGGTATGATTTGTTGTTTTGATTTTTGGTATTTCCGGTATTTTAATATCCTTTGGAAGTTTTTTACGATTATCTTCATCAAAACTCCATTTATTACCTTTTGGTTTTCCATCATTATTCATTAGAATATCTAATTTTGATCTTATTGATTTATAAAAATTAGCCATAAAAGGTTTTTTATATTTAGAAAGATATTCCTTAAATTCTTTTCTCGTTGTCAAAAACATTGGAGTTTTAATTTGATTTACTTTTATATTCATTTTTTTCAGTACTGTAATAATTTTTTTCTCAAATGGTTTATCTTCAATTTCAAAAAAGCTTACTTCTTTTATCTTTTTATCTTTAATTATTTTTTCTAATTTTTTTTCATAAGAAGTTTTAAACTTAGAATTAATATCATCATAAATTATCTTAAAGTTTTTTGATTTAAGCTCATCTTTAAAAGACCTCATGGATGATAAAAAAAGTAATATTTTAAGTTTGTGATGTTTTTCATATGTACAAAGCTCATAATCTTCAGCCATATAAAAGATATGATTTTTAAAGTCTTTTAAATAGTTTGGATTAAATAGCTGGTTTCCTAGAATAATAAAAAGCCTCATATATCCTAAATTATATATCTTTCGGAGGAAATAAACGCGGCATTATTTGCCTACTCATTTTAAAAAATAGTGTTAAATAAGCATAATGAAAAAACTTATTTTAGGAGCTACTGGCTCAATTGGATCTTCTTTAGCAAAAAAAGTTACTGCTGATGGAGGAGAGGTACATCTGGTAGGTAGAGATAAATCGAGTTTAGCTGAGCTTGCTTCAGAATTAAACTCTACTTTTACAACTTGTGATGTTTTGGAGGAAAATTTCTCTGATAAGATTTTTAGTGATTTAGGAGAAACTCCAATTAATGGTTTAGCTTACTGTGTTGGCTCAATAGATTTAAAACCAATCAAAATGACAAAAAAAAGTGATTATATGCAATCATTTAATCTAAATTTAATATCAGCAACAGAGATCATTAGACGTGCTTCGGATAATTTAAAACAAAACAAAGGTTCAATTGTTTTATTTTCTACTGTTGCAGTAAGAAGAGGTTTTACTAATCATAGTATTGTGTCATCTGCTAAAGGAGCAATTGAGGGATTGACCTTATCCTTGGCTGCTGAGTTTGCGCCAAACATTAGGGTTAATTGTATAGCTCCAAGCATATCTAAATCTAAAATAGCAAATTTTATTTTAAAAAATGAAAAAATGGCAGACAGCATTGCAAAAATGCATCCACTCAAAAGAGTAGGAGATGGAAGCGACTCTGCGTCAGTTGCAAATTTTTTATTAAGTGATAATAGTTCTTGGATAACAGGACAAATTCTAGGTGTAGATGGAGGAAGATCATCTTTAACATAGTTATGAAAAAAATAGTTTATATAATTTTTATAAGTTTAATCTCTCAACATGCATATTCTGCAGGCAGTGATAGCTCAGATGATAGCAAATTAAACTATTATGATGATGCAAAAAAATTAGTAAAAAGAGCAGGTAAATTAGAAAAGAAGGAAAAAACTGATAAAGCTAAAAAACTTTATTCTCAAGCTTTTAAAAAATTGGAAAAAGCTTACTCGTCAGATAAAAAGAATCCTGATATTTTAAATTATATGGGTTATACATCCAGAAAAATTGGCAACTTTGAACAAGCTGAAAAATTTTACCTAACAGGGCTAAGTTTAAAGCCAGATCATAACGGTATCAATGAATATCTTGGTGAACTGTATGTTCAAACAAACCGAATAGATAAAGCTAATGAAAGATTGGATGTTTTAAAAAATTGTAACTGTGAAGAATACAAAGAACTAGAACTAATCATTAAAACTCGGGGTGTTAAAGTTTATTAAGAGAGATCTAAAGCAAATTTTTTTAGTTTTTCAATAGGGATAAGTTCTAGAGTTTTTATATTTGTTTTTTTTAAATAAATAGAACATGCTACATTCTCCTCTAAAGCTCTAGCATACCAAGTAGCACATAAACACCAATTATCACCTTCTTTCAATCCTGGAAAACCAAACTCTGGATGAGGTGTAATTAAATCATTTCCAACTTTTTTCGACCATATTAGAAATTCATCAGTAACTTTTGCGCAAACCGTGTGAACACCTCGATCGTTTTTATCGGTATTACAACATCCATCTCTTAACCAACCAGTTAGAGGTTCATTAGAACAAGGTTCTAAATTTTCTCCAAAAACATTTTTTTGTTTTTCTTTACTCATTAATTTAAAATTATCTTATAATTTAGTTGGGTTTGGCTGACCTTTATATACTTTTTCAGGATCAAACTTTTTTTCTTTTTCTTTAAATTCTAGTTTTATTTCTTCAGAATTATTTATTTTACCCAGTGGAATAGATCTATAAAAGCAAGATTTGTAACCAACATGACAGCTGGCTCCATTTCCAATATCCACAGTCATCCATAAAGCATCTTGATCATCATCAATTCTTATATCTATAACTTTTTGCACAAAACCACTTGTTTTTCCTTTATGCCACAAAGCATTTCTTGATCTACTCCAATAACATGCTTCTTTTTTCTCAATAGTAATTTTTAAAGCTTCTTGGTTCATATAACCATGCATTAAAACTTCACCAGATTTATGGTCAGTCGTAGTAACAGGTATAAGACCTTTTTCATCAAATTTAGGCGAGAGAAATTTTCCCTCCTCTATCTCAAAAACACTCTCTCTTTTTTTAAACATGGGCGTAAAATAGTGAAAAAAAGACAAAATAGCAATTTGCATTAATCAAATATGTCCTATAAAAATGACCGCGAAAATGAAATTAGTTAAAGACATTGATAAAACAAGTCAAAAAAAACCTGTAGTTACTGATAAACAGGCCGAAGAGGCTTTCAAGACCATATTAACTTGGATTGGAGAAGATATTAACAGAGAAGGGTTATTAGAAACTCCAAAAAGAGTAGTTAAAGCATTTAAAGAATATTTTAAAGGTTACAATCAAGACGCAAGCGCTGATTTACTAAAAACTTTTGGAGATGTAGAAGGCTATGATGACATGGTGGTAGAAAAAAATATAACTTTAGAAAGTCATTGTGAACATCACATGGCTCCAATTATAGGGGTTGCTCACATTGCTTATATTCCGAACCAAAAAGTTGTTGGTTTAAGTAAACTCGCAAGAACAGTAGAAGTATTCTCAAAAAGGCTTCAAACTCAGGAAAGACTTACAATGCAAATTGCTAAAACATTAATGTCTGCTCTAGATGCAAAAGGCGTTGCAGTAACTATTGATGCTGCACACCAATGTATGACTATGAGAGGTATAAAAAAAGAAAAAGCTACAACTGTTACAAACTATTACCTAGGTTCTTTCAAAGAAGATCTCAGTTATCAAAATAGATACTTGAGATATATAGCAAAATAAATGCAAGAAAAATTTAAAGCTGTTGTTATAAATAATCAAAACGAAAAATTTTCAAGAGAAATTCAAGAAATTGACACAAGCCACCTGAAAGACGGAAACGTTTTAGTTAAAATCGATTATTCAAGTCTTAATTATAAAGATGCGTTAATTTTAAACGATGGTGGAAAAATAGTAAGAAAATTTCCTTTTGTACCCGGCATTGATTTTTCTGGAAAAGTTATTGAGAGTGAAGACAATAAATTTAAAAAAGATGATAATATAATATTAACAGGTTTTAGAGTAGGCGAAGCTTATTTTGGAGGATTTGCTGAATATGCGAAAGTTGACTCTAATTTTTTAATTAAAACACCAAAAGATTTAGATAATCAAAAAGCAATGATGTTGGGCACAGCTGGGTTTACAGCGTTACAATGTGCCTTTGCGGTAAAAGCGCGAGAGGAACTCTTATTAGGTGAAAAAGTTAAAGATGTTTTGGTTACCGGAGCAACAGGCGGAGTTGGAAGTATAGCAGTAATGATATTAGCAAAGATGGGATATGATGTTCATGCAGTGACTGGAAAAAAAGATAAAAATGATTATTTAAAAAATTTAGGAGCAAAAAATATTATCGATAGAAAAGAATTTGAAGGTGAAAGCAAATTACTTGAAAAAGGAACTTGGGATGGAGTTGTGGATACTGTTGGTGGAGCAGGTTTGACAAAAATTTTAGCTCAAACCAAACCAGGTGGAATTGTAGCTTCTTGTGGTAACGCTGGAGGAATAAAAATAAATACTACTGTTATGCCTTTTATCATAAGAGGAGTAAAATTATGGGGAATAGACTCATCTGGTGCCTCTATTAAAAGAAGAGAATTTTTATGGAATGAAGCAAATAAATTAATTGATTTCTCAAAAATTCAATCTTTTACAAAAGAACTCTCATTTAAAGAGCTATTAGAAACATATCCTAAATTATTAAAAGGAGAGTATTTCGGAAGAGCTATAGTAAATCCTAATAAATAATCTATAGTTGTCTTTTATGGACTGGGATAAATTAAAAATTTTTCATACTGTAGCAGAGGCATCGAGTTTCACAAAAGCTTCTACAATACTTAATTTAAGTCAATCAGCTATTAGCAGACAAATTCAAAGTCTAGAAAGTGACTTAAAAGTTCAGCTTTTTGAGAGACATGCTAGAGGTTTAGTTCTTACTGATAATGGAGAATATTTATTTAAATCAGCACAAGAGGTTATCTCAAAACTAAAAGACGTGGAGTCTAATCTAGGCGGTCAAAAAGATAAATTAAATGGAAAATTGACTGTAACGACAGTAGTAAGCTTTGGAACAACTTGGTTAACCCCACGAATTAAGGAATTTATGGATTTAAATCCTGAAATTGAAATAGAACTTATATTTGACGATAAAGAACTTGATTTGAGTACCCGTCAAGCAGATGTAGCTATTAGAATGAGAAGGCCTAAACAATTAAATCTTATTCAAAAAAAGTTTGTTGATTTCAATTACCATATATATGGATCAAATGAATATTTAGAAAAAAATGGTTACCCGAAAACTTTGAAAGATTTAGATAAACACAAGTTTATTACTTATGGAAGAGGTGCACCTTCCCCAGTGTATAATCCTGATTGGGTTTTAAAACTTGGTGCAAAAGAGGGAAAGAAAAGAAAATCAACAATGAAGGTAAACAGTGTATATGGATTACTTTTAGCCGTACAAAGTGGCGTGGGACTTGCAGCAATACCAGATTACATGGCTCACAATGTTAATAATATTACTAAAGTTTTACCTGATGAATCAGGAAAACCAACAGAGACGCATTTTGTCTACCCAGCATCTCTTAAAAATAACGCAAGATTAATGGCTTTTAGAAATTTTATTTTTAGTAAGGTGAATGAATGGAAATTTTAAGTTTTATAATTCCCTTTTTAATTTTATTAACGATTGTTGTATTTATTCATGAATATGGACATTATTATTTTGCAAAAAAATATGGAGTAGGTGTCACTGATTTTTCCATTGGATTTGGTAAAGAACTTTTTGGTTTTAACGATAAATTAGGTACCAGATGGAAATTTTGTGTAATACCCCTAGGTGGTTACGTGAAATTTTTTGGCGACAGAAATGTTTTTAGTGAAGCGGAACAAGAAGAATTATTAAAAAAATATAATAAAGAAGATCAGAATAAGCTTTTTGTTACTAAACCTCTATATCAAAGATCTTTAATAGTTGCTGCTGGACCATTAGCTAATTTTGTTCTAGCTATCTTGATTTTCTCATTTATATACATGTTTGCTGGAAAAGACTTTACTCCTGCTCAAATTCAAGAAGTTCAAAAAGATAGTCCCGCTTTTTCTTCAGGTATAAAAAATGGAGATATAATTCTATCAATTAATAATAATAAAGTTAATAGTATATTGGATGTCTCCACTTTTATAAATACATCAACCTCGGAAAATGTTGATATTAAAGTTTTAAGAAATGATAATCAGATTGTTTTAACGGTAAAACCTAAAATAATCAAAAGTGAGGACTCCCTAGGAAATAAAATAAATAAAAAGATAATTGGAATTAAGATATCTCCTCCAAATAATGAATTTAATAGACAAAGACTAGGACCCGCAAAAGCATTATTTTATGCGGTGAAAGAAACCTGGTTTGTTACTAAAGCCTCTTTAAATTTTGTTGTCTCAATTTTTAAAGGTAAAGGAGATACTACTCAACTAGGTGGACCAATTAAGATTGCAAAAATAACAGGCCAAGTCGCTCAACTTGGTTTAATAGCTTTTCTGAGTATTATGGCTTATATATCTATAAGTCTTGGTTTTATTAATTTATTTCCTATTCCAATGTTAGATGGAGGACATTTAATGTTTTATGCTTTTGAAAAAATTTTAGGAAGACCTTTAAGTCAAAGAACTCAAGAGGGTTTTTTTCGAATCGGTCTTTTTTTACTAATTTCTCTAATGTTTTTTACCACATTCAATGACCTTAAGGATTTAGGCTTGTTTTAAGCCATTTTTTATCTTCAAAAATACCAATAAAATCAACGTTTTTAAGTACACAATATATTGTGTTAATATTTATTTAAAACACTAAAAAAATGTTGATTTTATTAGGAAATTGTTGAAATTCAATAATAACCATAAGGGGCATAAATGAACAAAAAACAACTAGTAGCTAAAATATCGTCCACATTGGGTCAGAGCAAAGCTGATGCAGAAAGAACTTTTGACTCAATAACGACTATTATTCTAGATGCTTTGAAAAATGACGATACTGTTAAAATAGCTGGATTTGGTACTTATAAAGTAGCAAAAAGAAAGGCGAGAGTGGGAAGAAACCCAAGAACAGGTGAGTCAATTCAAATTGCTGCATCTCAAAAAGTTAAGTTTTTACCAGCTAAAAGCTTAAAAGAAATGTTTAATCGATAAACGTCATTTTTAGCCCTTATTTGAAAAATCAAATAAGGGCTAAACTACTTGCAAAAACTGCATAGCTAAATTCAGCATTAATCAGTTCTTAAATATAATCAAATCTCTATAACGAAATCTTAAATTAACAAGGGAGTTTTTTATGAAAAAATACTTAGGATACTTTTTTGCTGGAACAGCCATTTATTTTGGCTTTGCAGGTTTAGGTTATGCCGAGACCACAGTATCAGCAGAAGTACAATACATATTTAATACCCTATTATTTTTAATGTCAGGTTTCTTAGTCATGTGGATGGCTGCAGGTTTTGCAATGTTAGAGTCAGGTTTAGTAACATCAAAAAGTGTATCTGCAATCTGTGCTAAAAATATAGGTTTATACTCAATAGCTGGAGTAATGTTCTGGTTAGTGGGTTATAATTTAGCTTATGGTATTCCAGAAGGTGGATACATTGGAACATTTACTCCATGGAGTGATGCTTCTTCTGTAGAAACTGGTTATTCAGACGGATCAGATTGGTTTTTCCAAATGGTTTTCTGTGCAACAACAATGTCAATTGTTTCTGGTACTTTAGCCGAAAGAATTAAGATTTGGCCGTTCTTCTTATTTGCCGCAATTCTAACTGGAATTATATATCCAATTTCAATGGGATGGCAATGGGGTGGTGGATGGTTATCGGTTGCTGGATTTTCAGACTTTGCTGGTTCAACATTAGTACATGCTGCAGGTGGTGCTGCCGCTTTAGCAGGTGCAATAGTGCTTGGAGCAAGATCTGGAAGATTTAGTTCTAGCGGCGGAGTGAAATCTATGACACCATTTGCTGCATCATCAATTCCTTTAGCAACACTAGGAGTATTTATACTTTGGTTAGGTTGGTTCGGATTTAATGGTGGATCTCAATTAGCAGCTGGAACACTAGAAGATGTGTCCTCAGTAGCTACAATTTATATCAATACGAACTTAGCTGCAGGTGGTGGTGTTTTAGCCGCTGCAACTGTATCAAGAGTAATTGGTGGTAAAACTGACGTAGTAATGATGCTTAACGGCGCGATAGCCGGTCTAGTAGGTATTACGGCAGAACCATTAACACCAAGTCCGTTAGCTGCAATCTTTATTGGAGCAATAGCAGGAGTATTAATGTACTTCTCAACTAAACTATTGTTTAAAATGAAAATTGACGACGTAGTTGGTGCCATCCCAGCGCACTTAGTAGCTGGAGTATGGGGTACATTAGCAGTGCCATTAACAAATGGAGATGTTTCTTTCGGAGCACAATTCTTAGGAACTATCTCAGTAGTGGTATTCGTATTCGTAGTCTCGTTTATTGTTTTCCAAATTATTAAAAATACAATTGGATTAAGAATAAGCAAAGAAGCTGAAAGACTAGGAACTGACAAAGCAGAAGTCGGTGTAATAGCTTACGGTATAAGAGACTAAAATAACTCTAGTATCTCCTCCCTCGTTTTACTAGGAGAAGATTAAGGCCTGGGACCCTCCATGGTACCCGGGCCTTATTTATTTCAACTCTATTATGCATTTAAAACATAATTCTAAAAAGAAAAAACTGTTAAAACAATATCTACCATGGAGGGTAAATGAAAAAAAAATCACTTATTTTATTAAGCGTTCTTCTTACTTTAGTTCTTAGTGGAACAAGTATTGCAGAAACGACGATGTCTCAAGAGGGGCAATATATCTTTAATTCACTAGGATTTTATCTTGGAGGTGTATTAGTGGCTTTTATGGCTGCAGGATTTTGTATGCTAGAGAGCGGTTTAGTAACAACTAAAAGCGTATCTACAATTGCTGCAAAAAATATAGGAAAATTTGCTATATGCTCATTAATATTTTTTCTAGTAGGTTATAATCTAGCTTATGGAGTGCCAGAAGGTGGGTATATCGGATCTTTTACTATTTGGACCGACACAACAAACACTGAAACTGGTTACTCAGGTTATTCAGATTGGTTTTTTCAAACTATGTTTGTTTGCGCAACTGCATCTATAGTATCTGGAGCAGTAGCAGAAAGAATTAAAATTTGGCCATTTTTCTTATTTGCGGCAATAATGGCTGGAGTAATTTATCCAATATCAATGGGATGGCAATGGGGTGGTGGATGGTTATCTTCTGCTGGCTTTTCTGATTTTGCCGGATCAACTTTAGTACATGCTTGTGGGGGAGCAGCTGCATTAGCTGGAGTAATTGTATTGGGACCCAGAAGCGGAAGATTTTCATCTCTAGGAGGGAAAAGAGTGATGGTCCCTTTTGCAGCTTCAAGTATTCCTCTTGTTACTCTTGGTACATTTTTACTTTGGTTTGGATGGTTTGGATTTAACGGTTTTAGCCAATTAGCAATGGGAACTTTTGACGATGTAAATGCTATTTCTAAAATTGCCGTAAATACACATTTAGCTGGAGCAGCAGGAACTGTTACAGGAGCCGCAATCACAAGATTGATTGGTGGAAAAACAGATATAGTAATGATGTTAAATGGTGCATTAGCTGGATTGGTAGCAATTACTGCTGAACCATTAACTCCAGGGCCTATTACTGCTATGATAATTGGATCCTTAGGTGCTGTTATAATGTATTACGGAACTAAGATGCTTGAAGGTTTTGGTCTAGACGATGTTGTTGGAGCCATTCCGGTTCATATGTTTGCTGGAATTTTTGGAACATTAGTAGTTCCTTTTACAAATAGTGATACTACATTTGTAACACAATTTATTGGAATGTTTTCAGTTGTAGCATTTAGTTTTGTACTTTCTTATTTGGCTTTTATTGCTATGAAAGCAACAATAGGTCTAAGAATAAGTAAGGAAGCTGAAAAACTTGGGACTGATAAAGCAGAAGTAGGAGTAACAGCTTACTCTATTAGAGATTAAATAATTTCCTTCTCCCTCAAAGTGGTTGGAAATAAATTAAGGCCCAATATTTTGGGCCTTTTTTATTTCAAACTTTATTTTCATCCCATAGTTTTTTTAAATCTATATTTGGCGACAATCCAAAAACCGAATTTATATTAGCACAATGTATACTTAAAGAAGGAATAGGGGAAAAACATTTTTCTTTTTCATAAATTTCGTGTAAATTTTTTTCAAATGGGTCACTTCTATTTGTTGCCATATCAATTAACTTTTCAAAATGTTTTTCAATCATCTTTTTACTTGTCATAAAAGTAAGGAGAGACTCTTTTACTGATCTCCAGTGAGTTTTTTCACCTATTAATATATTTGTACTGTTCATATTTTTGTAAAGATAAGGATAGTCAGTAGATAGTATAAATAACTCATCTTGAAAAATTGATGAAAATTTTTCGTAAGCAAACAACATCTCAGCTAAAGACTCACTTTTGTGAATATAATCATCTTCAACGAAATAAATTAAATCTGTACAATTTTTTGCTTTATTGAATGACTTTCTAATAGACCCCATAGTAGTAGCCATATTATCCTTTGGATTATCGGTATTTTCTACTGTAATAAGTTCAACTTTAAAACCCTCGTTAGATATTTTAGATAAGATTTTATTAATATCAGAACTAGGAGAGTTTACATCTAAGATAGTGAAGCCGATCTTAATTTCTTTAAATTTTTTCTTCAAATCATTAGCTGATTTGATTAAAGAATTAATTGTTCTAAATGTATATTCAGATTTATCTTCTTCAAATATTCTCTTTTTATTTTGAGAAACTAACTGAATACTTGTGCAAGTTTTAACTAGTATATCAAGAGCCTCTACTTTTCTAGAAATCAATGTTTCTCCTAAACCTATAGAAATAGACTTATTGCCAGGGACACTTATCATCTCTTTGTAATTTTTGTTTGATACCGGTAAATCAAGAGTACTTTGATCAATTAATTCATATCCAAATAGACGACAAATTTTGATTAAAATTTTCTTAACAAAATTTGTTTTTTTTATGCTTTTAATTTCTTTCATTGATATATATTTTAATATCATGAATATTAAATCTTCCAAAGAGCTTGTTGATAAAGCTAATGAGTCAATAAAAGTTATGTCTCCCGAACAGGTTAAAACTGCTTATGATAAAGGAGAAATAACTTTAATAGATGTAAGAGACATTAGAGAGTTATGGAAAGAAGGAACAATAAAGGACTCCATCCATATACCTAGGGGAATGCTAGAATTTTGGCTTGACCCAAAGAGCTCATATTTTCAAGAAAAGAAAATAGGAGATATAAAAAATATTGTATTGTTTTGTGCTCTAGGATTTAGATCTGCGCTTGCTACTAAATCTTTACAAGAAATGGGATTTGATAATGTAGCTAACGCAAAAGGAGGTTTTGACTCACTTCAAAAAATTGGTTTACCGATTGTTTCAAAAGAGAAAAAATAAATCATTTGTTAGCCTCATCTAAAGCAAATTCTATTCTATCTTGCCCCCAAAAAATTTTATTATTTGCAACAAAACTAGGTGCTCCAAAAATTCCAATTTTGTAGGCTTCACTAGTTCTTTTTTTTAAAGAGTCTTTAATAGAGGAAGATGCTGATCTTAATAAAAAGGTTTTTGGATTAATATTTAGGTTTTTAAGAATTTTTTGAATGATGTTTTCATCATTTAAATTCAAACCATCCTGCCATATTGCATCAAACATACTATCAATATAATAACTTTTATAATTGTCTTCTTCAGCAACTAAGACTCCTCTCATTAAATTTAAACTTCTTATTGGAAAATAAGAATTAAATTTAAACTTAATTTTCTTTTTTTCAGCGATTAACTTGCAATCTCGTATCATATGTTTTGCTTTGGCTGGAATAAATGCTGGAGCTTTAATATCATGTAAGTTATGAAGTCCTCCTAATAAAATAGGCTTATAATTTATTTTAATTGAATTTTTTTTTTCTATTCTTCTTATTTCTTTATGAGCTAAAAAAGAATATGGACTTATAAAATCAAAATAAAAATCAAAAGATTTAATCATTGAAACTAATTTTTTTTGCGAAAAAAATTCTAATAAACCAATAAATCAATAAACCAACTGGGCCTGTAAAATAGGTAAAGACTAATGAAACTATTACAAAAAATCTTGGAACCAAGTATCTTTGTGAGTCTCTCGATATCCATGCTCCCAGAAACAAGCTTATTGCTAAAAAATGAATCCAGAAAACTAGAAGAAAAAGTTCACTAGCAAACATTGAATATAGACCATCTAAACCACTGTATAATTCAAAACTGTCTAAAGTATTTCCTTCTAAAAAAATATTGTATGCAACAAACCCATAAGCTGCGGCTAAAAGCATAGGAGCTATAATAGATTGTACAAAAAAATTAGTTACCCCATGATTTGGAAGAATTATCAACAGCAACCAAAATGGTATAACACCCCAATTAGCTATTAAATAAATATTTTGATAGCTCAAAATATCTAGAAGATTATTTATCATGAGAAATAATATAGTATATTAACTTAATGAATCCCACAGCAAATAAAAGTGATTTTGAAGATCTTACTACTAATTTAAAAGATTTAGCATATTCATATTTAGAAAAATATAGTCCTTCGAAACAACAGTTAAAAGTTTACTTATTAAAAAAATATTTAACTAAAATTAAAGGGACTAAATCAAAGAAAGAAGTTACATCAATCATAGATGAATTAATTATGAATCTTGAAAAAAATAAGATCGTAAATGATGAGCTTTATTCTGATTCTAAGGCTAGAATGTTTTTAAGACGAGGTTACTCTTTAAACAAGATCAACCAATCTCTAAGAAACAAAGGAATAGACAGCAAGTATATAAAACAAAGTATAGATAAAATTAAAGAAGATCAAATCGAACCAGATTTTGTTTCTGCATTAAAACTTTGTAAGCGCAGAAGAATAGGACCAGTAAGACCACAAGCAAATAGAGAATTATTCTATAAAAAAGATATGGGAATACTCGCGAGAGGAGGCTTTAGTTTTGATTTATCAAAAAGAGTTTTAAATCTTGAAAGTAATGAATTTAATAAGTTACTCAAGATCGTTTAATTTTTTTTTTTCATCTTCTACTAATTCATCTAATTTTCTTTTAAGTAAATTTCTTACAACAATAAAAAAAAATACTCCAAAGAATGTAACAGATAATATTATGATCAATATTGTTTTAAGCATCTAATATTTCATGACGTTTAATCATCAAACTTAAGTTTTTATAATCACTTTTTCCGTATTTGAATGGATGATGATCTAAAGTTGTAATTATAGCACCTGCATTTTCAGCAACTGCATGTCCCGCAGCATAATCCCACTCATAAGCTCTTTCTCTTGCAGCATAAAAATCAAACTCGCCTGTAGCTATAACACAAAATTTATAAGAGCTATGCATTGGCGTAAAAGATTCTACATTATGTTCTTTTAATACTTCTAAAATTTGAGTTGATGGTTTTTCTGCACCACTAACGGCAAAAACTTTTCCTTGTTTAGTTTTTTTTTTACAATTTAGTTTTGTAGTTTTACTGTCTTCGATCATATAAGAATTATTTTTTCCATAAGAGTAAAACAATCTATTTTTTTTTGGTGCTCCAAGCAAACCTATAGTCGGTACACAATTTAACACTAAAGCTGCATTAATTGTGTATTCATCTTTACCAGCAATGTACTCTTTAGTGCCATCTATTGGATCAAGTAGCCAAAAAGTCTTTAGAGTATTTTCTTTCTTAAGATCTACAGTCTCCTCAGAAATGATCGGGATATTTGGTGTCAGAGTCTTAATTTTTTCTGTAAGTATTTTATTTACTTCTAGGTCTCCATTAGTAACTGGAGAATTATCAGGTTTAATAATTGTTTTAAGTCCTTGCTTTCTAAGTTCAATAGATTTTCTGCCAGCTAATTCAGTAGTTTCGATTAAATTTCTAGCTATACTTTCTAACTCATCGTTATTCATTTTTTACTTTCTCTAATTCTACATTATCTAAATTAATGACTTTTTTTCCATTATTTTGAAAATTTACAGTTGCTTTATTTTTAATAATTGACTGAATTTGCCCTATACCCCAATTTTTTTGAGATGGATTTATAACAAAATTACCTGGTTCTAGATCATATTGCATAATGGAAAATTCTTTTTTTTTATAATATATACACTTTATAATGAATTCACTAGGTATAAAAAAAACACCTAAAGATACAAAAGTAGTTGTTGCAATGTCAGGTGGAGTTGACTCCTCAGTCGTAGCGGCTTTAATGAAAAAAGAAGGTTATGACGTAACTGGGATTACTTTAAAACTCTATGATGATGCAAAACCGTCTAAAGAGGGAAGACAATGTTGCGCAGGGCAAGATATTTTAGATGCTAAAAGAGTATCTGAAAAACTAAATATTAATCATGAAATTTTATTTTATCAAAAGAAATTTAGATCCGAGGTTATTGACTCTTTTATAGATAGCTATGTGAGCGGTGAAACTCCTATTCCATGTGTACAATGCAATCAAACAGTTAAATTTAGAGATTTATTTAGGTATGCTAAAGATATAAAAGCTGATGCTTTAGTTACTGGTCATTATGTCTCTCGAATTCAAACGAATGGACATGCAAACATGTATAGAGCTAAAGATCAAAATCGTGATCAAAGTTATTTTCTATTTAGCACAACTCAAGAACAGCTTGATTTTCTTAGATTTCCTCTAGGTGAGATAGATAAATCAGAAACTCGATCTATAGCACAAAAATTAAATTTAAATGTTGCTGATAAACCAGATAGCCAAGACATTTGTTTTGTTCCTAATGGGGATTATAGTTCAGTTATTAAAAAATTTAGACCAGAGTCTTTTAAACCAGGAAAAATATTGGATATCTCTGGAAATCAAATAGGAGAACACGAAGGAATAATTAATTATACTATTGGCCAAAGAAAAGGGATTAAAATATCAAATGATAAACCTTTATATGTGGTAAAAATTAATGCTGACAACAACACAATAATTGCAGGAACTAAAGAATATTTGAAAATTACGGAAATTAAATTAAGAAATTTAAATATATTAGGAAATACAAAAGATTTTAACGATTTAATTAAAATAAAAGTAAGATCGACCGGAAGACTTCTTAAATCAAAAATATATATTTCAGGTAATAATGCAAAAGTTGAGATTTTAGAAGCCGAAACTGGTATTTCACCTGGTCAGGCTTGTGTATTTTACTCTAAAGATAATTTTGGGGATAAATTGCTCGGCGGCGGCTGGATACATAAGACATATAATAAAAACTTATCCACTTAATTAACACTATGTTTAAAGGCACGTATAAGGTGATACCATTTTTTTTTTAATCTGATTTAATCTAATTAATTAAGAGGCAACTCTTAACTGGCCATTTAGGGAAAAACCGAGAGGTTCAAGCTTAAAGGGCAGAAAGGTGGACCTAGTAGCGCTAGAATAGTTCATCGGGAAGGCTTGGCGGTAGCGCCTAAAACGACGAGCCAAAACTACTAAATTTCTGGGCGAAAGCCTAGAAATTTATGTGGTTCTCTTCCAAAAAAATCTTGAAAATAAATAAAACATAATTACCCCAACAAAATAGTTCCACTCTAAAGCATGTTTGAAATGAGTATTACCTTTTGAAAGTAATATAGGTAAACTTAAAATTCCTACTAAAGCTAAGATAGTTACTAAAATAATTTTTAAAATTAAAATTTTTTTATTAATAAATTTTTCTAATTTAAGCTTAAGTTTATAAAAGTGGTAGACCAAAATTCCTTGTGCAATTATTTCAAATACAATAAACAACAAAAGTACCACTCGTCTAAAAAGTTTGTAAATTTGAATATCAAACTTTACACCTAGCAATATCGAATGAATTACTAAAAAAACAGCAGATAAAATTCCAAAGGTTTTAAATTTGTAAGTTAAATTCGAAGAATTAAGATTATTTACTAGTTCATTATTGTTTTTCCAATAAAAAAATAAAAGTAATGCAGTCAAAAACATTGCAGGTTTAAATATTAAATATTGTGGAAATGTCCTAGAAGCTCTACTTATGGATAAACTGCCATCGAGATATGGAATTGAAAAACCAGATCTTCCAATTTGGTCTACTGCAAAAAAAGTATTTTCAAGAAATTCAGGATTTTGTGAAATAAATAAACATAAATTTATTCCTAACAATGGAATAATAAAAATCCCCAAACTCAATTTTCTAATTTGAGCTATTTCTTTCATAGATATATTGATTATTTTCTTTTATTTCTTTTTCTAGCCCTTCTTTTCTTTGAGCCAATTTTCCTACGTCCTCGATGTTTTTTAGGATAACCCATATTTTTGCCTCCTTTTGTATATTTTGTTGTATAAAACTTATGTAAGTTTCAATTATACTTATTTTATGAAAAAGTCTATAAGCACATTTTTAAAACATCCGACAAAAGATAGCAGTAATAGGTCTGCTAATCCTCCTGTAACAAGAGCATCTACAATACTTTTTAACTCTATGCAGGAACTTTTACAGCACGAAAAAAAGATAAAAGCTAATAAAAAAATCAGTTATTTCAGCTACGGAAGATATGGAAGCTCAACCACCATAGAATTAGAGAATATTCTCAAAGAATTAGAACAAGCTTATCATGTTTTTTTAACAGGAACTGGATTTGGTGGAGTTGCCCTTGCGATTATGAGCTTGTGTAGACCAGGAGATGAACTTTTAGTTTCAGATAACGTATATGGACCAACGAAAGAAATATCTGAACATCTTGTAAAAGAGTTTAATATAAATGCTAAATTCTATGATCCTGATAATTTTAATGATTTAAAAAATAAAATTACAAAGAAAACTAAGATGATAATAGTAGAAAATCCGGGAAGCAATACTTTTGAATTTCAAGATCTTTCAAAAATTATAAAGGTCGCAAAAAGAAAAAATATTTTAACTTTTTTGGACAACACATGGGGCACACCTTTATACTTAAAACCTCTTAAGATTGGTTTTGATATGTCTTTTTGCTCTGCTACAAAATACTATTCAGGTCACTCTGATGCAATGGGTGGATCTTTAGCAGTTAATAAAAAAGTTTTTAAAAAAGTAATGTTTTTTTATAAACTATCGGGCTACAGAATGTCAGCAGATGAGGCTTATCTAATTATAAGAGGTTTAAGAACTTTAGATGTAAGACTTAAAAAACATTTTGAAAATACAAAAATAGTAATTAATTTTTTGAAAAAACAAAAAAAAATAAAAGAAATACTTTATCCTTACAAGACTTCTTCTAAAAATTATAAACTATGGAAAAAATATTACTCAGGAGCCAACGGTTTATTTTCTATAGTAATAAAGAGTAAAAAGAAATCATCTGTAGTTAAATTTGTTAATTCATTAGAACTATTTGGAATTGGCTATAGCTGGGGTGGTTTTGAAAGTCTTGTTCTTTTACAAGATTTAAGGGCTAAAACTAAATATACGGAAGCAAGAAAATATTTAAGATTTGCTAAAGATGAAC
Source organism: uncultured Pelagibacteraceae bacterium (assembly GCA_902598595.1). Classification (GTDB taxonomy): domain Bacteria; phylum Pseudomonadota; class Alphaproteobacteria; order Pelagibacterales; family Pelagibacteraceae; genus Pelagilacustribacter. The sequence continues at coordinate 38,610 of CACKCD010000007.1, forward strand.
ATATTGTAAGACTTCACATAGGCCTTGAAGATCCCAAAGATTTAATTGAAGATTTAAAAAAATCTTTGAAATACGTTAAATAATGTCAGAAAAATTTATTCCTAATAAATTAGCACTTATAACTTTAATAGCTGCAAGCTCTGCAATTTTAGTTTCAATGGGATTAAGACAAACTTTCGGATTATTTTTTAGTGCTTTTGAGGAAGGATTAAATTGTACAAGAACAGAGTTTGGTTTGGCTATAGGATTACAAATGTTATTTTGGGGAATATTTGCTCCAATATTTGGTGTTCTCGCAGATAGATTTGGAGGTAGTAAAGCAGTTTTTATTGGTTTTATAATATTTGGCCTAGGTATTTACATGCTTTATTCTGGGCCTAATACAGGAATTTTTTTTCAAATTAGTTTAGGTGTTTTAGTTGGAACGGCGCTTGGCGCTACTGCTATGAGTGTTCCGGTTTCTGAAGTTGGTAAACATTTTTCTAACGAAAAAAGAACGGTTGCAACAGGTATTGTTACAGCAGCTGCTTCAGTAGGTTATTTTTTAGCTCCATTGTTTACGCAATATTTCCTAGGATCCGTTGGTTGGGAGCAAACTTTAAAATATTTTATGTACTTTATTTTATTTGGTCTAATTACTTCATTATTCATCTTACCTAAAAAAGAAGTAATAATTTTAAAGACTGAAAAAAATCAAAACTTCTTAGAGGCTATGAAAGAGGCTTTTTCACATAAAGGATATGTTTTGCTAGTTGCAGGATTTTTTGTATGTGGTTTTCAAATAACTTTAGTTGGCACCCATGTGCCAGGGTATATGCAAGATAGAGGCCTTGGCGGCTGGACTGCTACAATAATTTTATCTTTAATTGGATTGTTTAATATAATTGGTACTTTAGGAATAGGGTATTTGGGGACTAAATATAGTAAAAAAATATTATTAAGTATCTTATATTTTTTAAGAGCCATTATTATCGCTATCTTTATATTTTCTCCACCCTCGATTTACATGTCTATATTTTTTGGAATTACTTTTGGACTTCTTTGGCTTTCAACCGTACCTCCTACTAATGGGATTGTTGCTCAAATTTTTGGTACAAAATATTTAAGCACTCTATTTGGGATTGTTTTTTTTAGTCATCAATTAGGAGCTTTTGCTGGTTCATTTTTAGGAGGCTATTTTTATGATTTATATGGATCTTATGATTTAGCTTGGTATATAGCTATAGTCCTATCTATATTCGCGACTATAGTTCATTTACCAATTGATGAAAAACCAATTAATCGTCAGTTTCAAAAGATTTAATATAGGTATGAAACAATTATTGTCAGACCATAAATTAATGCAATCAAATTAATGTATTTTGAAAACTCTATATCATTAATATTTTTAAATATTTTCTGAGAAGGAAAGTAAATAATTAAAGCTATTAAA
>CACKCD010000008.1 GCA_902598595.1 uncultured Pelagibacteraceae bacterium
ATGTTAAATTAATAAAATTTTTGCTAAAAGATAAAGGATTAACAATAAATGGAGTAAAAAAACTACTTAAATCAAATATAAATACTCTTGACGATTATAATTCATATAGTTTAAAAGCTGAGTATTTAAAAGAAAATATTACGAAAAAAAGTAAATCAATTTTAGATAAAATAAAGAAATTAAAAAATAAAAATGGCAAAAAAATCACATCTTAAAGTAAGAATGGTTCCAGAAAGTAATCCAGACAGTAAATTTATTTACTACGCAAAAAAACCTACTAAAGGTGAAAAAGTGAAAAATAAATTAAAATTAAAGAAGTACAACCCAAACACAAGAAAACACGAGTTTTTTATAGAAAAAAAACTTCCACCCCATAGTAAGTAATTATTTCTTTTTGAAATTTCTAAACTCGTAGTCAATATAAGCTTTAATCATAGCTGTCCATATTTTGACTGTTATCTTTGGATCAATTCTATTTTTTTTAGATCTTTTAGAGATTTTTTTTAATATCACTGATATTCGTTTTTTATCGATTATATCTTTTTTAAATCTTTTATTTTTTAAAACTTGATCTACTAAATAGGTTCTTTTCTTAATTAGTTTAAGAAATGAATCATCAAGTATATCTAATTTTTTTCTTATTTTTATAATATTTTTATTAACCATAGCGACATTAAGATGTTATTAAATTCAATATTTAAAATATATATTAAGTTTATGCAATCATATGATCAAAAAAGTTATAAATTGTTTTATAATTGGCTATTAATCTCTTTCTGTATGATTTTTGCCATGATTATTGTCGGAGGATTAACTAGACTTACTGACTCTGGTCTTTCAATTACTGAGTGGGAGTTATTTACTGGTATTCTACCACCTTTAGATAATGAAACATGGAATAAATATTTTTTACTTTATAAAGAAATTCCACAGTATCAATTAATCAATGCTAATATGTCTATAGAAGAATTTAAAATTATTTTTTATTGGGAATATTTTCATAGAATACTAGGGAGGGTGATAGGGCTTTTTTTTCTTGTTCCACTTTTATATTTTCACTTAATGACAAAGATTAACAAGAAACATATATATCTTTGTTATTCAATTTTATCTTTAATTATTTTTCAGGGATTAATAGGTTGGTACATGGTAAAAAGTGGTTTAGTAAATAATGTTACTGTTAGCCATTACAGACTGTCATTACATTTAAGCATAGCTTTTATAATAATTTCTTTAATATTCTGGTTAATTTTAAACATCAAAAAAAAAACTTTTAAAAATTTTTTTACATTAAATAAAAACAACTTATTATTATTTTTTTTAATCTTTATAATTTTTGGGCAAGTAATTATGGGCGCATTTGTTTCTGGTTTAGATGCAGGAAAAATATATCAAACTTGGCCATTAATGAATAATGGTTATTTTCCAAATGATCTAATCATAAATAAAGCTAAAGATTTTTTTGATTTTGAGAGTCATAGTCTAATTCAATTTTATCATCGAAATATAGCTTATTTTATTCTAGCTTACACTCTGTTTATAGGTGTTATTATTTTCAAGAATAAAGAAAAAAAACTTATTAAACCTTTTTATCTTTTAATTACTATTTTATTCTTACAGATTTTTTTAGGGATAATAACTTTATTAAGTGGGTTAAATATGTTTATAGCTTCAGGCCATCAAATTTTCAGTCTTCTGCTCATGTTGAGTGCAATTAATCTTTATTATTATCAGATAAAATAAATTGACTTTTCAAGTTATTATTAGTAATTATCGCCATAAATAATGACACCCTTTATTAAAAAGAAAGAAGTAAAAAAAGATTGGTATCTTATTAATGCTGAGAATGCAGCAGTAGGAAGATTGGCTTCTTATATTTCAAAAGTTTTAAGAGGAAAAAATAAACCAACTTTTAACCCTCACATTGATAATGGAGATTTTGTAGTTGTTACAAATATTGATAAAATAAAGTTTACTGGAAAAAAGTTTCAAAATAAGAAATATTATAAACATACTGGTCATCCAGGTGGTATAAAAGAAACCACTCCATCAATTTTAAAAGAAAAAAATAAAACTCAAGAAATTTTAAAATTGGCTGTTAAAAGAATGTTGCCCGGTGGGCCTTTAGCAAAAAAACAATTAACAAAATTAAAAATATATAATGGTGAAACTCATCCACACGATATACAGAAACCGAAGGTAATCGATTTTAATAAGCTAAACAAAAGAAACATAGTTAAAAACTAATGGAAAATTTACAAACTACAACTTCTAATACAAAAAAAATTAAACTTGATTTTAAGGACAGTAAATATGCAACTGGCAGAAGAAAGAGATCGATAGCAAAAGTTTGGGTAAAAAAAGGATCTGGAAATATTTATGTGAATGGGATTAAAATGAATGACTACTTCAAAAGACCTGTTCACCAAATCATTGTAACGAGACCTATGGAAATATCAGAAGTTAGAACTAGTTATGATGTTAAATGTTCTGTCAAGGGTGGAGGACTATCAGGTCAAGCAGGTGCAATTATTTTAGGTATTTCTAAAGCACTAATCTCACACGATGAGCTTTTAAAAAAGAATCTTAAAAAAGATAAATTAACCACCCGGGACTCTCGTGTAGTAGAGAGAAAGAAATACGGGCATAGAAAAGCCAGAAGAAGTTTCCAATTCTCTAAGAGATAATCATTTAAATTTAACAATTAACTGTACGGTGTTATAAGATTAAATGTCTAAAAAAAAAATTAATATAGCTGTAATAGGAGCTACAGGATACACGGGTTTGGATTTAGTATTTTTACTATCTAAACATCCAAAAACGAATATTTTATATTTGTGTGCTACGCAAAATTTAGGAAAAAATATTTCTTTTTTTGATAAAAGAATTAAAAAGAAATTACCAAAAATTTCCACTGTTAAAAAAATAAATTGGTCAAATATTGATTTAGCATTTCTTTCTTTACCTAATGGTGAAGCTCAAAAACTTGTTAAAAAAATTTATTATAAATATCATAATGTAAGATTTATTGATTTATCTGCTGATTTTAGGATTACAGATTTTAATAAATATAAAAAAAATTATAAAATAAAACATATGGCAGCAAAGCTCATAAAAAATTCTATTTATGCAATTCCCGAATTTGTCAAAAAAAATATTCATAAATATAGAATTATAGCAAATCCAGGTTGTTATCCGACGTCAATACAAATCCCTTTAATGCCATTAATAAAAAAACAATTAATTAATATTGAAAATTTAACTATAGATTCCAAGTCTGGATATTCGGGGGCAGGGAAAAACTTAGAAAAAAAATTCAAACATGATAATTTATATCATTCTACTTTTGCCTATAGCACAAAAAATCATAGACATATTTGTGAAATTGATCAGGAGTTTAAAAAATACACAAAAAAAAACATTAAATTTACTTTTAATCCACACATACTTCCAACATTTAGGGGAATTTTAACCTCTATATATATACAGCTAAAGAAAAACTCATCATCGAAAAAATTGAGAAATGAATTAGTAAAATATTATAAAAATAATAAATTTATAAAAATATTAAAACTAAATTCTGAACTTGGTTCTGGTAATGTTTTAAATACGAATAATTGTGAAATCTCAATTTGCAATACTAGATTTAAAGATAGAATTGTTATTCTATGTGCAATTGATAATTTAGTTAAAGGGGCCTCTGGCCAAGCAATTCAAAATATGAATTTGATCTATAAATTTCAAGAAACTCTTGGTTTAAAATGAAAAAAATATTACTTTTTTTAATCATTTTAGTAATTTATGGATGTAACAAGCCTAAGACAGTTTTGATTTGCGGAGATCATGTTTGTGTCAATAAAATAGAAGCCGAACAATATTTTGAAGAGAATTTAACATTAGAAGTTAAAGTTATAGATAATAGAAAATCTAAAGAAATTAGTCTTGTGGAGCTTAATTTAAAATCAAATTCAGAAGATAAAAAGGAAATTAATATTTTTAGTAAAAAGAAAACTAATAAAAAATTAAAAGAGTTATCTAGTGCCGAAATAAAAAAGAAAAAAGATGAAATAAAAGAAAGAAAAAAGGTTAATAATAGAAAAGCAAAAGATAAAAAAATTACTAAGCAAGCAAAATTAATAAAATCCAAAGAAAAGCAAAAATCTCAAAATAATATAATAAAAAGTGAAAAAATTGTTAACAATCCTAGTAAAAAAATAACTGATATTTGTACTATACTTGAAAAATGTAGTATTGATGAAATATCTAAATTTTTAGTTAAACAAGGTGAAAAAAGAAAGTTTCCAGATATTACAATTAGAGAAAATTAATGAAAAAAAATAATAAACTCAACATAGCTATTGTTGGCCTAGGCAATATAGGTAGCTATTTATACAAATATTTAAAAGATAATAAAGAAATATTAGCAAAAAAGAATAACTGTATACCTAACGTTATTTTTGTTTCAGCAAAAAATAAAAATAAAAAAAGAAATATAAAAATAAATAAAAAAAAATGGCTTAAAAATTATTTAGATGCAACAAAATCAAAAGATGTAGATATAATTATTGAATTAATTGGAGGAGCAGAAGGAGCAGCAAAAAAATTAGTTTTTAGTGCATTGAAAAATAAAAAGCACGTTGTAACTGCAAATAAGGCACTTATAGCAAAATATGGCGATCAACTATCTAAAATTGCTGAAGAAAATAATGTTAATTTAGAATTTGAGGCTGCTGTATGCGGAGGTGTGCCAATTATAAGATCTTTGAAAGAAGGTTTAATAGCAAATAAAATAAATAAAGTATATGGAATTTTCAACGGAACATCTAATTATATCCTTTCTACTATGGATAAGGAGAATAAGAATTTTAATGATGTTTTAACAGATGCAAAAAAATTAGGTTATGCAGAATCAAATCCTTTATCAGATTTAAATGGTGATGATGTTGCTGCAAAATTAAAAATACTATCTTCTTTATGTTTTAACTCATTTGTTGATCATAATATTCATGTAGAAGGAATTAGTTTTATTGACAAACTAGATATAGATAACGCTAATAAACTTGGATATAAAATAAAGTTATTAGGTGTTTCAGAAATAATAAACAATAAAGTTTATCAACGTGTTCATCCAACTTTAATTGAAAAAAGTTCTTATATTGCAAGCATTGATGGTGTTTTAAACGCTGTTATAGTTGATGGAAAACCTGTTGGTCAGAGTGTTATTCAAGGAGAAGGCGCTGGGCCAGAAGCTACTACTTCTGCATTAGTATCGGACATTTCTTCTATTTTAAGAGGAAATGTCAAATTTCCATTTTCTATATCTATCAAAGAAAGAAAAAAACTAAGATATCAAAATATATCAGAAAGATTTTTTTCGGCTTACTTACGTTTTGAAGTTCTAGATAAACCAGGAGTTTTATCAAACATAACAAACATATTCTCTAAGAACAAAGTCTCGATTAAAAGACTAATTCAAAATCCCAACAAATCAAAAAAATTCTCTTCGATCGTAATAATTACTCATGATTCTAAAGATAAATTTTTAAATAAAATTATAAAACAAACTGAAAAAAAAAATTATTTAATTAAAAAACCTAAATTAATTAGAATTGGCGCTAATTAATGTCTTTAAAACCTGAATATTTAAATTTATTTGTTAATGCTACTGAAAAAGCTGCTTATGGTGCATCTAAATTTATTGGGAAAAATGATAAAATCGCAGCCGACCAAGCAGCTGTTGACAGTATGAGAAGCGAGTTTAATAAAATTGATATGGATGGAAAAATTGTTATTGGTGAAGGTGAAATGGATGAGGCACCAATGCTTTTTATTGGTGAAAAAGTTGGTACAAAAAAAGGTCAAAAAATAGATCTGGCCGTTGATCCATTAGAAGGAACAAACTTTGTTGCAAAAAATTTACCAAATTCATTTTCTGTGTTGGCTGCCGCGGAAGAAGATAAATTATTTTTTGCGCCAGATACATACATGGAAAAAATTGCTATAGGATCAAATTTACCTAAAAATTTAGTAGATCTAGATAATAGCGTTGAAAAGAATATATCCCTTTTAGCAGAAGCTAAAAACACAACTCCTGATAAAATAACTGTATGTATCTTAGATAGACCTAGACATGATGAAATAATATTTTCTTTAAAAAAAATGAATGTAAACTTAAAATTAATTAGCGATGGAGATGTTGCGGGCATAATTTATATAGTTGATCAAAACTCTCCAGTTGACATGTATATGGGTATTGGAGGGGGGCCTGAAGGCGTCCTAGCTGCAGCTGCATTAAGTTGTTATGGCGGTCAAATACAAACAAGACTTGTATTAGATGCTGATGAATCTGTTAAAGCAAAAAAAATGGGAATAACTGATTTAAAAAGAAAATATAATATTGATGATATGATAAAAGGCGATGTAATATTTTGTGCAACAGCTATAACTAATGGTGACTTAGCTAATGGAATTAAAGATCAAAAAGAATTCTATGAGGCTAGCACAATAGCTTTGCATAAAGAAGGTAAAGTTAATACTTTGTTTAAAAATAAACATAAAAAATGAATTCAGTATCAGTTACTGGAAAAAATTGGATCTTAAAAAAGTTTGATCAAGAAAAAATAGTTTATTTAAAAGATAATTTTTTTCTTGATGAAATTATAGCTAAACTACTTGTTTTAAGAAATATTAAAAAAGAAGATATTAATAGTTTTTTAAACCCTTCAATTAAAAATCTTTTGCCAAACCCTAACAGTTTATTAGATATGGAAAAATCATCTTTAAGAACATTGGAAGCAATTAGAAATAAAGAAAAAATAGGAGTTTTTGGTGACTACGATGTAGACGGAGCTACTTCAACAGCTTTACTTGGAAGATATTTTGATGAGCTGAAATTAAATTATGAAATATATATACCAGATCGAAAAACCGAAGGTTATGGACCATCAATAAAAGGTTTCAAAGAGTTAATTGAAAAAAATGTTAAAGTTATTTTTACAGTTGATTGTGGAACTTTATCTTTTGAGGCCATAGATTATGCAAAAAATAACAATATAGACGTTATTGTTTTAGATCATCATCAGTCTGAAATTAGTTTACCAAAAGCTTATTCTGTCGTTAATCCAAATAGATTGGATGATAAATCTAACCTTCAATATTTATGCGCAGCAGGTGTTTCATTTATGTTTTTAGTTTCGATAAATAGACAGCTTAGATTAATTGACTGGTTTAAAAAGAATTCAACAAATGAACCTAACTTAATAAATTATTTAGATTTGGTTTCTTTGGGAACTGTCTGTGATGTTGTGCCTTTAGTTGGTTTAAATAGAGCTATTGTTAAACAGGGATTAAAAATTTTAAAAGCAAAAGAAAATCTTGGTTTAAAAACTTTACTAAATATTTGTAAAATTGAAACAAACCCATCTATTTATCATTTAGGGTATATTTTAGGACCTAGAATTAATGCAGGAGGAAGAGTTGGTAAATGCTCACATGGAGCAAATCTACTATTAAATTCAAATCCTAAAGAAGTTTTTAAATTAGCTACAGAATTAGATCAGTATAATAAAGAAAGAAAAATGTTAGAAAAAGATCTTATAGAAAAAATCTTAATCGATTCAAAAACTAAGTTTGAAGACCCAATTTTAATTTTGCAAGGTAAAGATTGGCACGAAGGAATTATTGGTATTGTTGCATCAAGATTAAAAGATAAGTTTAATAAACCAGCTATTATCATTTCTATAAACGGCGATATAGGTAAAGCATCAGCTAGATCAATTGTAGGTTTTGATATTGGATCTGCGATCATAGCTGCTGTTCAAGAGAAAATTCTTTTAAAAGGTGGCGGACATAAAATGGCAGGAGGATTTTCTATCAATGTTTCTAATATAGAAAAATTTAAGCAATTTATATTCCGTCAATTTAAAAAAATTAACGAAGATTTAACTCAACAAAAACCATTATTCCTAGATAGTAAAATTGCACCATCTGCAATTAATTTAGAATTTTATGATAAAATTAATGTTTTATCACCATTTGGATCTGGCAACCCAGAGCCAAGATTTATTATAGAAAATTTGAAACCTGCTAACAGCAAGATTGTAGGAGATAAGCATATTAAATCTGTTTTGATTGGCGCTGAAGGAACAAGTATAAAAACAATAGCTTTTAATGCTGCTGATAATGAATTAGGAGCTTATTTGCTTAAAAAAAATAATAAGTCGTTCAATATAGCAGGAAAATTGTCTTTAAATGAATGGAGAGGGCAAAAAAATGTAGAGTTTATTATCGATGACATTTCTGTTAATAAGAACAACAAAAATAAGGTCCCATCGTCTATCGGTTAGGACAGTTGGTTTTCATCCAACAAAGAGGGGTTCGATTCCCCTTGGGACCGCCATAATTTAAAAGATTATTTTTGGTATTATAAAGTATGTACAAAAAATTTGGTCAATTTATAGGTGGTAAATGGCAAATTTCGTCTGGAGGGGAGACCTATGAAGTTATAAACCCAGCCACAGAAGAAGTTATTGGCAAAGCCTCGAAAGCTAATAAAGAAGATATTAATTTGTGTCTTAAATCTGCTGCTAATGGATTTGAAATTTGGAAAAACACTTCTCCTTGGGAAAGATCTAAAATAATAAGAAAAATTTCTGAACTAATAAGAAAAAAAAATGAATCTTTGTCTAAATGGTTAACACTAGAAACAGGAAAACCTCTATCCGAAAGTGTTGTAGAGGCTAACGGAGCTGCGGATATTTTTGAATGGAGCTCTGAAGAAGCAAAAAGAATCTACGGCGAAACATTACAAGGTAGATCACCCGATACAAGAATTCATGTTTATTATCAACCAGTAGGTGTTGTTGCTGCTTTAGTTCCATGGAATTTTCCAATTACTCTTGCTTCAAGAAAAATTTCTACAGCTTTATCAGCGGGATGCTCTGTAATAGTTAAACCAGATGTAATTACCCCTGGATCTGTTATGGAATTAGTAGATATTTGTAACGAAGCAGGTGTTCCACCAGGAGTGATTAATCTTTTATCAGGTGATCCAGCTTATATTTCTGATCAGTTGTTATCTTCACATATAATTAAAAAAGTTTCAATTACTGGATCTACACGTGTGGGTAAATTAATCTTAAAAAAGGCGGCTGAGAAAGTTCAAAGAGTAACAATGGAATTAAGCGGTCATTCTCCTTTTATAGTTTTTGATGATGTCAATCTAGATAAAGTTACTGATATGGCTATTTTTGCGAAATTTAGAAACAATGGACAGGTTTGTATTTCTCCTAGTCGTTTTTATATTCATGAAAGTAAAAAAGAAGATTTTACTAACTTAATGATTAAAAAAACAAAAAAATTAAAAATTGGAAATGGAATGGACAAAGATACGGTACTTGGTCCTTTAACAACTAAAAAAAGATTAGAAGAAATAGAAAATTTAGTTGATATAACAAAAAAAGAAGGTGCAAAAATTCTATTAGGGGGAAAAAGACCACCAGGTTTCAATAAAGGTTATTTTTATGAACCAACTATTTTTGATGATGTTAATGATAATTTTACTATTATGAACCAAGAACCCTTTGGTCCTTTAGTGCCTATTTTATCTTTCAAAGATTTTGATGAAGTTGTAAAAAGAGCAAATAGCAACGATTTAGGTTTAGCAAGCTATGTTTATACTAATAATCTAGAAAAAGCCCACAGAGTGTCGGAAATGATGGAAACAGGCACCGTAGCAGTGAATACACCTGTAGTAGCGCTTCCAGAAGCACCATTTGGCGGAATCAAGCAAACTGGATATGGACGCGAAGGAGGATCTATGGGTATCAAAGACTATTTAAATATTAAGTATACTCATCTAGGTATTCAATAATTTTAATGAGCTATTTTGTTTATATGCTCAAATCTAAGGGGGTCAATCCAGTTACATACGTTGGATATACTAAAGATATCATAAAAAGAATTAATCTTCATAATTCAGGAAAAGGAGCTAAATTTACAAAAGGTAGAACCTGGAAATTGATTTATAAAGAGATTTTTAAATCAAAAAGTAAAGCAATTTCTAGAGAATATTATATAAAGAAAAACAGAACTTTTAGGAACAAAATTAAGAATAATTATAAATGAAAATTTCAATTCTACTACCTTACAAGGAAAACTTTTCACCCGAATATCCAGGTGCTGTCTCATTATTTGTATTTGAAACAACAAAAATCAGTAAATTTAGAAAGAAAATTACTGTTTTTGGGAATACAAACTTTAAAAAGAAATTTCCAATAAAGTATAAAAATATTGAAATCAAAAAGAATATTCTAACAAGTCAAACAAAAAGTTACGTAAACAAATATATTAAACTAGAAAAAAAAAGAGTTTCAACTATCATTGAAATTCACAATAGACCTACTTATGTAAAATTATTATCTTCAGTTTTAAACGATAGAATTTATTCACTTTATTTTCATAATGACCCTCTCTCTATGGACGGTTCTAAATCTATTCAAGATCGCAAATATCTTTTAAAAAACTGTTATAAAATTATCTTTAATAGCAACTGGTCAAAAAAGAGGTTTTTAGAGGGATTAGAGAATAAATTTATTAATAGCGATAAACTTGCAGTATTTTACCAATCAGCTTCGAGGGGAACGCTTTCATTATTAAAGAGAAAAAAAAAATGGATTACATTTGTAGGAAAATTAAATAAAGCAAAAGGTTATGATATTTTTTGTAAAGCAATAAAAGATATTCTAGATAAGAATCCAACCTGGAAAGCTAAAATTATTGGAGATGAAAAAAGAGAAATTATCGAATTAAATCATAAAAATGCTGATTTACTAGGTTTTAAAAAACATGATCAGGTAATCAACATATTTAGAAAATCTAGTATAGCAGTTGTATGTTCAAGATGGGATGAGCCTTTTGGAAGAACAAGTCTTGAAGCTTCCGCTAATGGATGTGCGGTAATTATTACAAATAAAGGTGGACTTCCCGAAACAATAACTGATGCAAAAATATTAAAAAGACTATCAGTAAAAGATCTTAAAAAACTATTAACTTCATTAATAAAAAATTCATCTTTAAGAAAAAAATTGCAAAAATTTTCTATTAAAAACTTTTATTTAACCCACAGATTTGTAACTAAAATGATTGACGATTATAGAGAAGATAAAATTAGAAGTATTAATAATTTTTTTGTTCCAAAAAAGAAATCACAGCTAAGAATCTTACATATTACAAATTTTAATGAGCGTCTAGATGGTAGATTATTTTTTAATACTGGTAGAAGAATAAATAATGGTTTTATAAGATTAGGACACAGTGTATTAGGATTTAGTGATAGGGATATTCAAAAATATTACAAATCGATAAATGATTTTAAAGGATCAAGAATTTTAAACGATAAACTTAAAAAAACTTGCTATAATTATAAACCAGATTTAATTGTTATAGGTCACGCAGATTTAATCTCCTCAGATCAAATTAATGAATTAAAAGATGATTATCCTAATGTGAGAATAGGACAGTGGTTTTTAGACCCTCTTAATCCTAAAGGGCCAGATTATTTTAGAAATAAAGAAAGAATTCTCGATAAAGTTAGTTCTGTCGATGCAACTTTTGTAACTACTTGTCCTTCAGTTTTAAACTTTTTAAAAAAACAACATAATTCTTTTTACATACCTAATCCTAGTGATAAATCTTTTGAAACTCTCAATAACTTTAAAAAATCTTGCTCTGTAGATGTATTCTTTGCCTTAAGCCATGGAGTTCACAGAGGTGTTCTTAAAACTGGAAAGTTAGATGATCGAGCAATCTTTATTAATAGATTATTAAAAAGGACACCTGACACTAAATTTGATATATACGGGTTAAATAAAGTTCAACCTATTTGGGCAGATCACTATTTTAAAACAATAAGCAACGCTAAAATGGGTCTAAATTTGAGTAGAGGTGAAACAATTAAATACTATAGCAGTGATAGAATAACTCAAATTGTTGGAAATGGATTGGCCTGCTTGATAGATGAAAAGACTCAATACAGAGATTTTTTTAGTGATAACGAAATGGTTTTTTATAAAAATATTGATGATTTATCAGAAAAGATATTAAAAATCTCAAGAGATGATAAAATGAGAAGAAGTATTGCTAAAAAAGGCAAGGAAAAATATATGAAATATTTTAACTCTGATATTGTAGCAGAATATATAATAAATAAGTCCATGAATATAAAATCTAAAAAAAAATTGATATGGCAAAAATAAAAAAAAAAGTTGCATTAATATTTGGTATCACTGGTCAAGATGGTTCTTATCTGGCTGAATTGTTACTAAAAAAAAATTATATTATTCATGGTGTCAAAAGAAGGTCTTCGAGTGCTAATACAGAAAGAATAGATCATCTATTTGATAGTGTAAATTTTAACAACAAAAATATCTTTATACATTACGGTGACATATCAGATGGTACAAGCACACTAAACATAATCAATAAGATAAAACCAGACGAAATTTACAATCTAGCTGCACAAAGCCATGTCCGAGTTTCTTTTGACGTACCAGAATATACTGCTGATATAACGGCTTTAGGTGCACTAAGAATTTTAGAGTCGATAAGAATTCTTAAATTAAAAAAAACAAAGTATTATCAAGCATCTAGTTCAGAAATGTATGGACTGGTTAAGAAAAAGAAATCACTAGACGAAATTACACCTTTTCACCCTAGATCAATTTACGGAGTTTCTAAAGTTTTTGCTTATCACACTGCTGTTCATTATAGAGAAGCCTATGGAATATTTGCAAGTAATGGAATCTTATTTAATCATGAATCACCAAGAAGAGGTCCAACTTTTGTCACAAAAAAGATTGTTCAAGGTTTAGTGAGAATTAAAGTTGGTCTACAAAAAAAATTAACTTTAGGTAACTTATATGCTGTTAGAGATTGGGGTCATGCGAAGGATTATGCTGTTTCTATGTGGAAAATTTTACAATATAAAAAACCTGATGACTGGGTAATCGCTACTAATAAAGAAAATACTGTAAAGAAATTCATTGATATAAGCGCAAGAAAATTATCAATGAAAATTAAATGGGTAGGGAAGGGAATAAATGAAAGAGGTCTCGATATAAAAACTGGTAAAACTATAATTGATCTTGATAAAAAATATCTTAGACCGACAGAAGTTGAATTTTTAAAAGGTAATTTTTCAAAAGCTAGGCGTTATCTTAAATGGAAGCCATCAATATCTACCGATGATTTAATAAACGATATGATTAGATTTGAGATGAACAAATATAACAGCTAAATGAGTAGATTTTTTTATCCTCTTGTAGATAATCCATATAGAAAAAAAGATATAAAAAAGGCTATAGGGGTATTAAAGTCATTTAAAATAACTTCAGGAATAAAAACTATAAATTTTGAAAATTCTTTCAAGAAAAAACTTAAAGTAAATAATGCTTTAATGGTCAACTCTGGTTCTTCAGCCAATCTTCTAGCCCTACAATGTCTAATTAATCCATATAGAAAAAAAAGACTTAAAAAAGGAGACGAAATACTCATTCCATCATTATGTTGGTCAACATCGCTATGGCCAATTATACAAAGTGGTTTAAAACCAAAATTTGTAGATGTTGAAAAACATACACTTAATATTGATTTAAAAGACTTGAAATCAAAAATTACAAAAAAAACGAGAGGAATACTAATTGTTCACGTTTTAGGAAATTCAACAAATATGAGCGAATTAATCAGAATTAAAAAAAAACATAATCTTTATTTGATCGAGGATACATGTGAGTCATTAGGAACAAAATTTCGAAATAAATATTTAGGCTCTTTTGGTGAATTTTCCTCATTTTCATTTTATTCCTCTCATCAAATTTCATCTGGGGAAGGAGGAATGATTTGTTGCAAGAACCAGGAAGACTTTGAAATCTTGAAGGCTTTGAGGGCTCATGGCTGGTCTAGAGGTCTAAAAAATGAACAAAAAATTTCAAGAAAAAATAAACATCTAGATAAAAGATTTATATTTTATAATTCAGGTTTTAATTTAAGATCAACAGATATAGCCGCTAGTATAGGGTTAAGTCAATTTAAAGACTTAGATAAATTTATTAAAATAAGAAACCTTAATCGAAGAAAAATAATTAATGAACTAAATAAGAGTAAAGTAAAAAAAAAAATAGATATAATTAAAGAAAATAATGGAGTTAAAGCTTCTTGGTTTGGTATACCCATAGTTTTATCTAATAAGATTAATAAAAAATTATTTATAAAAAAGATCGAAAAAAACGGAGTTGAGACAAGACCGATTATAAGTGGAAATTTCTTAAACCAACCTTCAATTAAAAAATATAATTTAAAAACTAACTCTAAAATGAAAAACGCAGATTATATAAATGATTATGGTTTTTTTATTGGATTACCCACAAAACCAATCTCATCTCTAATTATAAAAAAACTAGTGAGAGCCTTTGAACAAAGTGTTTAAAAAAAGAATTATAATTACTGGCGGAAATGGTATGTTAGGAAATCATTTTTATAATAAATATAAGAATGCTTATACGATAATAAAATATCCGTACAGAATAGAAAATTTTAAAAAATTTGATAAATGGTTAGTGGGTAGAAAATTTAATTACTTCGTTCATTTTGCGGCTAAAACGAAAAGTGAGAGCAAAAATAAAAAAAAACTTACTCTTATTAATGTAACATCAACCATTAAAATGATTAATATCTTAAATAAAAAAAGAATTTTAAATTTTCAATACTTTTTATTCATATCAAGTTCTCATGTATATGGATTTTCGAATAAAAAAATTAAAGAAACAAGAAAAAGAAACCCAAACAACATATATGGAAAATCTAAAAAAAGAGTAGAGGACTTCTTAATAAAAAAAAGAAATAGTTTATACTTTAAAGTCGGTATAGCTAGAGTATTTAATGTTACAGGAGCTAAACAAAGAAAAGGAAATTTTGTGCCAGATATGGTTGAGAAAATGAGAAAAGTTAAAAAGATTAATTTTGTTAATCAGTTCAGAGATTTTATACATATTGATGATGTTTCTAGGTCAATAAAACTATTAATAAATAAAAGATTTGAAAAACCAATTAATATTTCTAGTGGAAAAAAAATTAACTTAATTGATGCTTGCAAAATTTTGAATAATAAATTTTTTAAACATAAAATAATTTATGATATGAAAAGAGGTAAAGATATATTTGGAAGTAATACATTGCTCAAAAAAATTGGTGTAAAGAAGTTTAAGAGCATAAAACAGGCAATCTTAGAATATAAAAGATGAAAAAATTTATTTTTTTTAGGAATGATAGACTTGGTGATTTTTTAATTTTAACTAGTATACTGAAATCGATCAAAGAAAAATACAAAGACTCCCACATAACTGTTGTATGTTCACCACTTAATCATGTTTTAGTAAAAAAATACAAAATTATTAATCAAATTTATATACACAGCAAAAAAAATTCTTTTTTTAAAACATTATCTCTTTTACTAAAGATAAGTAAAAGCAATTACTATGCTTCTTTTGCTGTTGATGGTAAATCTTTTTCAAATATATGTAACTTTTTAATCAATGCTAAATACAAACTGGGTTTAGTATATAAATATAAGATATTTAATATATGGTTTTCAAAGCCAAATTTTTTTTATAAATATTTTGTTTTTAATAGATATGAATCTTTTACCAGTAAAAAAGATCTTACAAAAATTGAACATTTACCCTCAAAACTTATCAATTTAGCTAATTATTTTAAGTTAAATTTAAAACCACAAAAAAAATATTATTTTAATGCAACTATAAAAGATAAAAAAACATTTAAAAAATTTTATAAAAAATTTATCAATAAACAATATATTCTTTTTCATTTCGATGAAAAGTGGATAGATATTAATTATATAAATGATAATCTTTTTGATAATCTTTCAAAATTACAAAAAAAGATTAATAAAAAAATTGTTATTACATCTTTCAAAAATAAAAATGATTATTTTCTAAATTTAAAGAAACAAATATTAAAAACTAAATATAATAAAAAAATTCTTCTGATAGAAAACTCTAATTTATTATTTTTTGAGAGATTAATTAATCATTCAATTTGTTCAGTAAGTTGTCACTCTGGATTTTTAGTACAAATGGCCGGTTCAAATTCGTGTAATTTAATAGATATAATTAATAAACGAGATTATAATTGGTATAGTTCTTGGAAACCTAAAAATACAAAACACAAATTTATTTTTAAATCTAATATTGATGAAATTTTTATTAAGATCGGTATTGCTTTAAAGTCCTACGTTAATGCATAATTTTTTTTTATGATGAAAATATGGGGTACATCTTTTAGTTTGATAGGGGATCTCATCATGAGTTTACCCCAGCTTATTTATTTTAAAAATAAATATAAAGATACATATATCTATTTTGTTATTCATAAAAAAATTGCATATGTAGCTCCTCTATTTTTTAATCATCCATTAATTGACAAGATTATTATTTCTGGAAATTGGAGTTCGTTTAATGAGCATGATTATGAATTAGCTTCAAAATGTGATTTCATTACAACTAAAATTGATCATAAGAATAAGAAAATTCTAGACAGAAAGCATAATGAAAAAGAATGGTATAATAAAAGATCTTGTATAGATGAAACTGCTTTAATGTCTGGTATTGTTGATTTAGACAAATTTTTAACTAAAAATGAAAAAATTCCTTATTTGTATAAATGGTTTGACGGTGGATTTGATGATATACCAAAAAAAGGCGCCTATAGTTATGACAAAGTCTTTTCAAAAAAAAATGATACTTTATCCAAATCTATCGCTCTTTGGCCATTTGCAGGATATGGAAGAAGTAAAAATAGAAATCCAGATTTAAATTGGTGGAAAAAACTTGTCGAAAATTTTAATAAAAAATCTATTAAAGTTTTTCACTTTGGTTATATAAACGAACCCAATCTATCTGACAATAATGCCTTTTATGAGAAATTAACAAGTCTTGATTTTTTTACTCAAATTAAAATTTCTCTTGGTTCAAAGCTTTCAATAGGTACTGATTCGGGTTCTATGTGGGTTCTAGGTGCTTATTCACATCCTTCATTAATAATTAGTACAAATTGGTATGAGAACCATAAAAGCAATTTATTAGCTACTATCCCTCCAAACATAAATAGCGATGTAATATTTAAAGAAAATGGATTTGAATCTTTATCAATTGAAGAGATTGTTGAAAAATCTATTAAAAGGGGAGTGTCTAAGGTAAATAAAATAGATAAGTTTTTGAGTTTTTTTAAATAAAAAAATTATTATTATTTCATTTATTTAAAATTTTGTTTAAAGCATTATTTTTAAATAAATCAGCCTCTTTGATATAACGTCTAACCATATCAACTGATTTATGACCGGTCATGGCCATTATATTTCTCTCACTGGCGCCAGATTCTGCTGTAGTTGTTGCAAATCCGGATCTTAAGCTGTGACCTGCGTATTTTTTGTCATCAAATCCGGCTTGAAGAGCATATTTTTTGATTATTAGAGCAACATTCTTGTCTGAAATAGGAAATATTCGATCATTTCTATTTTCAAACATCCATAATCTAAGATTTTCTACAGGACAATAATCATTGTATTTAAAAAAGGGAATAGCTTTAATCATTCCTTCACCTGATTGGTCTGATTTCGATTTTTTTACAAATATTTTTACCCCTTCTTTAACAAATTCAACATCTTCATTAGTTATAGATACAAGTTCGGACCTTCTAAAACCTCCTGAAAAACCAACTAATATTAAAGCTTTATCTCTAAGTTTTTTATTGGAATTTACTGAAGATTTATCAATTTGTTTAATTATTGCTTTTATGTCATTGAATAATAACGGTTTTTTTGCTTTTTGATATACTCCGATTTGCCTCTTTATCCCTATCAAATTCTCAACAATTATTGGATGTTTGGTGTCTAGATAATGCCCTTTGTACCTGTGCATCATATTTATAGAGGCTAATCTACGTTTTAAAGTGCTAAATTTTGAGTTTTTAGATAAGTGAGTAAGGTATATTGAAACAATTTTAGGATCACTTGGAAGACTTTTTAAATTGTGTTTTGTGCAAAACAAAGCAAAGTCATTAAAGTCTGATTTATAAGCACGAATAGTATTTTTAGCCTTAGACAACTTTAAGTTATCTAAGGTTTCAATTTCGAGTTTTTTTACTTCTGTTGTTAAATCATTCATTATTTCCGATAACCATTAATTATCGGAATTAATATATTATTTATTTTTTTTGTCAAGTGTTTAGATTTAGAACATGTTTAAGAGTCGAAAAAGATTACTTTTAGATCGTGGACCGAGCTGGCCGGACTACGACAAGGCTAAACCTTTCATGATTAGGTATTATTTATTATTTAGAAAAAGACCAAGATGGTTTCCATTTAATATCTTCCTCCACAAGATACTTAAAAGTGATTTAGGAGATTTACATGATCATTATTGGTCCTATCTAACTTTAGTGCTTAAAGGTGGGTATTGGGAAACCACGAAAAAAGGTCGATTTTGGCGGGGTCCAGGCTATATAGGTCTTAGAAAGGCCTCAGACACTCATAGTTTGGAGATTCCTGATGGAAAAGCAGCTTGGACGCTCATATTTGTGGGGCCAAATAAGGGTTCTAAGCAATTTGCAAATTTTCACAAACCAAGCCAAAACGAGCGTAAAAATTGAACTTTTGAAAGCCTAAATGATAAAATTCATCCTTCCCATAGCAATATTTATAGCTGCAGTTTATGGAATTTCCTATTTCTGGACCAATTCAAGCTCTAAAGGTAAAAAATCGATAGCTTTTGGCTTATTAATAACCCTTTTAATATGTATTTCTCTTACAATTTATCTAATTATTGACTAATGAAGCTAAAAGGTACCAAATTTCAAGTAAAAGTGTGGAGATATTTAAAGAAAATACCATTTGGCAGCACGAAAACCTACTCACAAGTGGCAAAAGCTATTGGAACGCCTCTAGCAGTCCGAGCCGTTGCTAATGCGATAGCTAAAAACCCCTATCCTACCCAAATACCCTGTCATAGGATTATAAGATCTAATGGATCACTTGGAGGATACTCTGCTAAAGGTGGCCTTAAAACAAAGAAAAAACTTCTAAAAAAGGAGGGTATAATCGTCTAGAATTGTTATTTGACGGGCGATTGGGCAGATCTACCTTTTTACAATATTAAATTTACTTATTCCCCGGCTAGTTGTACTATACAACATATAATCGAAAAAATTAGACCCTCTATGGCCGTTTAAACGGTATATTCCCTTATTGCAATGCTTCTAGAAATGTTGATATTTAACACTTTTAATTGAACTAAAATCGTTGGTATTGCTTCATGGTTTGACTTATTTTTTTTAAAAATCATTTATTTACGCTTTTTTTCAATAATTATATGATTTTTTTTATTTTTAAGTCATAATATAGTGCTTAAATAACCTAGTATTTTCAATCTTTATCTTGCTTTTTCTATTTATAAGTAAACTATACTGACCTATATATTAATAATTTACTTTAATAAATTTATGTAACTAACTGTATTTATTGGAAATATTTTAAACTATAAAAAACAACTACAGGAACTGTTATTAAGGACATTATAGTAGAGGTAACAATAACACTCGCAACACTATCTACGACTTTTTTTTCTGAATACATTGAACCAACTAAATAAGTCAAAACTGCACTGGGCATAGCTGATTGTATTAATAAAACACCTGCTGGAAATCCTTCTAAACCTAAATATCTTATTAAACTAAATCCAATAATTGGACCTATTATAACTCTTACCGCCCCTAATATTGAAGCTTTTGTCCAGGAAACAACTTGAAATCGAGATAATGCGATACCTAAAGACATTAGTACTAAAAAAATAGTTGTGTAGGTCAAAAGAAAAGTTGTATTTTCGATATATCCGGGAACATCCCACTTAAAATATAAAAAGATTACAGAAGCTATAATTGCATATATAGGAACATTTTTAATAAGTATATCTAGAGAAAAACTTTTTTTAGCTAGTAAAACACCTAACGTAAAGTGAAGAAGTATTATTACAGAAGCCACTGCTGAGGCAACCCCTAACCCGCTAGTTCCATAAGCAAAAAGACATATTGGAACGCCCATATTACCAGTGTTTGGAAGGATTAAAGGTGGAAGTTCACTAATTATATCTTTTTTAAGTATAAAAAGAAATATTAATCCTACGATGGCAAAACCACCGATTATTATTAAAGAATAAATAAAATATTCAATAAATATATCTAAAGTAATTCCAGTGGTTGTAATTGTGTAAAAGATCATAGCGGGAGTACCGATATTTCCCGCAAAATTTGTTATAAATTTAGTATCAAATTTTGGATCTTTTTTTCCGAGATAGTATCCTACGCCAATAACAAAGAAAACTGGAAATAGTACATCAATGAGTTTTAGATAGAGCTCCATTAAGCTCTTACATCAGATTTTCTAGGTTTTCTCAACTTCTTTTTAAAATTAATAGCAGTCTCAAATTCCATAAGACGTTTATAAATAGATCTTAATTCTGTTATTCTAGTCCAGTTTTGTAGAAACAAGGAGAAGCTACTTTGAACTTCTCTAAATGCACTAGAAGTTTGAATTAGAACACCTAATGTCATAGCGCCTGTAAACAAACCTGGACCCATTAAAAGATAAGGAACTATTATCATTGTTTGGTTGTACATAATTAACCATAAGTCAAAATACCCATAATGTAAAAATAATCGATGATAATTAAACTTTATTCCAGTAAAAAGTTGCAAAATCGTAGGTGCTTGGGCATAATTTCTTCTATCATCTTCACCGTATACTAATTCTTTTCTAAATGCTGCTTCTACTTTTTGATTATTGTATTCTAAACCAGGAAGTTTTATTCCTACAATCCAGCTTATGATAAGTCCACCTAAACTTGCTACTAAAGATACCCAAACTAAAGATCCAGAAATATCTTTAAAAAAAGGAATTACTACATTAGATGAAAGTCCCCATAGAATAGGTAAAAAAGCTATTAATAACATTATCGCTCTAACCACTTGAAGACCTAAGCTTTCAACAATTTTAGCAAAATTCATACAATCTTCTTGTATTCTTTGAGAAGCTCCTTCAACTTTCGCGTCTACTGCTCTCCAATAAGGCATATAAGAAAAAGTCATTGCCTCTCTCCATCTAAAAGCCCATAAACGAGTAAAATAATTAGTAATTGTATAAATAATTACATATGGAATAGCTAATTTCATGAAAAGCATTATTCCGTCATAAAATTCTGACAATTCTCTTTTAGGGGCTTCCTGAAGTAAGTCGTAAAAACCTTTATACCATTCATTGATTTTAACATCTATATAAGTTTGTGCTAAAAGAGATAAAATAATAAAAGCAAATCCTCCCCATGACCAAACTAACCATTTTTTTTCGGTAAAAAAACTACGCCACATAATTAATTTTTAAGGAAGTTATCTGCATACGATTTTATAACAAATTCCTTCTTTTTTGGTTCAATAACTTTATAAATTATATCATTTGACTCAGCATACTCGATTGCTTTTTCTTTAGATGAAAATCTCAAAACAACTTCTTCTAGCGTATCTGTGGAACTTTCCCATCCCATTAATGGGTTAATCGAAGTATCTTTAGTAATAAATTCTAAAACCCATTTCTTAGTTTTTCCCCTACCCGATTGCATAGCCGTTTTTGCTGGTATGTAAATTCTAGCTTTTTTCATTTTTATATAATTGGAAATTTACAAATTTCACCTTTCACATTTTTATTATTAATTAACATATTGAAATTCTCTTTATCTTTACAAAATTCTATTTTAATCATTGCTATACCGACAATCTTATCAAAAGTTGGTGAGTAAGCAGCAGATCTTAAATCTCCGATAATATTATTATCTTTATCTAGTAAGTTTATATCCGTTAAATTTATTTCTTTTGTATTAATTTTAACTCCCATGAGCTTTCTTTTAATTCCATTGTTTTTTATTTTTTTTAAACTTTCTTTACCTAAGAATTCTACATCTGAGTCTAAATGTACATATTGATCAAAGCCGCATTCAAAAGGATTGTTATTAATATGCATATCATTGCCATATGATAACAACCCCCCTTCTATTCTCTCAGGGTGATTGGGACAACTTGGTTTTAAATTATATTTGTGTCCTATTTCAAATAAATAATCATATATTTCAAGACCTGCTTTAAAATTATCAACGTGAATTTCAAAACCACCTTGTTTTGAAAAACCAGATCTTGAAATCAGATATTTATTTTTTCTAAAATTGAAAAAATCATAATTAAAAAATTTAAGTTTTGTAATTTCCTTACCAAAAACTTCTTCCATAAGTTTAAAAGATTTTGGTCCTTGTATTGCTAATGTGTCAATATCAGCTTCAAAAATACTTACATTTAAATTTCTTCCAGACGCAATACCTTTGGCAAATAACAATACGTCAGAGTCTGCTATACAAATTCTCCATAAGTCATCTTTTAGTTTATAAATCAAAGGATCGTTTATTATTCCACCATCTGAGTCAATTAACGGTAAATAATAACATTTACCAATCTTCGATTTTGAAAGGTCTCTACAGGTCATTAGCTGAACAAGCTTATGAGCATCCTTACCTGAGATTTCAATTTCTCTTTGAACTGATACATCCCAAATTTGAACATCTTTTTTTAAGTGTAAATATTCATCTTGAGGAGATGAAAATGTAGTTGGTAAAAGCATATGGTTGTAAACAGTATAACTTTTAACTCCTTGTTTTTCTATTCTTGAAGTAAAAGGAGTTGACCTTAGTCTTCTTGATTTGCTTATATTAAAATTATTCATTTTTTTAAAAATTTTACAATTTTTTCTCTCATCTCAAAAGCATTTTCAAAAATAATCATATGTCCACAATTTTTAATAATATGTATTTGAGAATTTTTAATCATTTCAGCAAATTTTTTTCCCGAATCTAATCTAATCATCTTATCAATTTCTCCAAAAATAAAAAATGTTGGACAACTAATACTTTTTACCGCATCAACACCATTTTTATAATTATTGCAAGCTATTAAATCGACCGCTAAAACCTCTCTTACCTCTCTTGAAGAATTAAGAATTTTCTGTAAAGGGTTTCCCCCTATAAATTGTTTAGATGATCCATACCCCCACTTCATCATAAGATTTAAGGCCTCCATATCACCTGATAAAGAAAGATCAATTAAACTTTTATTGACTGGTATAGAATATGAACCAGCAATAAAAATAATTTTATCAACCTTTGTGGGATAACATCTAGCAAATTCAAGAGCGATCAAACATCCTTGAGAATGTCCTACTAAGATAGATTTTTCTATACCCATATGTTGTACAAAATCCTTTAACCATTTAGACATCTCCTCAATTGATTGTAATGATGGTCCCTCCGAATTTCCATGCCCTGGTAAATCTAAAGCAAAAACATTATATCCTTGATCTGCTAAAAACTGGTCTGTCAATGACCAAACAACATGTGATTGACCACTTCCATGTAAAAGAATAATCGTTGGATTTTTGAGATCAAAATCATGCCCAACGTCAGTAGAGAATATCTTTTTATTTTTAATTTCTGTAATCAATTTAAAACCTTTATTATATTTAGAGTGATTTATTTATCTTGCCACTTGGGTTTTCTTTTATTAATAAATGCGTCAATACCCTCTTTTGCATCAAGTTTTAACATATTTTCAACCATTGTCTTTGAGGCATAGTCATATGCATCTGATAATTTCATATCAATTTGCTTATAAAATGCGTGTTTACCAATTTTTAAAGTAACAGCTGATTTTTTTGAAATCTTAATAGCTTGATTTAAAACAAAATTTTTAAGCTTGTCATCTTGCAAAACTTCATTAATTAAACCAATTGCAGCTGCTTTTTCAGATGATATAAGTTCACCTATTAATAACATTTCCATTGAGTGTTTGTTAGAAAGGTTTCTTGAAATTGCAACCATTGGAGTAGAACAAAACAAACCAATATTAACTCCCGGTGTAGCAAATTTAGCCGACGTATTTGCATAAGCAAGGTCACAGCTAGCTACCAATTGACAGCCAGCCGCTGTAGCTACACCACCTACCTCAGCTATAACTGGCTTTGGATTATTTATAATTGATTGCATCATTTTTGAGCATTTATTCATTATTTTTGAATAATACTTTTTTCCTCTGTCCGAATTTTTTCGTGCTTTTTTTAGTTCTTTTAAATCATGGCCTGATGAGAATGTTGTTCCTTCAGCCGAAATAATAATTACTCTTACATTTTTATCAGAACCTCCCTTATCAATATTTTTCTGCATTAAATCAATCATATTTTCTGATAAGGCATTCAAATTTTCTGGACTGTTTAAATTTAAACGTAAGACTCCATTACTAGTTAAAGAAGTTTCTAAGATTTCACTATTTTTTCTAATATTCATATTAATTAATCTTTACGATAACCTCTTCAGCAAGTGAATTAGCAATAAAACAATAACGATGAGCTCTTTCTTGAACTTCTTTCATCTTTTTAATGTCAACTGAAAAATTATTTGAAAATTTGACTTTTGGATTTAATTCAATGTTTATTACAGACATTTTTCCTTTTGAATTTTTTCCAAGTGTTGCTATTGCATTGTCTGTGTAGCTAGACACCGGCCAATTCATTTTTGCTGCTAAAGCTAAAAATGTCATCATATGGCAACTACTCAGTGATGCCGCAAGTGTTTGTTCGGGATTACTATTCTGTTTGTCTCCACGCCAGTCAGGGGCAGCATCACCATTAATACTAATTTTGTCATTAAACTTAATCTCATGTTTGTTAGAATAATTGCCAGGAGTTAATTTTCCATTATTTAATTTCCAAGTAAGATCAATAGAGATTTTGGTCATTATATAAAATTCTTAATTTAATTCTTTAGCTTTTTTTCTTAATTCAAATTTTTGAATTTTTCCAGTTGAAGTCTTTGGAAGTTCACAAAATTCAACTTTTTTTGGAACCTTAAATCCAGCTAATGTTTCCTTACAAAAAGATATTAGTTCTTTTTCAGTGACAGGTTTATCTTTAATTATTTCAATAAAAGCGCATGGGACCTCACCCCACTTTTCATCAGGTTTAGCAACAACTGCTGCGATTGAAACTGATGGATGCTTCGCAAGTGTGTTTTCAATTTCAATAGATGATATATTTTCACCACCAGATATAATTATATCTTTTGATCTATCCTGTATTTTGACATATCCATCTGGGTGCATTACAGCTAAATCTCCAGTGTGAAACCAACCACCTTTCATAGCTTTATCGGTAGCATCTTTATCTTTAAAATAACCTTTCATAACGATATTCCCTCTTATCATTATCTCTCCTATTGTTTTACCATCTTTGGGAACTTCTTTCATAGTTTTAGGATCCATTATAGTCACACCTTCTGTATTAGGATATCTTACACCTTGACGAGCTTTAATTTCATTTTGTTTTTCCTCATTTAGATCATCCCATGATTCATTCCATGCACATTGAGTAACATGACCATATGTTTCTGTTAAACCGTAAACATGCATTACTTCAAAACCAAGACTCTTCATCTTTTTAAAAATTATACTTGGTGGAGGTGCTCCTGCGGTTAAAACAAAAACTTTATGTTTGAGTTTTTTTCTATCTTTTTCTGGCGCCCCTGTTATCATATTTAATACAATTGGAGCTCCACCAAAATGTGTCACTTCATATTTCTCAATTAATTCGAAAATTTTTTTTACATCAATGTTTCTTAAGCAAATTGTACGTCCTATCAGCATAGGAATAGTCCAAGGATATCCCCATCCATTACAATGAAACATTGGAACAATTGTTAAAAAATTAAGTCTGTTTGGCATGTTCCATGCTGCAGCACTTCCAGTAGACATTAAATAAGATCCTCTATGATGATAGACAACACCTTTAGGATTTCCAGTAGTTCCGGAGGTGTAACTTAAAGACAATGCTTGCCATTCATCGCCTGGCATTTGCCAATTATAATTTTCGTCACCTGTATTCAAAAATTTCTCATATTCCAAATCGCCAATTTTATCTAATTTTGATTGATCTGCAAATTTATCATTTATATCTATAATAGTAATTTTACGTTTAATAAAACTTAAAGCCTTTTTTACTTCTGTATGGAGCTGACGATCTACAACTAAAACTTTAGCTTCTCCATGTTCTAAAATATAAGAAATAGTTTTTGCATCTAATCGTATATTAATTGTATTTAATACCGCGCCGGTCATCGGAACTGAATAATGTGCTTCAAATATTTCAGGAGTATTAAATGCTAAAAATGAGACTGTATCTCCTTTTTTTATTCCTATTTTTGTTAAGGCACTAGCAAATTTCACACATCTTTTATAAACATCTGCCCAGGTGTATTTGCGATCCTCATAAATTATAGCTTCATAATTAGGATAAATATCTTTTGCTCTTTTTAAAAATGTTAGTGGTGTTAAAGGGACAAAATTAGCTTTGTTTTTATCTAAATTTTTCTCGTATACGCTCATTATTAGTTAAATTTAGCTTTCATAATACTTTCGCTACCGGCTATAGCTGATTGGTAGTGACTATCAACTCTTGGAAATATTTTATCAAAGAAATATTTTGCAGTATTAATCTTTTCATCATAAAAATCTTTATTTTTATTTGAATTTTTAAAGCTTATTTTAGTCATCTTTAACCATGAGAATCCTAGGGCCACGTAGCTAAGAACCTTTAGAAAATCATTACAAGCAGCACTTACATCATCTCTTTGAACTTTTAACTTTTCTTCTAACCACTTGGCAAAATGTTGAAGTATAATTATCTTCTTTTCAAGAATATCTATAAATTTTTTTAACTCTTGATTATCTTTATTATTTGTTATTTCATTTTGGATCAATTTAACAAACTTATCCAATATTTTATTTGCTAATACTTTTCTAAATACTAGATCAATAGCTTGAACAGAGTTAGTTCCTTCGTATATAGGTGTAATTCTATTGTCTCGGTATAACTGCTCAATACCTTGATCTCTTGTATACCCGTAACCACCAAAAACTTGAATTGCTTCATTTGTTATCTCCATACCTGTATCTGAAAAAAAAGATTTTACCACTGGTGTCATTAATGAAACCATGTCATCAGCTTCTTTTCTAATTTTATCGTTGGAGTGATTTAAACTTACATCTACTTGTTGGGATAACCAAAAGGCTAAAGATCTTTGACCCTCAATTAGTGACTTCATAGTCATCAAACTTCTTCTTATATCAGCATGTTTTATAATTAAATCTGTTTCATTATTTTTATTGTCATTTGATTTTCCTTGTTTTCTCTCTTTACAATAAGCTAATGAATTTTGATAAGCTGTTTCAGCAATACCTAATCCTTGTATACCAACAATAATTCTCTCTAGATTCATCATAGTGAACATTGAACTTAAACCTTTGTTCTCTTTTCCAATTAGAAAACCTTTGGCATTATCAAAATTTAAAACACAAGTAGGAGAGCCTTTTATACCCATTTTTGTTTCAATAGATAGAGTGCTTACTCCATTTCTTGATCCAACAGATCCATTTTCATTTACATTAAATTTTGGAACTAAAAATAAACTGATACCTTTAGTGCCTTGTGGAGCTCCAGGTATTTTTGCTAAAACCAAATGTATTATATTCTCTGTTAGATCGTGATCACCTGATGTAATAAATATTTTTTGACCAGTTAAAGAAAACGACTCATCATCATTTTTAATTGCCTTAGTTTTAATTAAACCTAAATCTGTTCCACACTGAGACTCGGTTAAACACATTGTTCCACTCCATTTACCTTCTACTATTTTAGGGAGAAACTTATCTTTAATTTTTTGATCAGCATGATGTAGAATGCAATTATATGCGCCAATACTTAACTCACTATATAGTTTAAATGATAAACTTGCAGATGATAACATTTCCTCGAAAAAGGTGCTTACAGTTTTAGGCATCCCTTGACCGCCATATCTAGGGTCACACGATAATGATGTCCAACCGTCAGTTATAAATTTTTTATAAGCCTCTTTGTAACCTGGAGGAGATCTAACAATGCCGTTTTCGTAAACACATGGACTGTCATCCCCGGCTTTGGCCAAAGGATGAACAATTTCCTGATTAATCTTTGCTGCTTGATCTAAGATATCTTTTACCAAATCTGAGTTAATTTCTTTAAACTTATCAATTTCTTGATAGTTTTTGTTGTCTTTAAGATTATCGAAAAGAAACATCATATCTTCAACAGGTGCATTATACATAGTCATCTAGTTTACCAAGGGTTTTCCAGTTTTTAGTGTATGCGCAATTCTCTTCTGAGTTTTATCAGTTTCTATCAATTTCATAAAACTATTTAATTCTAATTTATACATTTGATCTTCAGTTAGTTCTTTTTTTAAATCTGTATCACCTCCACTTAAAACATATGCTAATTCTTTTCCAACTTCCATACCATGATCTAAAATTTTCTTATTATTATATAAATCTTCAAG
This sequence comes from uncultured Pelagibacteraceae bacterium, assembly GCA_902598595.1. GTDB lineage: Bacteria > Pseudomonadota > Alphaproteobacteria > Pelagibacterales > Pelagibacteraceae > Pelagilacustribacter. The sequence continues at coordinate 28,578 of CACKCD010000008.1, forward strand.
TACTTTGATCATTTTTTCTCTCACTTGTCTCCCAGATAGTCTAAATTTACATTCTTTTGGGGGAGAAAAATCTTTGTTATTTTTAATATAATTTTTAGCAAAAGGTAAAAGATTATTTCTATTAATAATTACTTCGCTATTTTTATCTAAAAATAATAAAGGTTTTGCCTCTTGAGGTGAAGTAGCAGTTTTGGCATAACCAATAATATCAAAAACTTGTAATGGAGCATAATCTGGATCATTTTTAGCTTTATCAGACTGAGACCATCTGTACAAAAGTTCTTTACAACCGCCACCAGCCGGCACTAATCCAACTATCGTTTCTACTAAACCCATAACAATATTTGTATGAGATACTACATGGTTACTTTGCAGTACAACCTCTTCTCCTCCTCCCAGTGCTAATCCTGAAGGAGCTGATACCACTGGATTCTTGGAGTATTTCAAATTTTTACAAGTTTCTTGAAAATACTTGATAAATTTTTCAACTGATTTTAAATCTTTATTTTTGATAAATTCCATAACGTAATTTAGGTTTACCCCTGCAGAAAATTGCATACTCTCGTTTATTATTACTAAAGGCTTATCAGTGGCATTCATTAGTGCATCCATTGAGTTGTAATCTAAAGCATTTGCCTTGGTATTAAACTCAACTATATTAAAATCTTTAAATCTATAAATTTCAGCAGAATTATTTTTATCTATTTTTATTACTGTTTTTTTTGTTTTAGCTAAAGTTTCAATTTCTGTGTATTTTTGACGTTCATCGTAAAAATTTTTTAATCCTTTGATCTTTAAATCTTCTAAAAATTTATTATTTTCTATCTTTTCTATCTTTGAAAAAAAATTATCTAAACCAATAGACTCAAGCATTTCGAATGGACCCATTGACCAATTAAATCCAAGTCGCAAGGCTTCGTCAATATCATTATATTCTTTGGTAATTTGTGGAACTAAAGATGATGAATATAAAATAATTTTTGATATTACTGACCAAGCATACTTCCCATATTTGTCATTTCTACTTATTAGTTCTAGAAGGTTTAAATTTTTAATTTGTAAATCAATTTTTTTAGATGGATAATACTGATTTTCTTTCAAGTTAAGCGCCTCTAAAACTTTATTCCCATCTGACTTGTTTATTCTGTAGAAACCACCCTTGCCTTTTCTACCTGTATATCCAGTTTCAATCAATTTTTGTATTATAGGTATGTCTTCGACTACCTTTTGAAAATCATCGTTATTTGGTAATTCTTTTTTAAAACTTTTTAATACATCTGACATTAAATCAATGCCAATTAGATCATATAATGCAAATACACCAGTTTTTGGTATGCCCATTGGTCTTCCAAAAATTGCGTCTGCTTCTTCTATTGATAAATTCATTTTAATTGCTTCAGTCATAGCAATTTGCATTGCATAAACTCCTACTCTGTTACCTAAGAAACCTGGTGTATCTCCACATTTAATTACACCCTTTCCTAATTTGCTTTCACAAAAGTCTTTTAGCAAGTTGATTTTATCTTTATCGTTTGATTGCTCTATCACAATTTCTAATAGCCCCATATATCTAACAGGATTAAAAAAATGTGTTATACAAAAATCTTTTTTATCTGTACTTGAAAGTTTTTGAGAAAGAACTTTTAAAGGTATCGTTGACGTATTTGATGAAACTACAGAGTCCTTTTTTCTTTTTTTAAAAATTTTCTCATAAATTTCATGTTTAATATCTATTCTTTCTACAACAGCTTCAATAATCCAATCTGCGTCAGAAACATTTTCAAAATCATCAGAAATATTTCCTGTTTTAAGAGTATTAATTCTTGATTGTTCAAATAATAATGGTGGACGAGATTTTAATATTCTTTCCTTAGCTTTTTCAGCTATTTCTGTTCTTAAGTCTAACAAAACAACAGGAATATTAGCATTGCAAAGATGTGCAGCAATACCGCTGCCCATAGTACCTGAACCTATAACAACAACTTTATTAATATTCATATCGAATTGGTCGGGGCGGCAGGATTTGAACCTGCGACCCTCTGGTCCCAAACCAGATGCGCTACCAGGCTGCGCTACGCCCCGATTGACTGTTTTTATAGGTTAAATATACCTTTTTGGCAATTGAAAGATGGTCTCTATAGAAGTAAATAATAGCTATGATCCAACACATTACAAAACCTTTTAAATATTTTTTTAAATTAGAAGCTGCTTCTGGATTAATTCTACTTTTTGCAGCTATTCTTGCTTTGATAATTAGCAATGGAAATTACAGTGATTTATATTTTTCTACTTTAGAACAGTACATTATACTTGGTAGTAAAGATTTTGGATTAAAACTTAGTGTTCTACATTGGATAAACGATGTTTTAATGGCCATATTTTTCTTTTTTGTTTCTTTAGAAATTAAAAGAGAATTTTTACAAGGTGAACTTTCAAATCCAAAACAAGCTATGTTGCCAATTATTGGAGCAATTGGCGGTATGGTTATACCAGCTCTTTTTTATATTCTAGTAAATTATTCTGACAGCACTACATTAAGAGGATGGGCAATACCTTCAGCTACTGATATAGCTTTTTCTTTAGGAGTTCTATCGTTATTAGGAAAAAGAGTTCCAATATCTTTAAAAGTTTTTTTAACCGCTCTAGCTATAATTGATGATTTAGGAGCAATTGTTATCATTGCTTTTTTTTACTCTGGCAATATAGAAATAAAATATTTGATACTAATGTTAGTCTCTGTAATAGTATTAATAAGTCTAAATAAATTTAAAGTTAAAATTTTTCTTCCTTATTTAATCGTTGGTATATTTCTTTGGGATTTCACACATCAATCTGGGGTACACGCAACAATTGCTGGAGTAATATTGGCCCTAACAATTCCACATGATATTAAAAATAACAAAAAATCGTTATTATTAAGATTAGAACATAATCTCTCACCCTATGTTGCTTTTGGGATAATGCCGATTTTTGCATTCGCCAATGCAGGAGTATCTTTAGAAGGTTTGACATTTGCAACACTACTCAATCCTGTTCCACTTGGTATTGTGTTGGGATTGTTTTTTGGAAAACAAATTGGAGTTTTTGTTCTCTCTTACATTTCAGTGAAATTAAAATTTGCAGACAAACCTAATAATTCGACTTGGCCAGCATTTTATGCTGTATCAATTTTAACTGGTATAGGATTTACAATGAGTCTTTTTGTTGGAAATTTAGCATTTGCTAACAATATGGAATATATGGACGGAGTTAAGATAGGTGTATTGGCTGGATCATTACTTTCTACTCTATTTGGTTACTTTTTATTACTTATTTTTTCAAAAAAATGATTAATTCAAAAATCATTAAGATTGCTTCATCTACAAATAATGTAGGTTTAAAAAATAAATACACACATAAATCTTTTGCTAAAAATTCTTTATGTGGAGACCTCATTAAAATGGAATTTATCGCTGATAAATCAAAAATAAAATCTATTCGATATGAAACAGAATCTTGTATTTTATGTGAAGCATCTGCAAGTTTATTTTCTAAAAAGATAAAGGGTATAAAAATTAAAGTTTTAGTTAAAGAAATTGAAAAATTTAGTAAGATTAAAAAGAATATAAAATTTAGTTTTCCAAATAAATTTAAAGAATTTAATGAATTAATTAATAAAAAAAACATCAATAGATTGAATTGTGTCATATTGCCTATGGATGCATTTCTTAAAGCCTTTAAAGTATTTAAATGATTAAAAAAATTTTTTTTTTTATTATTATGATATTTTTTTTTAACAATGCATCGGCTAATTATTCAAATCTAGCTTATGATTATACCTTTGATGGTATTGATGGAAAAAAGATTAAATTAAATAATTTTAAAGATAAAGTGATAATAGTTGTAAATGTTGCTAGTAGATGCGGTTATACACCCCAATATGAAGATTTACAAAAATTATGGAACAACTACAAAGATAAAGATTTGGTCATAATTGGTGTACCTACAAATAATTTTAAACAAGAGCCTGGAACTAATAAAGAAATTAAAGATTTTTGCGAAACTAATTTTGGTATCAACTTCCCTATGACAATTAAAACAAATGTTATTGGAAAAGAAGCTCATCCTTTTTATAAATGGGCCAAAGATAATCACGGCATAGGCGCAATACCAAAATGGAATTTTCACAAAATAATTATTGGAAAAAAAGGGAAAGTTGTGGATACATTTGCTTCATTCACCAAACCAAGTTCAAAAAAATTTATAAAATTAATAGAAACAGAAATTAAAAATTAAAACTAATACCATCATACGCTGCCACAATATTTTTTGGTAATTTTTTTGTTAATGTTTCATAATCTAAATCTGTATGTAAATTTGTTAAAATAGTTTTTTTAGGTTGTATTAACTTGACTAAATCCAAAACTTCTTGATAACAAAAATGAGATGGGTGTCTTTCCATTTTGAGACAGTCAATTATTAAAAAATCAAGTTTATATAAATTCTTTAGAGCTGAATTGGGTATCTTATTGCAATCACTTATATAAGCAACATTGTTAAAAAGATATCCTGTTGCTTTTATCATTCCGTGATTAACCTCGAAAGCTTTTACTTTTAGTGTTTTGTTTTTTAATTTTATTAAAAAATTGTCTTTTATGACATTAGCTTTCATAATGGGTTTATACCCTTGTTTAGGTTTAAAACAGAATGTGTATTTTTTAAGAAGAGCTTTCATCGTTTTTCTACTTCCATAGACAGGAATCTTTTTTTTATTTATCCAATAAAAAGGTCTTAATTCAAAGATTCCTGATGTTTGATCAGCATGTTCGTGGGTAAACATAATTGCGTCTAAAGATTTAATCTTATTTTTAAGAAACTGGTATTTAATATCAGGAGAAGAATCTATTAAAATTGATGACCCCATATAACGTATATGTGCACAACATCTTGTTCTAATATTTTTAACATTATCTTTTAGCTTTCCTCTATAATTTGTAATCCAGGGACTTCCCAGTGAACTGCCACATCCAAGAATAGTAAACTTATTTTTCAAATTAATTTACCGAATAAATTAAAAAAATTTTTAGTAGTCGACTCTGAAATATTCTCGAAAGAGACTTTTTTTAATTGTGATAAGAATTTTACCGTATGAATTATATAACTTGGCTCATTTGGTTTTCCCCTAAGAGGTTCAGGAGCTAAATACGGAGAATCTGTTTCAACTAAAAGTCTATTCAGTGGAATTTCTTTAAATGTATTTGCCAAATCATGAGATTTTCTAAATGTAACAACACCACTAGCAGATATATAAGCTCCTAGATCAAGTAATTTAAAAGCGAAATTCTTAGAACCAGTAAAACAATGAATTAAAATTTTTAAATCACTTTGTTTTACTGCTTTTTGCAATATTTCAAAAGTTTCATTTTCTGCAGAACGAGTATGAACTATTATCGGTAAATTTGTTTGCTTGGAAGCTTCTATATGCTCTAAGAATGAATTTATTTGATCTTTTTTTTCTGAATGATTATAATAAAAGTCTAATCCTGTTTCACCTATTCCTATAATCTTTTTATTTTTTTTAACTTTTTCAATTATATTCGTTAATTTAATATTTTTATGTTCCTTGGCTTCATGTGGATGAATACCA